>NZ_JAQGJL010000384.1 GCF_028290645.1 Devosia sp. | reverse complement strand
GGCCGACATCGTCGGCCGTGCGACGATGGCGAACCCCGCGGTGATGACGTCGATCGCGGCGCTGCTGCTGCTCGCTTTCGGCATCAAGGCGGCGGCGTTTCCGGTGAATGCATGGCTCCCGGCGAGCTATCACGCGCCGCCGGCGGCGATTTCGGCGTTGCTGGCCGGGCTGCTGACCAAGGTCGGCGTCTATGCGCTGCTGCGGGTGCTGGTGATGCTGCTGCCGGCGAGCCGCGAGGTGCTGGCGCCGGTGCTGGCGATCGTCGCGGTGGGAACGCTTATCCTCGGGCCGCTCGGGGCGATCGCGGAAACGAATTTGCGGCGCGCGCTCGGCTTCCTCGTCATCGGCGGCATCGGCGCGACCGTTGCCGGCGCGGCGCTGGGGAATACCGCGGGGCTGGCGGGCTCGGCGACCTATGTGCTGCACGCCATGCTGACGATGACGGGACTTTACCTCCTGGCGGGGCTGATCGAGGCGATGACCGGCGAGACCGATACGCGGCGGATGGGCGGGCTCTATGCGGCAGTGTCGGGGCCCTCGCTGCTGTTCTTCGTGCTGATGCTGGCGGTGGCGGGGGTGCCGCCATTCCTCGGCTTCTGGCCGAAACTGCTGCTGATCCAGGGCGGCGTCGCTGACTGGGGCTTTGGCCGCGACGGCTGGGCACTGGCGCTGTGGGTCGCGGTGCTGGCCAACGCGTTGCTGACGCTGATCGCCGTCAGCCGGCTCTGGGCCCACATCTTCTGGCGCGCCGGGCACGAGGGAGCGGCGACCGAGGCCCCCAACCCGGAGCTGAAGCCGCTTGGACGGCGGGCCGAGTGGCTCGGGCTCGGCCCGGCGGGGGTGCTGACACTGGTGGTGCTGCTGCTCGGCCTCTGGCCGGAGCCGCTGCTCGGTTTCGGCAAGGACGCGGCGGCGGGACTGCTGCGACCGGCGGATTATGTTGCGGCGACGGGCCTCATGGGAGGCGCGCCATGAACCTTGCGCTGCTGACCATCGTGCTGGCCGTGGGCTGGGCGGCGGCGACCGGCGGCTTCACGCTCCCCAACCTGCTGCTGGGCGCCGTGGTCGGCGCCGCCGGGCTGTTCGTGGTGCGCCGCTACGTGTCGCGGCCGCATGCCTTGCCGCGAGCGTGGCGAATCGTTTCGCTGGCGCTGCTGTTCCTGAGGGAACTGCTGCTGAGTGCGCTGCGCGTCGCCCGGCTGGTGATCCGGCCCGATCTCAAGGCGCATATCCGTCCAGCGATCATTGCGTTCCCACTGACCGTTACAGGTGACGCCGAGATAACGCTGCTCGCCAATCTAATAACGCTGACGCCGGGAACACTGAGCGTCGACGTCTCGGAAGACCGGCGGTTCCTCTATATCCACGCCATCCATGTCACTGACCGCGACGCGTTCATCCGGGAGATCGCCACTGGGTTCGAAAGCAGGGTAATGGGGGTGTTCCGATGAGCGGGGCGGTAGCGTTGCAGGTGGCGAGCCAGATCGCGCTCGGGCTGCTGCTGGTTGCGCTGTTGCTCACGGTGATTCGCCTGATTCGCGGCCCCAACCTGGGCGACCGTATCCTCGCGCTCGACCTGATCACGGTGCTGGCGGCCGGGTTCATTGCCGCGATCGCGGTGCTCACCGGCTTTTCGCTCTACATCGATATCGCCATCGCCCTGGCGCTGGTCGGGTTCCTCTCGACCGTGGCGCTGGCCCGCTACCTGATGGTGAAGGCGGCGGAACGCCCCAGGCTGGAGGACGAACGGTGATTGTCGAGTTCGCGCAATACATCGCCGCGTTGCTGATTCTCGCCGGCGCGCTGTTCAGCCTGATCGCCGCGGTCGGGGTTATGCGGCTGCCGGACCTCTATACTCGGCTCCACGCAGCTACAAAGGCGGGCGCGATCGGCGCCGGACTGATATTCCTCGCCCTGGCGGTGGCATCGTTCGACGGCGCGGTGGTCCTCAGATCGCTTCTGGGCATTGTGTTCTTGCTGTTGTCGACACCTGTTGCCGCCCATCTGCTGGCACGTGCGGCATATCGCAGCGGCGAGGCGCCGGCGCCCGCGACGACTGTGGACGATTTGCAGTGACGCGCTGTACCAATTACATATTATTGCCCCACATCACGGGTTATACACATAGACGACAGTTGCTATTGCATTCGCAGTGCAGCGGCTCTAGAGAACCAGTTAAGGGCGAGGATGCCACCTCTTCGCCCTGTCATACCGCAGAAAAGGACCCGAAATGAACGATCTCATCAGCGGCAACGCCGCGGCTGACAACGATCTCATCGATCTCAGCGCCGACATCGTCTCCGCTTATGTTAGCCACAATGCACTCAGCGTCACCGACCTGCCCAAGCTGATTGCGGACGTGCACTCCGCGCTCAGGAATCTGCAGTCTCCAGTCGCGGCCGAACCGGCCGAGGAACTGAAGCCGGCCGTCCCGGTTCGCAAGTCGGTCGCCCCCGACTTCATCATCTGCCTCGAGGACGGCAAGAAGTTCAAGTCGCTGAAGCGGCACCTCCGGACCCACTACAATCTCTCGCCCGAAGAATACCGCGAGAAGTGGGGCTTGCCGGCAGACTACCCGATGGTCGCCCCGAACTACTCGGCGACCCGCTCGCGTCTCGCCAAGGACAACGGGCTCGGCCGCAAGGCTGCCTGATCGACGTTTCGATCGCTGGTTTTTTTCGCGGCCGCTCCGAAAGGGGCGGCCGCGCTGCATTCCGGTCCCCGCAATCCGACTTATCCCCGCGCCTGTCCTTGCCGGCTATAGGAATATCGTCCTATACAGGTGGAGGCGGCAATGCGGAGCATACTGGCGCAGGCGGGCGAAGCCCCCGCACCGAGACTGCGGACGCGTGGACGGGTGCTGCGGTTCGATCCGCGATGCGCCGATCCTCGCGGCTGGCGACTGGCTGAACTGGTGGCCGGGGAGCGCGGAATTCCGATCGAGGCGCTGTTCTACCCCGAGCGCTGCACGGCCGACGTGGCGCTGGCGCGGCAGTTGGCGATGTACCTGATGCATGTGGCCTTCGGGCGCCTTTATGCCGATGTCGGCCGCTTCTTCGGGCGCGACCGCACCACGGTTTCGCATGCCTGCGCGGTGATCGAGGAATTGCGGGAGGCGCCGGAGTTCGAGGAGATTGTTGCGCGGCTCGAGGCCGCGCTGGCAGATGCGACCGAGGCGGAGCGGGAGACGGCCGATGCAACGGCCTAGCAAGGCGGCGCTACGCTTCGTCCGGGCGCTGCTGGGTGAGGGCCGGGCGGTTCGCGATGCCGAGCTGTTCTCGGTTGCCGGGGCGGATGGGCGGAGCGTGTCGCTGTCGGTGCACGAGGTGCGGGAACTGGCGTCGCTCGGCGTGCTCGATGCCGATGGCGGTGGCTGCGGGGCCAATGCCGGGACCGCGCAATGGCTGAAGCGGCAGATGCTGGACGAGGATGCCTTTGCCGCGCAGCACCGACTTGAGGCGCGGCAGGCCGATGGCGCCATGGTGAACCTCGCCGAGAGCCCGCTGGCGCGGCTGGCGGCTGCGGCGGGGGAGGGCGAGGCATTCCTCAGGCCGCATCAGGTGGAGGCGGGCGAGCGCGTGCGCCGGCTGGTTGAGCGCGCGCAACTGCAGCCGCGGCTGACCATGAGCTACTCGGCCGCCCATACCGCCGGCAAGGGAGCGGGACGCGCGGGCGACATCGGCGACATGGCGGCCGATGCGCGGAAGGCCTTGGCGGACCTCCACCGCCAGCTGCCGCGCGATTGCGCCGAGGTGGTGCTCGACGTCTGCGGCTTCGGCAAGGGGCTGCAGCACATCGAGACCGAGCGCGGCTGGCCGCGGCGCAGCGCCAAGCTGGTGCTGCGCATCGGGCTCGATCGGCTGGCGGAGGTCTATGGGCTGGGCGAGGTGGCGACGGGCGCGGAGACCAGGCGCCGGCGGGCGTGGATGGAGGGGGGCGGGTCGCGATGTTTGGGTGAGGAGTCGCGCAGCCGCGGAACCACGACGGGCAGCGCTACGTTCGTCTGTTTCGGATATTTCGGATATTGCGTTTAATGCAGCGCCTGCTATATCCTGCGTATCAGGAGATCAAAATGACTCAGCTGCTCCAGAGACCAGTCTTGCCATCGGCAGATGATAGCGCCCTGGCTGCGGATGCCAGCCGTCAGTTGTCTCGCGCCAGACGCGATGACCTGGAACTGCGCGTGCAGATAGAGGGTGGAGAAACGCTGCGCTTGCCAAAAGCGGTCAGCACGCTGCTTTACCACCTTCTCACAGAGATGGCGCAAGGCAACGCAGTCACCATCATCCCCGTAAACGCCGAGCTCACGACCCAGGAGGCTGCCGAGTACCTGAATGTGTCGCGTCCTCACCTCATCAGGCTTCTGGGGGAGGGAAAGGTGCGTTTTCACATGGTTGGAAGCCACAGGCGCGTGAAGTTCAGCGATCTGGAAGCCTATCGCAAAGCCAGCGACGAAGAGCGACAGCGTGTGATGGAGGAGTTGGCGGCAGAGGCGCAGGAACTGGGGATGGGCTATTAACAGGTCCAGCTACACGGTTCTGATCGATGCCTGTTGCCTCTATCCGGCACCACTGCGGGATATCCTCATGGAACTCGCGGGCGGGGGACTCTTCCGCGGAAAATGGACAGACCGAATCCATGATGAGTGGATTCGCAACCTACTCAGGAACCGATACGACCTCGCCGCGGACGGCTGGCGCGCACGCGCGAGATGATGATGAACCGCGCCGTGCCCGATTCTCTCGTCGAGGGCTATGAGGATCTGATTTCAGGACTACAGCTACCGGACCCTGATGACCGGCACGTCCTGGCAGCAGCCATTGCCGGCGGCTGTGATGCCATAATTAGCTTCAACCTGAGGGATTTTCCCAAGGATACGCTCGCGCGGTTCGGCATCGAGGCGACGCACCCGGATGAGTTCCTCTTTCATCAGTTTGGTCTCAACAACGCCAAGGTGCTGGCTGCCGCGCTTGCCTGTCGGGGTCGCCTCAAGTCTCCGCCAAGCTCGGCAACCGAGTATCTCGATATCCTCGAGCGGCAAGGACTGCCGATCTTTGTCGCCGAACTCAGGGAGTATGCCTCGGTGATCTAGGCGCGCCCCGACGCCGCCCGGCGCGTTAAGCCGCCGCCAGCGCTTTCGCCTCTCCGCGCATGCGGTTGACCATGGCGACCAGCCCGTTGGAGCGCTGGGTGGTGAGGTGTTCGCGCAGGCCCAGCTCGTCGAAGATGGCGATGGCGTCGGTTTCGGCGATTTCGCGGGCGGGGCGTCCGGAGTAGAGGGCGATCAGGACGGCGACGAGGCCGCGCACGATCATGGCGTCCGATTCGCCGCGATAGGCGAGGTTTGCGCCGTTGTGGTTGGAGACCAGCCAGACCTGCGAGACGCAGCCATGGACCTTGTTCTCGGCTTTCTTCTCGGCCTCGGCGAGCGGCGGGAGGGCCTGGCCGAGTTCGATGATGTAGCGGTACCGGTCCTCCCAATCGTCGAGATAGGAGAGATTGTCGGCGATATCGGCGAAGGCCTGCGGATGGGTCATGAGGGATAGATAGGCGATCGGAGCCGCGGATTGAAGCGGTGTGTGGGGAACGAAGTCCGCCACCTGCCTCGATGTCATCCCTGCGAAAGCGGGGATCCACGTCTCCGCTGGCGCGGGGGGGTGAGCTGGGTCCCTGCTTTCGCAGGGATGACATCGCGTTTTGGGTTATCCCGGAGCCCCGCAAAAGTGTGAGCCGCAGTGCGGGGCAGCGCACTGCGGCTCGGGCCAGGGATCACGGTTGAAGTAGCGTCGGGGAAGTGACGCGACCCCTGACTTAACCCATCCGATCCGGTCTCGGTCGGGGGAGCGGGACCGGCATGCTCGAGTTGAGTTGCATGGGCATGTCGACGGACGGGAGCTTGTTGCCGGAAAGGACGGTGAGCGCCGCCTTGCCGCCGGAGCATTGGAGACTGTCGCAGTCGCTGGCGAGGACTTCCGTGACGACGGCCTGGCGGCCGGCCTCGAGGGCCAGCCGGGAGGCCTCGCCCGCGGTCTTGCCGAGGTCGAAGTCCTTCGGCGCGATGATGAGAAACATCACCGTCAGCCAGAATGCGGACCTCAGCAGGAACATCGACGCCTCGTTCTTGAGAATGGCAGTTTGCTGCCTTGTTGAGGGCACACTAGGCCTGGCGGCTTAAGCCCGATTTCGAGATTTCGATAAAATTGGATGGAAGTGGGGCAACTGTGCCGCCGGTGGCTGTGGCCCCCCTGTCCCCTCGCCCTGAGAAGGGGCGGGAGACCAAAATACTAACGCCCCGGTACTCGTTTCCTCCCCGTCCTTAGGGAAGGGGACACGGGGGTGAGGCTCCATGGGCCGCGATGCTGGTTGCGATGCCCCCACCGCAACACACTGTTTACGCTAACCCCAGAAACCCCGGCGCAAGGCTGTGGATCGGGTGCGCAACGGGTCCGGGCGGGCTTCCCCTTAAACCGGCATTAGGCGTTGAGGTGGAAGCTCCGGGCAACAAGAAGAAGGGCGGCGGGGCGGTTGGATCGAGTTATGCGTAGCCTCTGGTCATGGTTGAACGATGCCTGGCGCACCGAGACGGTGCGCGGCGCCGGCGGCCGTCCGGAAGCCCTGCGGCGGCAGGCCATCGCGACCAACGCCAGGCTGATCCTTGTGTTCAGTCTCGTCGGCATGCCGGCGGCGCTTTATGCGCTGACCCAGGTCATGCTGCTGCCATTCGTCCTCGCCACTGTCGGCGTCGCGGCGGGGGTGCTGACCATGGCGCTCTGCCAGCGCGGCCAGTATGAGCGCGCCGCGGCGGGGCAGGTCTATGCGACGCTGCTGGCTGGCCTGCTGCTCACCGTCGCCGACCCGGCCATCGCCGATTTCGGTCTCGCCGTTGCGGTCCTTGGTCCGGTGCACGCATCGCTCCTCACCCGCACGCCGGTGAAGAAGCGCGGCTGGGCGATCCTCGTGGTCGTCGTCGGCTGCGGCGTCCTCGCAAGCTTCGGCGTCCTCGCCTGGCCCGAGCCGTTCCCGTTCGGCTACGTGCTGGTGGGGGCGCTCGTTTTCGCGATCACCGCGGCGATCGTCGCGCATTCGGCCCACCGGCTGAACACGGTGTTCGAAGTCTACGAGAAGGCGCAGATCAACGCCTATCGGCACCTGATCGAGCACGTGCAGGACGCGGTCATGCGCTTTGCCAGCGACGGCACGGTGCTGTTCACCTCGCGCTCGGTCGAAAAGCTGTTCGGCTGCCGGCGCTTCGAGCTCAGCGGCAGTGGCCTCGTCGAGCGCATCCACGTGCTGGACCGGCCGACCTATCTCACCGCCTTCGCCGATGCCAACCAGGGCGGCCAGACCCGCCGGGTCGAAATCCGCATGCGCCGGGACGAGCCCGGCCCTTCGGCGGCCGCGCCGCGGTTCGTGTGGGTGGAGGCTTCGCTTTCCCCGGTCGTCGACCAGGACATGCCCGGCGCCCGCAACGAGGTCGTGGTGCTGCTGCGCGACGTGACCGAGCGGCACGACTACATGAACGAGCTGCAGCGGGCGCGGAAGATCGCCGAGGAGGCCTCGAGCGCCAAGTCGCGCTTCCTCGCCACCATCGGGCACGAGCTGCGCACCCCGCTCAATGCCATCGTCGGCTTTTCCGAGATGATGACCTCGGGCGTCGTCGGCGAACTGAGCCCGCAACACAAGGAATACGCGACGCTGATCCAGCAGAGCGGGCACCACCTGATCGACGTGGTGAAGATGCTGCTCGACATGAGCCGGCTGGAGGCGGGGAAGTTCGAGCTGACCACCGAGCCGATCGCGCCCGAATCGCTGGTCGAGCCGTGCCTCAAGATGGTCGACGCCATGGCGCGCGACCGATCGGTGCGGCTGATGACCGACATTCCGCGCTCGCTGCCGATGCTGATCGCCGACGAGCGCGCCTGCCGGCAGATCCTGATCAACCTCCTCACCAACGCGGTGAAATTCTCCAACGAGCACTCGGTGGTGACGCTGGCAATGAAGCGGCAGGGCCGGCATCTCGCCATTTCCGTGGCCGACCACGGCATCGGCATGGGCGAGGAATCGGTGCGCCGGGTCGGCGAGCCGTTCTTCCAGGCCCAGGACGGGCTCGCCCGCCGCTACGAGGGCACCGGACTGGGGCTTTCGATCGTCAAGGGGCTGGTGCTCCTCCATGACGGCTCGCTCCATGTGAGCTCGTCTCCGGGCGAGGGAACCGTGGTGACGGTTCTGCTGCCGATAAACGGTCCGGAAACCAAGGTGGAGGAAACTGCTGCCGTCACGCCCCTTCACCGGGACCCGGTCCAGCAGCAAATGCCCACATGGTACGACGAAAGAAAAAGAGCTCTATGACGGCAGCAACTCTTGCTCACCTGCCTTTGCAGGTCGGCGGTGCCGCACTGGCCTCGACGGGCCGGGCGGCGCTCTGGGTCATCGCGCGCTACATGCGCGCGCCCCTCACCAATACCGCGATCGCTGCCCTGGTCATCGTCACTGCGATGGCCGGTTCGAACGCGCTCTATGGGCAGCGGCACGCCCACCCGGCGCCGCTGTTCTCGCCGGTGATCGAATCGGGCGCGCCGGCCGAGATCGCGCCGGTGATTCCGAAGACTCGGCCGAAAAGCTTCGTCGTCGGCACGCCGGTAAAGCTGCAGCGTCCGGTGGCCGCGGCGACCGATGCCGCCGGGAGCCCGATCGGCAACAAGGAAGTGTTCGAACTGCAGCGCCAGCTGGAGCGGCTGCAGCTCTTCACCGGCACCATCGACGGCTATTACGGGCCGCAGACGGCGCGCGCGATCCGCAAGTTCGAGGAACAGCGCGGTCTGAAGCCGACCGGGGAACTGACCACCGCGACGGTCGAACTGATTCTCGCAGCGCCACTCTCGACCCCCGAGGCGCAACAGGTCGCTGCGATGCCGGCACCGGTAGCCGACGAGAAGCCGGCGGTCACCGTCACTCTGCCCAAGCTCAAGTCGGCGCCGATCGAGGAAGACCTGCCGGCCGCCGGCAAGGTGAAGCCGCAATCGCTGGCCGCCCTGGCGCGACCCAAGCCGCTGACCGCCGAGATCGAAACCGGCTCGGTGCTGCCGGCGACCAAATCCGCCCCGAAGCTGCTCGGCCGGCCGGTGCCCGAGACGCCGGAAGCGGCGCTCGAGATGGCCGCCAACACGGCGGGCGACGCGATCAACACGATCATCGACGGCGTGCAGTCGATGGCGATGACGGCGCCACCGAAACAGCCCGCTGCGTTCGCAGCGGAGGCAAAGGCGCTGACGACGGCTGCCCCGGCAGCGCCGATCGCCCTGGTGCCCAAGTCGGCGGAGCGGACGGAAGTCGCGGCGCTGCCCGATAATCCGCAGGTCGGCGTGCCGCTGAAGATCGAGGAAGAGGCGCCCAAGCCCGGCGAGGCGATTGCGGTGCTCGATACCGAGGCGACGCCCGACGAGATCAAGGCGCCGTTCTCGGTCACCGATCCGGTGATCGTCGCCAAGGTGCAGCGCGGGCTGGGGAGCCTTGGGTTCCTGCACGGCCCAGCCGATGGCGTGGCCGGCGAGGCGACGGCGAAGGCGATCCGCAATTTCGAGGTCTACTTCAACTACAAGGTGACCGGGCGGATTTCGCCGGAGCTGCTGGATCTGCTGGTCGATAATGGGGCGTCGATTTAGGGGCTCGGGGTCGCTTTGCTCGCGCATCGCTAGCGACGTGGGACCCCTCATCCGGCCTTCGGCCACCTTCTCCCTCAAGGGGAGAAGGCGCTGACCGGGAGAGCCGCGCTACGTCAGCACATCGCGGATGGGGCGCTCGGGGCCTCCGGGCGCCAGCATCGAGCGGCATCGTCGGCGGCTCTAGCCACCTCAACGGTTTTCCGGCACACCTTCCGCATGTTCAGAACCGACATCTGGGTCGCGGGGTTTGTCCGGCGGCATAACGACATCGGCCACATGTGCGTGGTGTCGCGTCGGGGCGACCCCATCGCCGGGCAGATCTTCATCGAGGTCGATCACCTCAATGGCACGGTGTCGCTCTACACGCCCGCGCCGGCGACCAGCCTTGGCGACAACACCGAGGACCGAGTGTTCCAGCTGCGCTTCGACCACGTCGAGCCGGACAAGGTGCGCGAGCGCATTGCGCGGGAGTACGACTTCGACCCGGATCTGTGGGTGGTGTCGCTGGAGATGCGGGGCGGGGAATTGGGGATTGAGGTGGTGGGGTAGACGATGCGGCTGGTCGGCGGCTTACTGTTCCTCGTGGCCCTGCTGCTCGCGTTCGTCAGCGTAATCTACGCTCACCGAGTGGCTCGGCTGGTTCCCTTCGCCAAGGACTACGGCGTGCCCAGTTACGTGAAAACAACCGTGGACCTCTTTTCGCCCCCCGTTCACCCATATCGACACTGCTCACCCCAACTGCCCGGACTGGATACGTGACGAGTACCGCCACCACCGCGAAATAGGCATCGCCACCGGGGTATTCAGCTTCACGTTCCTAGGTCTGGCTTTGCTGGTACATAAGGTAGCGCGCTAGGGCGCCCCCCCGCTCAGCTCGCCCTTGCCCCGATCCTTGCCAGCGCTTCGATCGCCTGGTCGACCACCGGGTTGCGTTCGCGTGTCTGCGGCGGCGGGATGCGGCGGCGTTCGGTTTCGAACGGCTTGTATTCGGGCTTGGTCAGTTCGAGCAGGTTCACGTCGCCGCGCCAGGCGCTCATCAGGAACGCCGTGGCGTCGACGCTGACGGTTTCAAAGAGCCTGGAGAAGGCGGCCAGCGCCTTGGAGCGGTCCTCGTCGTGCGAGGTGGCGTGGATCAGCACCTTGAGCCCGTCCTGTGCATTGCAGCCGAAGGCGCGCAAGACGACGAACAGCGCGGCGCCCGAGGTGTCGTGCGCGATCTGGCCGCAGCGGACTTCGTCGAGGCCGGTGATCTGGTGCAGGAGCCGCGTGACTTCGGGGCGGCGGTTCTCGGCGAAGAGCTTCATCAGGGCGCGGGTGAGTTCGCCGGTGGCGACCGACAGCTGCTCGAGCGTGCGCTTGATCGGCGCGTCGGGCGTCTCGCGCTGGGCGAAGGCGTTGATCACCTTGATCCGGTCGGTTTCGCCCAGGTCGAAGAAGGCGGGGGAGAGCAGGGCGGCGTCGAAATCCTCGCGCGCGGCGAGCGACCAGGCGACCTGGTGATCCATCTGGGCCGAGCGGGCGAGGGCGCTGAGATAGGGGCCGCGCGGCACGATGGCGGTGTTGGTGGCCAGCGCCCGATAGACCTTGCGGCTGTTCATCTGGAACAGCCGGCCGAGCACTGCATTGGAGAGGTCCGGGCGGCGGGCGAGGGCGGCGCCGAGCGCCACGTCGTTGGAGGAGATCACCTTGAGCATGGTGCTCTCGGAAAGGCGCGGGGCCGCGACGAGGAAATCCGGCAGGTCGTCGCCGAGATGGCGTACCACCAGTTCCTCGAGTTCGGGCGAGAGGTCCTCGGAGCGGCCGAGCGTCGCCGCGGCCTTGGCGCGGGCGGCGGGGGCAGCGGACGGGAACAGGCGCTGCGCCAGGGCTGCAAACTGTTCCATTTCGGCACTGGTCGGCTTGCCGCGGCGGGCAAATGCGTCGCACGCAGCGCATAAAAGCGTGTTCGTTCGATCGACGCCGCCCGTCTCGATAAGGAGCTGGAACGTCTCGTAAGGCTGGAAACCGATCATATTTTGCCCTGAAAGGCCCCAGGAGTCGGGCCTCAACCACCGGGCCGACTATTTCAGGAAAATCGTTAGCGAACTGTTAACCTTGACGAACTCTTAATGGCCCTTGTCGGGCTAATGCGTCGCTCCCGATTTGCCGGCGGAATGGGTCCCCGGCAACTTCTGCCCGCCCGCCGGAGGCAAGGTTGGGAAAACTGGTTCAACTACCAAAGCGTGGACGCACGAAATCGCGCTCTCAATCGGCGGGTATGGGCACAGTCCTGATGTTCACCGGGGTGCGCTACGAGCGGCAAGGCGGCACGACCCTGCCCGACAAGCCCGTCGGAACGGCCACGGGCGGCAAGCGTCGCCGTGGCTGAACGGGGACTGCGCCGCTGGCTGCTGGCCGGCCTGTTGCTGTGCGCCTGGCCGGCGGCTGGCCATGAGCTCGGCGATTTCGGCCGGGTGAAGCCGGGCGTGCTCAACGACGAGATCATCCCCGGGACGGACCGGCTGATGCGCCGGCTCGGCAACCAGCCGGTCTCGAATTTCAACATCACCGACCAGGAACGCGAGATGCACGATCGGGTGTATCGCTTCCTGATCGCGCGCCACGCCAGGGACTGGGCCTTCGACTACGAGCAGGTGGTCGCCGTGGCCGGGCTGACCAGCCGGCGCAAGGGCAAGGACGATCTCTACTATCGCTGGCTGACGGGCGAGCGCTACGCCTCCTCTCGGGTGCGCTACAACACCATGGCCGACGATATCGGCGCCGATCTCCTGACCCTGCCGAGCACGTTCGCGGCCATTTGCGCGGTGATCGAGATCGACCGGCAGCGGGCGGTAGCGGCCGCCGAAATCGCCGATATCGAGCCGGCGATGATTGCCGAGATGCATGAGCGCAAGGCGGAGAACGACCTCCATGTCGGCCGCTTCGTCGCGGCGCTCGATTATCGCTACGCTTCGTACGGCTACGCGCTCGACCACTTCCTCGTCGAAACCCCGCACGGGGAGGCGGTGGAGGTGGACGCGCGGCTGAGCGAACTGGCGATCTGGGTTGACCGGGCGGAGCAGCAGGAATTTTGCGGTGACTGGAGCACGGGGGAGGGCGGGGACGGCGCCATCCCGGGCCGCGTGCTGCTCGATGCGCCGAGCGAGGGCGAGTATCGGAAGTAGCTGGCGCTATCGCAGGTGCGATGGTCAGCTGCGCTACTCAAAACTCGATGTCATCCCAGCGAAAGCAGGGGATCCATCCATCCTCCAGTGCAAGAGGTGAGTTAGGCCCCAGCTTCCGATGGGATGACACCGGTGTTGGGGGTGGTCTGGTGCCGGAGCCGCTACCTCAGGTCGCAATCGTCCCGCACTTGAGACCGGCGAGCGCGCGCTCGTACCGGGCGCGCATTTCGGGGTGGGGTGGGGCGAGGCGGACGACGACGAATAGGTCGTCTTCCTTGGCTTCGACGATCAGCAGGCCCTCGGCGACGTCGAGCTTCTGCTCGGCGAGGAGCCGGGTCTGGCCCGGGTTGAAGATGCCGAGGTCGAGCGAGGTGCCGATGCCGTCGCGGTTGGTGGTGGAATAGACCACCGTGCCAGCCCGGCTGTAGACCGCC
>NZ_JAQGJL010000253.1 GCF_028290645.1 Devosia sp. | reverse complement strand
CGAGAGCATCGAGGCCAGCCGACTCAGTGAAGCGAAGCACCCCTACACGCGGGGATTACTTTCGTGCCTCCCCTCGATCGACGGCTCGCTGGAGCCGCTGCCGGTGCTCAATCGCGAGGCCAGCTGGGCGGAGGCGCTCCAGTGATAGAAGTTCATGACCTAAGCGTGACTTTTAGTGGCAATGTCGCCGTTCAAAACACTGCATTTTCAGTCGAGTCCGGCGAAAGTTTCGGCCTCGTCGGAGAATCCGGCTCGGGCAAATCGACCATCCTCCGCACCATCATGGGCCTCAATTCCAGCTGGTCCGGAACCATCAAGATCGACGGCCTCGACGTCCGGAAAACCCCCAGAAAGCAGCTGGCGCGTCTCGTCCAGATGGTGTTCCAGGACCCCTATTCCTCGCTCCACCCACGCTACGTCATCGGCCAGCAGATCGCAGAACCGATGAAAATCAATGGGTTACCCAACCCGGAGCGCCGCACCGCCGAGCTGCTCGAGCTGATCGGCCTCGGCGCCAGGTACCAGTTCCGCTTCCCCCACGAGCTGAGCGGCGGCCAGCGCCAGCGCGTCGCCATCGCCCGCGCCCTCGCCTTGAGCCCCAAAGTGCTGCTGCTGGACGAACCCACCTCCGCCCTCGACGTCTCGATCCAGGCCGAAATACTCAACCTTCTCAACCGCTTACGTCGAGAGCTCGGGCTCACCTTCGTCATCGTCAGCCACGACCTTGCGGTGATCAGCTACATGTGCGAACGGCTGATGGTGATGCGCAATGCGAAGGTGGTCGAGACGCTGACCCGCGAGCAACTCCGCTCCGGCGCCATCGCCGAAGACTATACGAGAGCTCTGATCGCGGCGGCCTGACACCGAGAGGTCCACGTCTGTGAGTATTACTGCAAAGACTGCGTTGATCACCGGCGTAACGGGACAGGATGGTGCCTATCTGGCGCAACTGTTGCTTGATCAAGGCTACATCGTCCACGGCATCAAGCGCCGCTCATCTTCCTTCAACACGGCCCGTATCGAGAACATCTACCAGGACCCGCACGAGACCAACCCGCGTTTCATCCTCCATTACGGCGACATGACGGATGCAACCAACCTCATCCGCATCGTGCAGGAAACGCAGCCGGACGAAATCTACAACCTCGCCGCGCAGAGCCACGTGCAGGTGAGTTTCGAGACCCCGGAATACACCGCGAACGCCGATGGTGTCGGGACGCTGCGGCTGCTGGAAGCGGTTCGCATCCTCGGGCTCGAAACGAAAAGCAAGTTCTATCAAGCCTCTACGTCTGAACTCTACGGACTGGTCCGGGAGGTCCCGCAGACGGAGACGACGCCGTTCTACCCGCGCTCGCCTTACGCCATCGCCAAGCTCTACGCCTACTGGACGGTAGTCAACTACCGCGAAGCCTATGGCATGCACGCCTCCAACGGCATCCTCTTCAACCACGAGAGCCCGCTGCGCGGGGAGACTTTCGTGACGCGCAAGATCACGCGCGCCGCGGCGGCGATCCATCTCGGCAAGCAGGAGCGGCTCTATCTCGGCAACCTCGATGCCCAACGCGACTGGGGCCACGCGCGGGAGTACGTCCGCGGCATGTGGCTGATGTTGCAGCAGGAAAAGCCCGACGACTACGTGCTCGCGACCGGCGTGACGACGAGCGTGCGCCAGTTCGTCGAGTGGGCGTTCGAGGATACGGGCGTCTCCATCGACTGGCACGGCCAGGGCGTCGAGGAAAAGGGGTTCGATGCCAGGACCGGCAAGTGCCTCGTCGAAGTCGATCCGCGGTATTTCCGCCCGACGGAAGTGGATTTGCTGCTCGGCGACGCCAGCAAGGCGCGGACGAAGCTGGGCTGGACGCCCGAGACGCCGGTGCGCGAACTCGTCCGCGAGATGGTCCAGCACGATCTCCAGATCATGCAGACCTCGATGGTGATGAAGGAAGCGTGATGTATTCGCTCGCGGGCAAGAAGATCTGGGTGGCCGGCCATCGCGGCATGGTCGGGGGAGCCGTGGTCCGCCGCCTCGCGGGCGAAGGCTGCGAAGTCATTGCCGCGGAGCGAAGCCAGGTCGATCTCAAGCGCCAGGTGGAAGTCGAGGCGTTCCTCGGTGAATCGAGACCCGACGCCATCGTCATGGCGGCAGCCAAGGTCGGCGGCATCCTCGCCAATGACAGCTTTCCGGCCGATTTTCTCTACGACAACCTGATGATCGAGGCCAATATCGTCGAGGCGGCGCACCGGAACGGGGTGGAAAAATTCCTGTTCCTCGGCTCGTCCTGCATCTACCCGCGGCTGGCTCCGCAGCCCATCCCGGAAGATGCGCTGCTGACCGGGCCGCTCGAGCCGACCAACGAGTGGTACGCCATCGCCAAGATCGCCGGCATCAAGCTGGCGCAGGCGTATCGGAAACAACACGGCGATGATTTCATCTCGGCCATGCCGACCAATCTTTATGGTCCGGGCGACAATTTCGACCTCAAATCGAGCCACGTGCTCCCTGCCCTCCTCCGCAAGGCGCACGAGGCCAAACAGCGGGGCGACCGGGAGATGGTCATCTGGGGGACGGGCGGGCCGCGCCGCGAATTCCTCCACGTCGACGACTGCGCCAATGCTCTGGTCTTCCTGCTCAAAAACTACTCCGAGCACGAGCATATCAACGTCGGTTCAGGCGAGGATATCAGCATCCTCGAGCTGACTCGGATGGTCTGCCGGGTGGTCGGGTTCGAGGGCGAGATCGTCCACGACCTCTCCAGGCCCGACGGTACGCCGCGCAAGCTGATGAGAGCGGACAAACTCCGGCAGATGGGCTGGGCGCCCCGGATCGGGCTCGAGCAGGGCATCGCCGAGACCTACCGCTGGTTCCTCGAGAACGCTGCGTGACTTGCCGTTCTCACCGATGCCTGCGGTAGACGATCAGCGCTGATCGTGCAGCACAAGCTGCGCGAGTTCGGCCAGAACCGAGATGGCGAGCGAACTCGCATCGCGGGTGGGCCCGAAAAGGCCGATCGGACCGCGGATGCGGTCGATCTCCGCCAGCGTATGCCCGCAGGCGAGGAGCACTTCGCAGCGGCGCTGGTGCGTCCGGGTGCTGCCGAGCGCGCCTATATAGAGGCAATCGGCCCCGAGCGCCTGGCGCAGGATCGCAGTCTCCCACTCATGCTCGTGGAACAGCAGGACGACCGCGCTGCGCGAATCGAGCCGAAGGTCCGGCGGATCGCGCGGGGTGAGTAGCCGATCGCAGTCTATGCCTGCCTCGATGAGGCGCACGGCGTTCTGGTCGTCGGCCGCGAAGGCGCGCAGCCGATAGCCGGCGGCCGCCCCCAGCCGCGCCAGCGCCTCGAACTCGAGGCCGCGGCCGAGCACTACAAGCTGCAATTGCTGCGGATAGCAGCGGCGGAAGGTATCCTCATGCCACCCGGTCTGTCGCGTGTCGCCCTCTTCCAGCGCCGCCGGGCCGTTCGGATCGAAGACGATCGCAAACGGCCGTCTCGCCGCAAGGTGGTCGCCGGCCGTCTCGACGAGCGCCTCGTCGATCCCGGTGTCCACCAAGACATCCATGCTGCCGCCGCAGGGCAGGCGAATATCGAGGAAGGGTGACCCGGCGCCGAAGCGCAGGATGGCGTTCCTCTGCTGGCGCATCAGCTCCATGGCTTCCGTGGCGATGGCGCTTTCGAGGCAGCCGCTGGAGAGATAGCCGGCGAAACGGCCATCTTCCAGTACCGCCATCTGGGCCCCGACCGGACGGGCGGAGCCGCCGACGCTGTCCACCAGCGTGAGCAGCGCCCCCCGCACGCCGTCGCCGAGTCCGCGGCGAAGCAGGCCAAAGACCGAGGCCGAGTCATCGGGTGCGATGTCACCCGCCTGCGAAAGGCGGCGAGGCAGGGTTGGCGCGAGCTGCTGGTTGGTCATCTCAGTCCACCGCCGGCACGGAGAGAAGGGCGGCCTTCACCTTATCGGCGGTGAGGGGCAGATCGTAGAGGCGCACGCCGATGGCGTCGCGGATGGCGTTGGCGATGGCGGCAGAAGTCGGCCCCTGCGCGGCCTCACCTGCGCCAAGGAAGGGCTGACCAGGCTGGGGGACGATATCGACCTCGATGCTGTCGGGCACCCCGCCGAAGCGGAGGATCGGGTAGGTCTGCCAGTCGATGCTGGTGATTCTCGTGCGGTCGAAGGTGACTGCCTCGTAGAGGGTCCAGCTCATCGACTGCAGGATGCCGCCTTCGGTCTGGTTCCTGATGCCGTTCGGGTTGACGATCTCGCCGCTATCGATCGCCGCGTTGGCCCGAACGAGGCGCACCGTACCGGTATCGGTGTTGACGGCGATCTCCACGGCAATCGCCAGGTATGATGCGTGGTTCTCGTAGCGGGCAAAGGCGAAACCGCGGCCGCGCCCCGGAACAGGCGTCCAGCCGGCCCAGTCGAAACTGCTGGCAGCCCGCCGGATCACCTCGGCCCCGCGCGGATCGGCGGCCTGGGTCAGGCGGAAGTCCACCGGGTCGACGCCGGCCAGCCGTGCCATCTCGTCGACGCTGCTTTCCATCGAGAACAAGTTGAAAAAGGCACCGAGCGAACGCAGAGCTGACTGCCGAAGCGGCTGGTCCTTGATGAAGTGCCAGATGACGTGCTTCTGCGGCAGGCTGTAGCCAAGCGGGTCGGAATTGCGGTCGCCGCTGCCGGTGGGAGTAATCGAGAACACCTGCGGGTCCTGTGGAAAAGGCGTTGCAAGATAGCGCGCCGAAAGCAACGCACCGGGGGGGCCTGGGCGAGAATTGTGGCTGTTGCTCCACAGCTCGTAGTCCCATTGTGCGATCTTGCCGTTGGCGTCGACGCCGCCGGTGAAATGCGTGACCATGCCCGGTCCGTACGGTTCCCACGCATGCTCCTGCTCGCGCATGAACTGCACACGCACCGGTTTGCCGGGCACCGCCCGCGCCATCAGCGCCGCATCGGCCGCAGCGTCGTCGGCCTGGTTGTGCCCGTAGCAGCCCGAGCCCTGCATGTGGATGCAGTGCACCTTGGTCTGGTCGACACCCAGCATTTGGGCGATGGCGGCATGGTCGGGATAGACCCCTTGCGTATGGGTATAGATCGTCGTCACCCCATCGCTGCCCAGCTGGCCCAGCGCGCAGGATGGTCCGATGGAGCCGTGCATCTGGTAGGGCCGGGTGTACGAGGCGTCGAACGTCTGCACCACGCCGGTCGGGGTGGTATTGCTGTCCGCCACTGTTCCGTCCTCAACCGCGAGCGCCTTCAGCGCTTCGGGCAGGTGCGCCTCATCCGGCAGGCTTGCCTGCTCCTTCCATTTGGCCGAACGGGCCAGCGTGCGCATCGCGACTATCGCCTGCCACTCCTGCTGGGCGATCACGGCGAGGTAGCTGCCGTCTCGAATGACTTTCACGACGCCCGGCATCTTCTCGATCGACGCCGTGTCGGCATCGGCCAATGTCGCCGTGTAGCTGGGCGGGCGCACGACGCGGCCATGCAGCATGCCGTCGGGCCTCAGATCCTGCACATAGGTGACGGCTCCGGTGACGATGCCGGGAATATCGACGCGCGGCAGCGACGTACCCATCACGGTGAAATCGGCGGTCGGCGTGAGCTTGCTCGTCGGCTGCGCGTTGACGTGCAGCGTCTCGCCGGTGACGAGAGCGCCATAGGTCAGCGACTGCGGTCCGCCGACGATCTGTCCGCCCTGCGCCGTGAGCGTCGTCGGATCGGCCTTTAACTGCGTTGCGGCCTTGGCGATCAGCAACTCCCGCACCTGCGCGGCGGCGTTGCGCACCGCCGTCCCCGACATCGACATCGACATCGAGCCGGCAGTGTAGCCCTCGTTGGGCGACAGGACGGTATCGGCGGTGATCAGCTTGATGGTCAGCGGGTCGATCTTGAGCTCTTCGGCCGCGCATTGCAGGATCGCGGTCTTGACGCCCTGCCCCAGTTCGGCTTTGCCGGTGAACACCGTCACCTGGTTGTCGGCGTCGATCGCGATCCAGCTGTCCAGCATGGGATCAATGTTGAGATCGCCGGGCAGGGCCGAGGGCGACGCCGGCGCCGGCGCCGGCATGACGGCGGCGGGCGGAGTCTCCTGGCCTCGGGCCATGCCGAGCAGCGAGAAGCTGACAATGAATGCACCGGTGCCCGCGAGAAGCTGGCGGCGGGTAATGGCTCGTGGTTCGCGCAGTTCGTCCATCACGCACCTGCCATCGCATCGACGGCACGCAGTACCGCCCTGATGATCCGCATATGCGTTCCGCAGCGGCAGAGATTGGGTTCGAGTGCCACGCGGATCTCCGCTTCGGTCGCCTTGGGATTGCGCTCGAGCAGCGCTTGCGCCCGCATCATCATGCCGGGAATGCAATAGCCGCATTGGGCCGCCTGCTCGTCAATGAACGCCTGCTGCAGTGGACCGGGATGCTCCTCGGTGCCCAGGCTCTCGAGGGTACGGATCTTTCGGCCCTCGAGCATCATGATCGGCGTCACGCAGGAAAAGATCGGTTGGTCGTCGGCGATCACCGTGCATGCGCCGCACTGTCCGAGCCCGCAGCCGAACTTGGCGCCGTTGAGCCTCAGGTCGTTGCGCAACACGTAGAGCAGCGGTGTATCCGTGGCGGAATCGATCGTCTCATCCTGGCCGTTGACGTTGAGCTGGATACTCATGGATTGGCTCCCGGAGGGTTGACGGGCGAGGGCCCGCGTTGAACGCCATCCTCGCTGTAGAGCTTGACCGGCGTCGCGCCGCTCATGGTGCTCGCGACGAGCGATGCGGCGCTCGACCACGCGGGTTTGCCAGGGGCAAACGTGGTGCGCAGGTAGGTCAGCAGCGCCACCATATCGTCCTGGCTCAGCGTGCCCGCGAAGCCCGGCATTGTTGCAAAGGTCCGGCCTTCCCCGGCCGGCAGGCCAAACAACACCATGTCGATGATGTTCTGCGGGTCGTCGGCGTGCACCGCAGTGCTGTCGTGGAAGTCGATGCCGCCGAAGGGCGGCAGGCGCCCCGACTCGTGGCAGGAGGAACACACCGCGGCGTAGATCGTCGCGCCGCGACCGGCAGAGACGTCGACCACCATGGGTGGCGCCAGGCTATCACCCGAGGTGAGGATCGGCTGGGCCGGTAGCGGTGGCGGAGCCGGAGCGTTGGACCTGGCCATCAGGGACGCGACATAGACGCCCATCGCATGCACATCCGCATCGCTTGCCTCACCGAGACGAGCGGTGACCTGTGCCATCGGTCCGAACGAGGCGCCGTGCTGTGCGGAGAAACCGGTCCTGAGATAGCCCGCGAGGCCGTCGGCATCCCATTTGAACGGCGCCGGCGATGTGTCGTTGATCGCATAGACGTACCAGCCGTCGATCACCGGCCCGCCTGCATATTCGTCGCCGGTATCCTCGGCGCCCAGCGAGTTGCGGGGCGTGTGACACGAGCCACAGTGCCCGAGCCCCTCGACGAGGTAGCGGCCGCGGTTCCATTCGGCATTCTGGTTCGGATCCGCGGCGATCACGCCCTTTTTGAGAAAGAGCAGATCCCAGCCCGCCATGATGGTCCTGATGTTGTAGGGGAATCCGAGCTGGTTGGCCGGAGGCGTGAACTTCACCGGGTCGCGCGTCATCAGGTACGCATAGAGCGCGATGGCATCGTCGGCCGTCACATGGGTGAAGTGGTCGAACGGGAAAGCCGGATAGAGGTAATGGCCCGCAGCATTTACGCCCTCCTGCAGGGCGCGGGCAAACGCGGCCTCGGTCCAGGTCCCGATGCCGGTCTCGCGGTCCGGCGTGATGTTGCTGGAGTAGATCGTGCCGAATGGAGTGGGAACCGGCAGTCCACCGGCGAGCGGGGCACCCGTTGCAGTCGTGTGGCAAGAGGCGCAATCGCCGATCGAAGCCAGGGAGGAGCCCTTGGCGACCAGAGCTACGCCGAACGTTGGGACCTGACCCTCGGGAAGCGGAGCGATGGCCGGCTTGTAGACCAGGGCAAAATACGCCACCGCCCCGAGAGCGACCACGACCACGATGATGAGCAGCGACCAGCGGCGCTTCCGCGTTCTCCGCGGCCCTCCAACCGCGGGCGAACGCCCGGAGTTGCCGGTCAAATGAGCATCTTTCTGCATCGCTTCAGGAGACATCAGGACATCATCCTTTGATCGAGGTCGTACAGAATCCAGAGGCTCCCCCCGACCATGATCAGGATCAGCAGGCTGGAGAACTGGATGAGCTGCAAATCCTCGCGCTTCGAGCGCGACAGGTCGATGTCGAGGAAATAGCGGAAGTGGACGACGATCTGCGCGAGGGCGAGGATGCCCAACGCTGGCAGCAGCACGGCCACCGGCAGGTGGGCGAAGGCGACGAGGCCGAATGAGCCGGCGGTGAGAAGGAGCGCGAGGCCGAAGCCCCGGATATAGCCGCGGCGCTCGCGCGTGGCGTCGGCCGAAGGCTGCGGCCTGTGGATCCTGGTGGAGGCGCCGGTCCAGGGATCGCTCATTGCGCCACTCCTGGCAGATACACCACCGAGAAGATGACGATCCAGATCAGGTCGAGAAATTGCCAGAACAGCCCGAGCCGCAACAGGAGGGAACGCACTTCGCGGCGGAGGCCGAGGACTGCAATCTGCACCATCATCACGACGATCCACACCGATCCGGCGAGGACATGCAGGCCATGGGTGGAGACGAGGAGAAAGAACGACGACAGGAAGCCGCTGACCTGGGGGGACGCGCCGCTGGCGATCAGCCCGGTCAGCTCGCGCAGTTCGAGGCCGAGGAATCCGAGCCCGAGCAGCAGCGAGGCGCCCATCCATCGATAGATCGTCGGGACGCGGCTTTCCCTCAGCGCCACCGACGCCATGCCGAACGCGAAGCTGCTGAAGAGCAGCACCAGAGTCTCGATGAATGCGTTTGAGAGCTGGAAGACCTCGGCGCCGGTAGGGCCACCGTTGGTGCGGGTGGTCATTGAGGCATAGGTGGCGAACAGCACGGCGAAGATGATGGCGTCGCTCATCAGGAACACCCAGAAGCCGAACACCGTCACCTCGGCGTGGAGGTGATCCTCCTCGCGGGCATGCGCCAGGTTGATGCCGGGGTGCTGGAAGGCTCGCTCGGTCATTGCAACACCACCTCGCGTTCTTCAGCCACGGTGACCAGCCACAGGCGCTCGCGGGCCTCGATCTCGGCGCTCGAGATGAGCTTGTTGGTGGTGGTGGCGAAGCTGCGGGCGATGATCGTGCCGATGATCGCCACGAGACCGAGAAGCGCCAGCCACCAGATGTGCCAGACCACCGCGAAACCGAAGACGAAGCTCGCGGCGCCGATGGCGAGGCCGGTGATGCTGTTGCGGGGCATCTCGATCGGCTCGTAGACGCCAGGAGGCCGGTAGGCGGTGCCCTCGGCCTTCATGGCGGTGAAAGCATCGCGCGAATGAACCACCGGCTGGACGGCAAAATTGTATTCGGGCGGCGGCGACGAGGTGGTCCATTCGAGCGAGCGTCCATCCCACGGGTCGCCGGCGAAGTCGGTGGTGCGGTGGCGGTGACGAATGCTCACCACCAGCTGGATCACCTGCGAGGCGAGCCCGCAGAGGATGAACAGGGCGCCGCAGGCCGCGACGATGAGGTAGGCCTGCCAAGCCGGGTCGTCGTAATACGCGGTGCGACGCGGCATGCCGAGGAAGCCGAGGACATAGAGCGGCATGAAGGCCAGATAAAAGCCCGAGACCCAGAAGGCCACCGCCCGCCTGCCCCATTTCTCGTCGAGGGGAAAGCCGAACGCCTTGGGAAACCAGAACGTGTAGCCGGCGAAGAATCCGAATAGCGATCCCGGGATCAGCATGTTGTGGAAATGGGCGATGAGGAACAGCGTGTTGTGGAACACGAAGTCGACAGGCGGGATGGCGAGGATCACCCCGGTCATGCCGCCGATGACGAACGTGATGAAGGCGATCGACCACAGCATCGGCGTAGCGAAGGTGAGCCGGCCGCGGAACATGGCTAGCATCCAGTCATAGACCTTCACCCCGGTGGGCACCGCGATGAGCATGGTCGTCACGCCAAAGAAGGCGTTGACGTCGGCGCTGGCGCCCATGGTGAAGAAGTGATGCAGCCAGACCATGAAGGACAGCACGGCAATCGACATGGTGGCGTAGACCAGCACGGTGTAGCCGAACAGGCGCTTGCGGCTGAAGGTCGGGATCACCTCCGAGAAGACGCCGAACGCCGGCAGGACCAGGATGTAGACCTCCGGATGGCCGAACAGCCAGAACAGGTTGGCGTAGTTCATCAGGTTGCCGCCGCCATCGGCGGTGAAGAAATGCATGCCGAGGTACCGGTCGAGCGCCAGCATCGTCACGGCGACGGTGAGCGGGGGCAAGGCGAAGATGATGAGCAGGCTGGTGCAGAGCGAGGTCCAGCAGAACAGCGGCATGTCCATCAGCTTCATGCCGGGCGCCCGGAGCTTGTAGATGGTGACGATGAAGTTGATGCCGCTGACCGTCGAGCCGATGCCGCTGATCGCCAGGGCCATGATCCAGTAGTCGACGCCGACGCCCGGGCTGTAGCCGAGCTCGGTGTAGGGCGGGTAGCCGCTACAGCCGCCGGTGGAGAATGTGCCGATGACCACCGACACCATCACCAGCGCCGCGCCGGCCGCGGTGAGCCACAGGCCGATGGCGTTGAGCAGCGGGAAGGCGACATCGCGGGCGCCGATCTGCAGCGGCACGACGAAGTTCATGAGGCCGATGAGGAACGGCATGGCCATGAAGAAGATCATGATGGTGCCGTGCGAGGAGAATATCTGCTCGAAGTGATCCGGCGCCAGGTAGCCCTGCGTATTGAGCGCGGTCGCCTGCTGGACGCGCATCATCAGCGCATCGACGAAGCCACGCAGCAGCATTACCAGGGCGAGGGTCACGTACATGATGCCGATGCGCTTGTGGTCGACGCTGGTCAGCCACTCGCTCCACAGGTAGCGCCACGCGCGGAGCCAGGTGATCAGCGCCACGACGACAAGTCCCCCGAGCACGATGAACCCTGCGCCGGCCGCGGCGATCGGGCTGTACAACGGCAGGGCATCGAGGCTCAGTTCACCGAACATGCCGCCTCCGCCGGGGTGAGCGGTTCATTGCGCGTGCACCATCACCGGGGGCCCCGGGGGACGTCGGTCCATATTTCGCGATGATGGCTGCGAAGAGGCCGGGCTCGACCGGCGCAAAGAGCTGCTGCGCCGGAGTTTCAGTCGGTTTGGAGACAGCCGCGTAAGTGGCGCTGTCGAGCGTGGCGGGGCTGCTCTTCGCCTCCTGAAGGAAGCTCTCGAAGTCGGCCTCGGTGGAGGCGATGTCAGGGAAGGTCTGATCGGGGAAGCCGTCGCCGCTGAACTGGGTGTTGCGGCCAACGAAAATCCCTGGCGCATCGGCGAGGAGGTTCAGCTCGGCGCGCATGCCGGGCATCGCATAGATCTGGCCGCCCAGCGCCGGGATCGAGAACGCGTTCATCACCGTGTCGGTGGTGAGTTCGACGGTCAGCGGGCGCCCGGCCGGAAACACCAGGCGGTTGAGCGAGGCGATATTCTCGGTCGGGTAGATGAACAGCCATTGCCAGTCGAGCCCCACAGCCTGGACCACCAGCGGTGGTTGCGAGGCGGCGATCGGCCGATACGGATCGAGCTGGTGGGTGCGGGACCACACCACTCCCCACAGCAACACCACTATAGCCCCCGGCACCAGCCAGATGGCGATCTCGATCGGCCGCGAATTCTCCCAGTCGGGGCTGTACCGGGCAGCGGTGTTGCGGGCGCGATAGCGCCAGGCGATCAGCGGGGTGAGGATGAATACCGGCGCCACGACGATCAGCATCAGGCCGACCGCGTCGAACAGCATGCCGCGCTGTGCCAGCGCCACCGGACCGGCGGGATCGAGGATCGAGTCAGCGAACATCGCGTTCTCCCCACGCCGGACATGGTGAAGGCCACCTCGGATGCTCCCCGATCGCTTCGAGCGGGTTCTCGGGGAACCGGGCCGCGCCGTTCGCCACCGGAGGCGGCTCGCCGTGCGCCGGCGCCGGATTTGTCTCCCGTCCCTTTCTGTTGTTCAGCATCGCGCTACTCGTCGAGGTTGAGTTGCTTCGGCGGTACAAATGCGAAAACGAGGTCGGGCGAATATCTGCCCGTTGCCCGGCTTTTGCTTCCCTCGGATTGCTGCGATTGGGCTGGACTGCCCTAAATCGCCGACATGCCGCCGGCCGAATGACAGACCGGTCGAGGCGCGGTCGACGGCGGCGGGAGATGCCGATGCACGTGCAGGACCCTCCAGAACGCTGGGCGGTCGCCGACGGGGCTTTCAGGTGGGCCCGCGGCACGCTCACAGCGATACTTGCCGATGCTGCCGAAGCGGGGCAGGATGCGCCGGCGTCCAGGTGTATTTTCAATGACCATCGCTCAAGACAGTCCTGCTCGTTCCGAAACGAGTGCCGCAGCCTGCTCGGTTACGTTCAGCGTCAACGGCCGAACCAGTTCGCTTGTCCTCGATCCGCGGGTAACCCTGCTCGATGTGCTCCGCGAGCATCTGCATCTGACCGGCACGAAGAAGGGTTGCGACCAGGGGCAGTGCGGCGCCTGCACCGTCATGGTGAACGGCCGGCGCATCAATAGCTGCCTAACTCTGGCGCTGATGCATGAGGGGGACGAGATCACGACGATCGAGGGTCTGGGTTCGCCCGAAGCGCTGCATCCGCTGCAGAAGGCGTTCCTCGACCATGACGGCTTCCAGTGCGGCTATTGCACTCCCGGGCAAATTATCTCGGCAGTCGCGGTGCTCGAGGAGATCGGGGCGGGCGTCCCCAGCCACGTCACCGCCGACCTCAATGGCGCGCCTCCGGCAACGGACGAGGAAATCCGCGAGCGGATGAGCGGCAATCTCTGCCGCTGTTCGGCCTATCCCAACATCATCGCCGCGATCCGGGACATGGTGGAGGACCACGTGTGAGAGCGTTCACCTATGAGCGCGCCGGCTCGCCCGCAGCGGCGGCCGCAGCAGTCGCGACGCAGCCCGGTGCGAAGTTCATCGCCGGCGGCACGAACCTGCTCGATCTGATGAAACTCGAGATCGAGGTGCCGACCCACTTGGTGGACGTGAATCGGCTCGGCCTCGACCTGATCGAAACCACGCCCGACGGTGGGCTGAAGATCGGCGCGCTGGTGCGCAATACCGACCTCGCGGCGGATATGCGGGTCCGCAGCGACTATCCGCTGCTCGCTCGGGCGGTTCTGTCGGGTGCCTCCGGCCAGCTCCGCAACAAGGCCACCACCGGCGGCAACCTGCTGCAGCGAACGCGGTGCCCGTATTTCTACAACACCGACATGCCCTGCAATAAGCGGAAGCCCGGCTCCGGCTGCGCCGCCATGGGCGGGCTGAGCCACAACCTCGCGATCGTGGGCGCAAGCGACGCCTGCATTGCCACGCATCCCTCCGACATGGCCGTCGCCCTGCGTGCGCTCGACGCGACGGTGGAAACCGTCGCGGCGGACGGCTCGGAGCGCCACACCCCGCTCGCCGATTTCTACCGGTCGCCCGGCGAGACACCTCATATCGAGACCGTATTGCGGGCTGCCGAGATGATTACCTCCGTTACCCTGCCCCAGCCGCTGGGGGGTGTGCAGATCTACCGCAAGGTACGCGAGCGCGCGTCGTTCGCGTTTGCCACCGTCTCGGTCGCCATGGTCGCAGGCAGCGTAGACGGCGATATCCGCGTCGACCGGCTGGCGTTCGGTGGTCTCGCGCACAAGCCTTGGCGCGTCGAAGCGGCCGAGGGCGCAGCGCGTAGTGCCGAGGCAATTGCCGATATCGTTCTCGCCGGGGCAAAGCCCACTGCGGACAATGCCTACAAGTTGCCGCTGGTCCGCCGCACCCTCGCGGCGGTGATCGCGCAGGCGAAGAGCGAAAGCGCGCGATGATCGGCGAGGGCATCAACCGCACCGACGGTCCGCTGAAGGTCACCGGCGGCGCAACTTACACAGCAGACCGGCAGGATGCGGGTGCTCCACTCTACGGCGTCATCCGGGGCGCCGGCATCGGCAAGGGCCGGATCACCTTCATCGACACGCGAGCGGCGGAAGTTGCGCCCGGCGTGCAGGTGGTGTGGACCTACAGGAATGCTCCCGCCCAGGCGCCGGCCAGGGACTATGCCGACCTCAACGACGCGCATCCGCAACTGGTCGGCGACCGTGTCGACCACTACGGGGCGCCGGTCGCCTTCGTGGTCGCGAACAGCTTCGAAGAGGCGCGAGCGGCGGCGGGACTGGTCGAGATCGGCTATGACGTTGCCTCAGGCGCCTATGAACTGGACCAGGGTGTGCAGCCGGGCGCTTGGCACAACGTCTCCGCCTTCGGCGACGTCGACAAGGCGATGGCGGAAGGGCCGGTAACGGTCGAGGCCGACTATTCGACCCCCTATCACTTCGCGCAGCCGATGGAGCCGAACGCCTGCCTCGCCAGCTGGCACGACGGGCACCTCACCGTCTATCTCGCCGCCCAGATGATCTCCCAGCTCATCGAGGGGCTGGCCGCCACGCTGAAGCTGGACCAGAAGCACATCACGGTGGACAGCGCCTTTGTCGGCGGCGGCTTCGGCTCCAAGATCGCGCTGCACGCCGAGGCGGTGCTCGCCTCGCTCGCGACGATGGCGCTGCACCGGCCCGTCAAGGTCCTGCTGACGCGCCGCCAGATCTTCACCATCGTCGGACATCGAGCGGCCTCGCACAGCCGGATCCGGCTCGCTGCCACGCCGGACGGCCGGTTGACGGCGATCGGCCACGACGCGACCGTCCAGACCTTTCGCGGCGGGGACTGGACGGAGGGTGTCGCCACCGTATCGCGCGCGCTCTACGCCGCGCCCAACCGGCTGACGCGACATGCCCGCTCGGAACTCGACCTTGGCACGGCGGAGCCGGTGCGCGGTCCGGGGGAACTGCCCGGCTTGATGGTTTTCGAGTCGGCGATCGACGAGCTGGCGGAAAAGCTGGACATGGATCCGGTTGAGCTGCGGCTGAGGAATGACACAGCCGTCGACCCGGAGCGCAAGATTCCATTGAGTGGCCGGCGCCTCGCCGACTGCCTGCGCGAGGGCGCAAAGCGCTTCGGCTGGGACAACCGCCCGGCGGTACCGGGTAGCCGGCGCGACGGCAGGTGGCTGATCGGCTATGGCGTCGCCTCGTCGATCCGCGGACATTTCCAGTCCGCCGCCGAGGTCAGCGTTCGCCTCCTGCCCGAGGGCCGGGTGGTCGTCACGTCGGACATGACCGATCTCGGCACCGGCACCTACACCATTGTCGCCCAGGTCGCGGCCGCCGCCCTCGGGGTTCCGGTGAGCCAGGTCACGGTGGAGCTGGCCAGCACCGATCATCCGTCGAGCATGGGCTCTGGCGGATCGTGGGGTGCCGCCAATACATCGGTCGCCACCGATCGCGCCTGTCAAAGCCTGCGCGATCAGATCGCGGCGGTCGCTGGCACCGGCTACAACGATCTATTCGCCGAGCTCCGCCGGCACTTTCCGCGAGGGCTGGAGGCCACCGGCAAGACGCTGGAGAGCCGCGACGATCCGAACTACCGGCGCTACTCGCAGTTCACCTATGGCGCGTCGTTCGCCGAGGTGGGCGTCGACGCCGATACCGGCGAGGTGCGCCTCAGGCGGATGCTGGGGGTGTTTTCGGCGGGCCGCATCCTCAACGCCAAGACGGCGCGATCGCAGCTGATTGGCGGCATGACCTGGGGCGTCTCGGCGGCGCTCCATGAAGGCAGCTATCCGGACCCGCGGCATGGCAACTGGCCCAAGGGCGACCTCGCCGAGTACCTGCTCCCGGTGCACGCCGACATCCCCGATATAGAGGCGATCATGCTGGACGATTTCGACGAACACGCCAACCACCTCGGGGTGAAGGGCATCGGCGAACTGGGCGCCGGCGGCACCGGCGGTTCCGTCGCCAATGCCGTCTACAATGCCACGGGCGTCCGGGTGCGTGACTTCCCCATCACCATCGCTAACCTTCTCCCAGGCCTTGCGGCGCGAGGTTAGCGGCCGCGGAAGTCATCGAGCGTATCGAAGTCCCGCATGATTTCCGGGGCGGCGTCGACGAGCGTCGCGGCCTGCAGCAAGTTCTTGCCCCCGGTGTCGCCGGAGAGTTCCGCCAATCGGCCCAACAGCGACCTCGCGAATATTGCCGGCGGCCCCCTGGTGCCAAGGCTTCCGGTGGCTGCGACCTCCCCCGAGCCGAGAGCCTCGATCACTGCGAGGAGGTGTGAGCTTGTGACATGGGGCACGTCGGCGAGGCACACCAGCATCGCATCTGCATCCAGAGCCATCGCCCGGCGCGCGCCGAGGGCGAGGGACGCGCCCATGCCGAGTTGCGGATCGTCGTTGATGATCAGCTCGAAGCCCCTGGCCGTGAAGAGTTCTCCGCGGCCGGTGTTCCCGGCGGGACAGACCGCGATCCGGCTCGCGAAGGGTATCGTCGCCACCGTATCGGCGATGTGCGCTCCCAGCGCCTTGCCAGCGATCGGATGCAGCAGCTTGTCGCCGCCGAACCGCCGCGACAGTCCCGCCGCAAGGACGACGGCAACGACAGTCTCAGGCGCGGTCAAGCTGCGCCCTTGCTGCCGAGATTTCGGCGAGGACCGAGACGGCCAGCATGCCCGGCTCGCGCGCCCGGTCTACAAGCCCGATCGGACCGCGGATGCGCTCGATCTGTGCGGCCGGCAGTCCCATCGCGGCCAGTCGCTCACGCCGCTGCTGATGCGTCCTCACGCTGCCAAGCGCACCGACGTAGAACCCCCCGGCAGCGCCGGCATGGGCGAGGATGGCGTGTTCCCACTCATGCTCGTGAAAGAGCAACACCGTCGCGGTCCAGGCATCGATCGGCAGATCCGGAGTGCGGCCTGGCGATTTCAACAGTTCGATCGGCACGTCCAGGGAAGCAAGCGCCAGTGCCGAGGATTCGTCCGGTGTCGCGAGACAAAGGTCGAACTCGGCGGCGGCGGCGACGCGGGCCATCACCTCGAAGTCAGGGCCCCTGCCCGCCAGCAGCAGCCGCGTTCGCGGCAAGTAGCGCCGCACGAACATGCCGTCATGCCACCCCGTCGCCGCTCCTACGTCAGCGATCCTCGAGGCACGGGACTGGCCCGGATCGAACCCCAGCGCGAACGGCTCCCGGCGCCCAAGACACTCCAGCGCTTCATTGAGCAGCTCCAGCGAGGGGGAAACATGGACGAGCAGGTCGACCCCTCCCCCACACGGAAAGCGGATGTCGATGAAGGGCGAGCCCTTGCCGAAGCGCATGACGCGATCCGTTCCGGCCGCGATCAGCGGGGCGACCTCGGCGGCGATCGCCGGCTCGACGCAGCCCCCTGACAGATGGCCCAGATGCCGCCCATCCGCCAGCACCGCCATGTGCGTTCCCAACGCCCTGGGCCCGCCGCCATCGATTCCGGAAATCGTGATGAGCGCCCCATCGATGCCCTGGGACCTGGCGTGAGCCAGAAACGCTATCGCCGCAGCATCGCGGCTCATACCCGCAGTTGCCGAAGCCAAAACAGTCTCCCCGCCCGCCCGCGCTCCGAGCATCCTGCTTCCTCCGCTGATACCAGATTTCTAGACCTGTGGAGCAGAAGTGCCAAGGCGAAGAAAATCCACGCCCCTGCCCCGGCCCGACGAGACCGCCAGATCAAGCCCCCGATGCTACCGGCCGTTCTTGAGACCGTTGGCAGCATTGAGTGGTGCGGAGAGAATGACCCCGCTCTTGGGAAATCGAGAGCGTGCGGTTTCAAGAAAAGAAATGGTGCTGCAAGAGAGGATTGAACTCTCGACCTCTCCCTTACCAAGGGAGTGCTCTACCACTGAGCTACTGCAGCTAACGCTGGGTGCCAATGGGTTGGGGACCCCGGGCGGCGTGGGGCGGTTACTGCCACAGGGTTCCGGCCCACGCAAGGGCAAAAAGCTTGCAAACGGGATACAGCATGGGGCACGGCTTGCTGCTATTTTGCCTTGCGGTTGACTGCAGGAGAGATGGGCGGGCTCGGCCGCCGAAACGGCCGGTGCGCCAACGCCATGGACAAGGACGAGCATGCCTGACGAGGCAGCGAGGCGGGAGCAAAGATTAGCCGCAAAGCTCCGCGAGAACCTCAAGCGGCGGAAGGAACAGGCGCGGGCGAGGGCAGCAACCGCCGGTAAACCTCAATCGGATAGAGATACATCTGGCGACGCGAGCGGGCAGGCTCCGTTGAAGCCGGATCGTGACTCGGATAGCTAAATCACGGGGCAGACTGTCCCAAAAGGGTCGGGAAGAACACATGGATCGCATTCGTCTGGTCGGCGGCAACGAGCTCAGGGGCGAGATCCCCATCTCGGGCGCCAAGAACGCGGCCCTGCCGCTGATGATCGCCTCGCTATTGACCAAGGATCCGCTGGTGCTCGAGAACGTGCCGCGGCTGGCGGACGTCAACCAGCTCGAAAAAATCCTCGAGAACCATGGCGTCGATATCGCCGTGCATGGCCGGCGGACCGCGACGCTCGACGGGCAGCGGATGACGCTGGAAGCCGCCGAGATCGTCGATACCACGGCGCCCTACGAGCTGGTCTCGACGATGCGGGCCAGCTTCTGGGTGATCGGGCCGCTCTTGGCGCGGGCGCATGAGGCGCGGGTGTCGCTGCCGGGCGGCTGCGCCATCGGCACGCGGCCGGTGGACCTGTTCCTCTATGGGCTGAAGGAACTCGGGGCCGAGATCGATATCGACGAGGGCTATGTGGTTGCGAAGGCCCCCAAGGGCGGGCTGCGCGGCGGGCATGTGATATTCCCCAAGGTGACGGTCGGCGCAACGCACGTGCTGATGATGGCGGCGACGCTGGCGCGCGGCACGACGGTGATCGAGAACGCGGCGATGGAGCCGGAAATCACCGATGTGGCCGAGTGTCTCGTCAAGATGGGCGCCAGGATCGACGGCATCGGCACGCGGACGCTGACCATCGAAGGCGTCGACGAGCTGCATGGCGCAACCCACTCGGTGGTGCCGGACCGGATCGAGACCGGCACCTACGCCATGGCGGCGGCGATGGCGGGCGGCGATGTGCTGCTCAAGGGCGCGCGGCCCGAGCACCTGCAATCGGCGCTCGATGCGCTCGGCGCGGCCGGGGTGCGGATCACGCCCGAGGCGGGCGGCATCCGGGTCTATCGCAACGGCAACGGGCTGCAGGCGGTGGATGTGGAAACCCAGCCGTTCCCGGGCTTTGCGACGGACCTGCAGGCGCAGTTCATGGCGCTGATGACGATGGCGAACGGCACCTCGCAGATCCGCGAGACGATCTTCGAGAACCGCTACATGCATGTGGCGGAGCTCGCGCGCTTCGGCGCCGATATCAAGGTCGACGGGCAGGTCGCGACGGTGACGGGCGTGCCGACGCTGAAGGGCGCGCAGGTGATGGCGACGGACCTCCGGGCCTCGGTATCGCTGGTGATCGCGGGGCTGGCGGCGCGGGGCGAGACGGTGGTCAACCGGATCTACCACCTCGATCGCGGGTTCGAGCGGCTCGAGGACAAGCTCAGCGCCGTGGGCGCGGAAATCGAGCGCGTTACGGGCTGACCAGCAGAGACATGGGCGATGCAGCGGAAGCTGCATTGCCCCTTTCGGTTCAAACTTGTAGATCGGGTTCCGGGCCCCCACTTGCTGGTCAATTCCAACGTTCTCCGGACCCTGAACCATGACCGATCTCAAGCTTCTGGCGCTTGATAGCGAAGACCTCGACGTCATCTCGGCCACCACGCAGGACGCCATCGTGCGGGTCGGCGACATGGGATATGCCAAGGCTGACAAGCGTTTCGCCCTGTTGATGAACCGCTATGCGTGGGAAGACGGCGGGAATGCCAAGACCTCGGCCAAGACGGGGGTGCGGAAGCGCGCGGCGCTGCATTTCGACCGGGTGATCGGGGTGAAGGTGGCGGGGATCGATACCAATGCGGTGGATGGGGCGCTTGAGTTGCTGACCATCCGGTTCACCGAGTCGCTGGCGCCAAGTGGTTGGATCGACTTGGCTTTTGCCGGTGGCGGGACGGTTCGGCTGGAGGTTGAGGTGCTGGAGGCGCGGTTGCAGGATCTGGGGTCGGCGTGGGCGGCCAAGGCCAAGCCCGAGCACGCTGCCTGATGCCGGTCAGGCTCGACAGCCGGGATGCCGGCTTCGCCAAGTCCTTCGAAACATTGCTGAATTCGAAGCGCGAGGCTTCGGAGGAAGTGGGCAATGCGGTGGCGGCGATCCTTGCCGACGTCAAGGCGCGGGGCGATGCGGCAGTGATCGAGTACACCGAACGTTTCGACAAACCGGCTCGAAATGCATGGTCTTTACGCGTCACGGACGAAGAAATTTCCAACGCCAGTGCACGAACTTCTGCCGATGTTCTGTCGGCACTGACCGTGGCGCATGAACGCATCAAATCGCACCACGAAAAACAGAAGCCGCTCGACCATATCTACCAGGATCACCTCGGGGTGACGCTGGGGACGATCTGGACGCCCGTCGAGGCGGTGGGCATCTACGTGCCGGGCGGCACGGCTGCGTATCCGTCGTCGGTGCTGATGAACGCAGTCCCGGCCAAAGTCGCCGGCGCGAGCCGCATCGCCATGGTGGTGCCGATGCCGGGTGGCGAGGCGAACGATGCCGTGCTGGCTGCCGCGAAGATTGCCGGGGTGACCGAGATCTACCGGATCGGCGGGGCGCAGGCGATCGGGGCGCTGGCCTATGGCACCGAGACGATTGCGCCGGTGTCGAAGATCGTCGGGCCGGGCAATGCCTATGTCGCCGCGGCCAAGCGCCAGGTGTTCGGCGCGGTGGGGATCGACATGATCGCCGGGCCGTCCGAGGTGCTGATCATCGCCGATGGCTCGGCGAATCCGGCCTGGGTGGCGGCGGATTTGTTGGCGCAGGCCGAGCATGGCGGCGGGGCGCAATCGATCCTCGTCACCACCGACCAGCAGCTGGCCGATCTCGTCGAGGACGAGGTGTGGCGGCAGATCGAACTGCTACCGCGGGCGGAGATCACCCGCGAGGGCTGGGAAGAATTCGGCGCGGTGATCACCGTGGCGTCTATGGCCGAAGCGGTGGAACTCGCCAACCGGATCGCCTCGGAACATGTCGAGCTGGCGATCGACGATCCGCAGTCGCTGGTGCCGAAAATCCGCAACGCCGGGGCGATCTTCCTTGGGCATCACACGCCGGAGGCGATCGGCGACTATGTCGGCGGCTCGAACCATGTGCTGCCCACGGCCCGGTCGGCGCGCTATGCGTCGGGGCTCGGGGTGCTCGATTTCATGAAGCGGACGTCGGTGCTGGGGTGCGATCCGTCCTCGCTCGCCGCATTGGCGCCGTCGGCGATCACGCTGGCGACGACCGAGGGGCTCGAGGCACACGGACGGTCCGTGTCGATAAGGCTCAATCGGTAGATGGCGCTCACGCCGCGACAGTTCGATCCCAAAAGCGATCGCATCGTCGTCGTCACGCTGGACCCCAACACCATCACTTCGGCCAACCCGGACGAGGTGCACGAGTGGCGCATCGCCATCTATGACCTGGTCGAGGAGAACGTCTTCGCCCCGGCGCGGGTCAAGGCCACCGGGCCCTACGCGCTGCACATCTCGATCGTCGGCAACTACATCCTGCTCGATGTGCGCAATCCCGACACCTACGAGCCGATCGCGGCGCACTACCTGTCGCTGACGCCGTTCCGGCGGCTGATCCGTGATTATTTCCGCATCCGCGAGAGCTATTACGACGCGATCAAGACCGGCTCGACCTACCAGATCGAGACCGTCGACATGGCGCGGCGGGGCCTTCACAACGAGGCGGCGGAGCTGCTCCGCACCCGGCTCGACAACAAGCTGGAAATGGACCTCAACACCGCCAGGCGGCTGTTCACGCTGATCTGCGCGGTACAGCCGTTCGCGAGCCGGATCGACGAGCGGGAATCGACGCTCCCCACGGTGCTGTTCGTCTGCTCGATGAATTCGGTGCGCTCGCCGATGGCGGCGGCGCTGGCGCGGCGGTTCTTCCCCGGCCGGCTGATCGTCCGCTCGGCGGGGGTGCGCTCGGGCAAGGCCGACCCGTTCGTGCATGAGGTGATGGAGGAGATCGGCGTCGACATGAGCGTCCACACCCCGCACACCATGGATGAGCTGGTGGCCAACCATTTCGACCTCGTCGTAACGCTCTCCAACGACGCGCCCGAGGCGGTGGAGCGGCGCGGGCTCGAGGCGGGGGCGATGGAGCACTGGCCGATGCCCGACCCCACCGAGATGGAGGGGAACCGCGAGTCCGTGCTGAGCGCCTACCGGACGCTGCGCGATACGCTGCAGCAGCGGGTGCGCGAGCGGCTGGAAAAACTGGTGGCGGCTCCGCCCAAGGCGGCGTGAGGTGGCAGTTCTTGCTCCCCTCCCCCTTGAGGGGAGGGGCCGGGGGTGGGGGTCCGTCGGTGATCACCGGACCACCCCTCCCTCGTTCCCTCCCCGCAAGGGGAAGGGAGGCGGCTGCTGCGAGCGGCGGCGGCTCGAGAGCCCGCCCACCGCGGCGTGAGGTGCTGGATATACTTGCCGGCGCTTCCCATATGATTGGTGCACCTGCTCAGGCGGGTGGTTCACAAACCGGGCGACATCCAGTATAGGTGGCGCCAAATTCAAGCCCCCGACATTGCCAGTAACGTGTTTGCGGGGCCGTCTCAGGAGAGAGAATGGCTAAGGAAGAAGTGCTCGAGTTTCCGGGCGTGATCACGGAACTGCTGCCGAATGCGACCTTTCGGGTGAAGCTCGAGAACGACCACGAGATCATCGCCCACACGGCGGGCCGGCTGCGCAAGAACCGCATCCGCGTGCTGGCAGGCGACAAGGTGCTGGTCGAGATGACCCCCTATGACCTGACCAAGGGCCGGATCAACTACCGCTTCAGGTAGTTCGGCCACGCGGCCTCATGACCGTGCCGCGGGCCCGGATGGAGACGGCATGGCCAAGGAAGAAGTGCTCGAATTTCCTGGGGTGGTGGCCGAACTGCTGCCCAATGCCACCTTCCGGGCAAAACTCGAAAACGAGCACGAGATCATCGCCCATATCGCCGGCCGCATGCGCAAGAACCGCATCCGCGTACTGGCGGGCGACAAGGT
>NZ_JAQGJL010000381.1 GCF_028290645.1 Devosia sp. | reverse complement strand
CAGTACCTCAACTCGACCCTCGCCGACTGGCTCGGCTACGACCTCGCCGAGTTCGAGGCGACCGCCATCCGGCTCGACGACATCGTACGCGGCGACGGCGCGAGCCTGCTGATGCGCGGCCGCTCGGACGGCGAGATCCGCACCGAGATCATCGATATCGACCTCGTGCGCCGCAACGGCACCAGCTTCCCGGTCCGCCTGATGCACCGCGCCGCCCGCCTTGCCGACGGCGAACTGGGCGAGACGCGCACCCTGGTGCTCGATCGCCGGCAGGGCGCCGACAAGGAAGAGGCGCTCCGCGCCTCGGAAGTCCGCTTCTCGCGGTTCTTCAACGATACGCCCTTCGCCATCGCGACGCTCGACCGGCAGGGCCGGATCATCCGCACCAACGCCCCGTTCAGCCGCATCTTCGACTGGGCCGGCGGCGACAAGTCGATCGACATGCAGCCGATGTCGGACCTCATCGCCGAAGGCAGCCGCGAGGCGTTCAGCAAGGCGATCAGCGCGGCACTGGCCAGCCGCTCCGAGATCGAGCCGGTGGATGCAACGCTCACCCGCGGCAGCGACCATGCCGTCCGGCTCTACGTCTCCAGCTCCGAAGAAGCGGAGGGCGCGGCCGAGCGGATCAACGTCTACGCCCTCGACATGAGCGAGCAGCGCAAGCTCGAGGCGCAATTCGCGCAGGGCCAGAAGATGCAGGCGGTCGGCCAGCTTGCCGGCGGCGTGGCGCACGATTTCAACAACGTGCTCACCGCCATCATCGGGTTCACCGACCTCTTGCTCCTCAAGCACAAGCCCGGCGATCCGTCCTTCGCCGACCTGATGTCGATCAAGAACAGCGCCAACCGCGCCGCCGGCCTTACCCGCCAGCTACTCGCCTTCTCCCGCCGCCAGACCCTTCGCCCGCAGGTGCTGGAAGTGCCGGGCCATCTCGACGACCTAACGGTGCTGCTGAAACGGCTGATCGGCGAGCAGATCACGCTCGATGTGGAGCACTCGGCCTCGGTCTGGCCGGTGAAGGCGGACCTCGTGCAGCTTGAGCAGGTGGTGGTCAACCTCGTGGTCAATGCCCGCGACGCCATGCCGAACGGCGGCGCGATCACGGTTCGCACGCGCAATGTCACCGAGGGTGAAGCCGCCGGCTTCACCTATACCGGCATGCCGCCGGCCGACTACGTGCTGATCGAGGTCGAGGACACCGGCACGGGCATGCCGCTCGAAATCCTCGAGAAGATCTTCGAGCCGTTCTTTTCGACCAAGGAATTGGGCAAGGGCACCGGTCTCGGCCTCTCGACCGTCTACGGCATCGTCAAGCAGAGTTCGGGCTTCATCTACACCGACTCCGTCGTCGGCAAGGGCACCACGTTCCGCATCTTCCTGCCGCGCTATGTGCCGACCGAAGGCGAGACGCCGGTGAAGCCGGTCGCGGCGCAGGTCAAGGACCTCACCGGCCACGAGCGCATCCTCATCGTCGAGGACGAGGACAGCGTGCGCGCCTTCTCCGCCCGGGCGCTCCGCACCACCGGCTACGAGGTGTTCGAGGCCGATTCCGGCGACGAGGCGCTCGATGTGCTGGAAGAGCTCGACTACAAGATCGACCTGATGATCTCGGACGTCGTGATGCCCGAAATGGACGGGCCGACCCTGCTCACCAAGGTCCGCGAGCGCATGCCCGACCTCAAGGTGATCTTCGTTTCCGGTTATGCCGAGGAGAACGTCCGGCAGGATATTGCCGACAACCAGAGCGTCGAGTTCCTGCCCAAGCCGTACTCGCTCGACCAGATCAATACCAAGGTCAAGGACGTGCTCGGCAAGGTCGATCAGGCGGAGTAGCGTTTCGGGCGCCGCGGGCCTATATGGCGGTGATGGATACGAGCCTCCCCAAGATCGATCAGTTCCTCGCCACCCTCGACAGTGCCGTTGCCGACGGCAGCTTCGTGCGCCTGGCGCTGCGCCTGCCGTTCGGCGCCGACGAGACGCTTAAGAGCGTCGACGTCAAGCCGGCGACGATCCGGGGTGAACTGAAGCTCAGCTTCACCTTCCACCACCAAACCCGCGACCTGGTGCAGAACCACCCGCCGGCGGGCGCCATCGGGCAGCTCAAGCGCCTGATGGAAAAGGACTTTCGGCAGGCCTTCCTGTTCACCACCGCGTTCGACCTGCAGTTCGACAGCCAGGGCAAATCGCCCCGCCTCAAGCACACCGAGCCGACCAGCAAGGCTTCGGCCTCGCTGGAGCACGACCGGGCCAAGGCCCGTCCGATCCCGGCTGCCGGCAAGGCGTGGCTGACCGAACTCGGGGTTACGGGAGCGGACGGAACGGTGCTGAAGGCGGCCGGGGACAAGTTCCGGCAGATCAACCGATACGTCGAAATCCTCGGTCCGCTGCTGAAGGCGATCCCCGAGGATCGGTTGCGGCGGGTGGTCGATATGGGGTCGGGGAAGGGGTACCTGACTTTCGCCGTGGCCGACTACCTGGCCTCGAAATGCATGCTTTCGACCGAGGTAGTTGGAGTGGAATTCCGGGAAGATCTCGTGAAATTTTGCAACGAGACTGCTGAGGCTACCGGCGTCAGCAATCTGAGCTTTTCGCAGGGCACGATCGAGAGCTTCGACTCGACCGGCGCGGACGTGCTCATCGCGCTCCATGCCTGCGACACCGCCACCGACGACGCGATCGCCAAGGGCATCGCCGCGGGCTCGGAACTGATCGTCGTGGCCCCGTGCTGCCACAAGCAGATCCGGCGCGAGATCGAGACCTCGAACCGAGGCACCGAGCTCGATTTCCTGATGAAGCACGGCATCTTCGTCGAGCGGCAGGCCGAGATGGTCACCGACGCCATGCGCGCGATGATCCTCGAGCATTTCGGCTACTCGACCAAGGTGTTCGAGTTCATCTCGGATGTCCACACGCCCAAGAACGTGCTGATTGTCGGAACGAAGACCAAGCGCGGCAAGGACGCCTCCCAGCTCAGGAAGCTCGCGGACGCCAAGGCCTTCTTCGGCATCCGCCGGCACTATCTCGAGGATGTGGTGGGGCTGTAGGGCCCAGACCAACTCCGATGTCATCCCAGCGAAAGCTGGGACCCAACTCCCCTGTTGCGCCAGCCGATAGACGGGTCCCAGCTTTCGCTGGGATGACATCTTTGGGGGTTGCTCGGTACTCGCCCCAGAAGTCCGCCTCAGGCCACCCGTCCGTTCGGCAGCGGGGTGCCGGGGGCTGCTAGTTTCCGGTCGGCCAGGGCGTCCCACAGGGCGTCGGGGACTTTCACGTTCCACCAGTCGAGGATGCCGCCCAGCTCTGCGGGTGAGCGCGGGCCGGGTAGGACGTTGCAGATGGCCTTGTGGGCGAGGGGGAACTGCAGGGCGGCGGCGCCCAGGGGGACGCCGAATTCCTTGCACAGCGCTTCGAGGTCGGCGACGCGCTTGATGATGTGCTCGGGCGCCTTGGCGTAGTTCCAGGTGCCTGTGCCCATCAGCGCCCCGCCGTTGAACGGCCCGCCGCAGACGACGGACGCGCCGCGCGCGAGGCAGGTGCTGAGGAACGGCTCGAGCGAGGTCTGCTCCAGAAGGGTGTAGCGGCCGGCGAGCAGGAACACGTCCCAGTCGCCGAGCGCGAAGGCGTCCATCAGCACTTCCCACTCGTTGACGCCAAGCCCGATGGCCGAAACCTTGCCCGAGGCCTTGAGCTCGGTGAGGGCCTTGTAGCCGCCCTCCTCGGCGAGCTGCTTCCAGTAGATGGCGTTCTGTTCGGCGCCGTGCGTGGCGACGCCGATATCGTGGACATAGAGGATATCGACCTTGCTCAGCCCGAGCCGGGCGAGGCTCGCCTCGTAGGAGCGCATCACCCCCCAATAGGTGTAGTCGTAGACCTGCTCGAACGGGAACGGCTTGACCCAAGCGTGCGGGTAGTCGCGCTCGGCGTCGGACTGGATGGGCCGGAGGATGCGGCCGACCTTGGTGGAGAGCCTGATGCCCTCGGTGCGGAAACGCAGGCCGTCGCCCATCAGGTGCTCGGAGCGGCCATAGCCGTATTGCGGTGCGGTGTCGAAGTAGCGGATGCCGGCGTCGAGCGCCGCGCTCACGGTGGCGCGGGCCTGATCGTCGGGGGTTTCCTGGAAGATGCCGGCAAGCGTCGCGCCGCCAAGGCCGAGTTCGGTCAATTCGAGGCCGGTGCGACCCACGGGGCGGGTGTTGAAACTGGTGGCGCTCATCTTGCTCTCGACTCCCTTGGTCCAACGGCGGCGGACACTGACATGTCAGTGTAGCGCGGTAAACCAGTCAAAGGGCGCAAGGCAAGGGCTGTTGAGGCGGCGAGGCCGGTGCGTGGGGACCCCCACCCCTGTCCCCTCCCCCTAAGAATGGGGAGGGAGACGTTGGCCTCGATTTCAGCGCGAGGGTCTCCCTCCCGATGTTTAGGGGGAGGGATTGGATCGCGCTGTTGCTGCTGTTTGCCCACCTCTCAGTCCTCACGAAAGGCGTGGCTCAACTGCGCGGCGAGCGGGCCCAGGAGGTATGACAGCACCGTCCGATCGGCCGTACGCAGGAACGCTTCGGCGGGCATGCCGGGGACGAGGTGCTGGTGGTGCGGCAGGCGGGCCAGTTCGGTCGCGCTGAGGCTCAGGCGGATCGAGAAATAGGCGGCGCCTGTCGTCGGGTCGCGCGACAGGTCGGGCGAGATGGATTGGACGGTGGCCGCCAGTTCGGGGGTGGTGCGGGCGTCGAGCCCGACCAGCCGCACCGAGGCGGCCTGGCCGACCGTCAGCTTGTCGACATCGAGCGGCGATACGCGCGCCTCGAGCGCCAGCCGGTCGGAGCGCGGCACCACCTGCATCAGCGTCTCGCCGGCCGAGACCACGCCGCCAACGGTGCGGACGATTGACTCGTGGACGATCCCCGCCTGCGGCGCCCGAATCTCCAGCTTCGCCAGCCGGTCCTCGGCGGCGATCTTCTGCTGCAGCAGTTCGGCGATCTGCAGGCCCGTATCGCGCAGGTCCTCCAGTACGCCGGCACGGAAGGTGGCGGTGGTTTCGGCGATCTTGGCGCGGCTGCCGGCAATGGCGGTGCGGGCGGACGCGATCTCGGCGGTGAGGTTGCCGGCCTCGCCTTCGAGCCGCGCCAACTCGCGCCTGGAGGTATTGAGCCGGCTGGCTTCGACGAGGCCGTTCCTGAACAGCGCTTCGGAATCCTTCAGCTCTGCCGCGAGGATATCGGCCTGCCGCTGCACCGCTGCCTGCTGGGCCGTGAGGCCGATGATCTGCTCGCCGAGCTGTCCGATCTGTTCGTCGAGCTGGGTGGCGAGCCCGGCCTGCGCGTCGGCGCGGCTCTGGCGCAGGCGGTCCTGCGCCGCGAGCAACTGGTCGAGATTCGCCCGGTCGGGCCAGTCGTCGAGGCCGGCGGGCAGGGTCAGGTGGTCGCTGCCGAGGCTTTCCGCCGTCAGCCGCGCTTCGAGCGCGAAGGCGGCGCTGAGCTGCGAGACGATCACCGCGAGATTGGCCGAGACGGTGGTGCCGTCGAGCCGCAACAGCAATTGACCGGCGGTCACCGCGTCGCCGTCCTTCACCCGGATCTCCGTCACCACGCCGCCCTCCGGGTGCTGCACCCGCTTGGAGCCCTCGAGCGGCACGACGGTGCCCTGCGCGACCACCGCCCCAGCGATCTCCGTGGTGCCGGCCCAGCCGCCGAGCAGGCCGGCGAACAGCGCGATGGCGACGAGGCCGGCGGTGGCGTGCCGCCCGAGGCTGCGGAGCGGGTCAGCCATTGACCCGCACGCCGTCGATGCGCGGGGCAGGGCCGGTGATCTGCCGCAACACCTCGTCCCTGGCGCCGAAGGCGCTCTGCCGGCCGTTCACCAGGTAGACCAGCTTGTCGCAGACGGCGATGGCGCTGGGGCGGTGGGCGATGACGATGATCACCGCGCCGCGGGTCTTGGCGGCAGTGAGCGCGGCGGTGAGGGCGGTGTCGCCGGCGAAGTCGAGATTGGCGTTGGGCTCGTCGAGCACCAGCAGGAACGGGTCGCCGTAGAGCGCGCGGGCCAGCCCGATGCGCTGGCGCTGGCCGGCCGACAAGGCTGCGCCACGTGCACCGATGCGGGTGTCATAGCCGTCCGGCAGGCCGGTGATCAGCTGGTGGACCTCGGCGAGGCGCGCCGCTGCCAGCACGCCCTGGCTGTCGGCATCGGGGCGAAAGCGGGCGATGTTCTCGGCGACGGTGCCGTCGAACAGCCCGACGCTCTGCGGCAGGTAGCCGATGCGGCGGCCGACCAGCATCGGGTCGTAGTGCGCGAGTTCAGAGCCGTCGAGCCGCACTTCGCCCTGCAGCAGTGGCCAGATGCCGACGAGGCCGCGCGCCAGCGAGGTCTTGCCCGAGCTCGAGAGGCCGAGCACACCCATCGCCTCGCCGGCAGCGAGCGAGAAGCTGACGCCGGTGACGAGCGGCGGCCCCCGCAGGTCGGGGCCGGTGGCCAGGTTCCGTACGTCGAGGCTCAGCTCAGGATCGGGCAGGCTCAGCCGTGGGGCTGCGGCGGGTTGGGCCGCGAGCAGCGCTTCGATGCGGCGCAGCGCCTGCCGGGCGGCGGCGAGGCCACGCCATTGGGCGACCACCTGCTCGACCGGCGCCAGTGCCCGCGAGGTGACGATCGAGGCGGCTATCATCAGGCCCGCCGAAAGCTCGCCGCGGATGACGAGCCAGGCGCCCAGCGCCAGTACGGCCGATTGTAGCAGGAAGCGGAACGACTTGGTTACCGATGAATAGAGCGCCCCGACATCGGCGGTGCGGTTCTGCACCGCCGCCAACGCCTCTGACCGGACCTGCCAGCGGCTGGTGATGTCGTCGAGCATGCCCATGGCGAAGATCGGTTCGGCATTGAGGCGGGCGTCGTCGCCGAGCGACTGGCGCTGGGTCAGGGCGGCGGCCGCCTCAGCGGTCGGGCGGCCGGCGAGCCGCTCGTTGATCACCAGCAGTGTCGTTGCCACCAGCGCCCCGCCGGTCGCCAGCCAGCCGAGATCGGGGTGGAACATGAAGACGATCAGCAGATAGACCGGCAGCCAAGGGAGGTCGAACAGCGCCAGCGGGCCGGGGCCGGCGACATACTGGCGGATCGTATCGAGGTCGCGCACCGCATCGGGTCGCGCCGCGCTCAGGGGCGTCAGGCCCAGCCGCAGCGAGGCGCGGAACACGTCCGGCGCGATGGAAGCCTCGAGTGCGCCGGCGAAGCGCGAGGCCATGCGCGAGCGGACGAGATCGAGGAGGGCGAGGAAGGCGTAGACGCCGGCGACCAGCGCGAACAGCGCTACCAGCGTCGGCACCGAGCGGCTGGCGAGCACCCGGTCATAGACCTGCAGCATGAACAACGGGCCGGTCAGCACCAGAAGGTTCGCCGCGAGGCTGACGATGCCGAGCGCCAGCAGCGGGAAGCCGGTGCGCCGGACGAGGGTGCGGACGACGCTTTCGCGCCGGGCGCCGTTCGACATTTCAATACCCCGTCGCTGCCCGGTTAGACGACTGGGCCGGAGTCTCTGTGCAGTGGAGCCCCGCATGAACTGCCGGCCCCGGATGGCAGCCATGCGGGGGCGGCATGCCGCCTGTGACAAGGGCTGCAAAAAACCCCGGAACGGCGACGTTCCGGGGCTGAGGCGTGGCGGAGCTGGTGCCGCATTTTTCAGCAGGGGGGTCCTGGAAACCCCGCTGCCGAATTGTGCGGCAGGTCAGACGATCCAGTCGGACGCGGCGAGCAGAGATTCGAGCGTCGCGCCGTTGAGACTCATGGCCAGCATGTCGCCATGGGCATCGGCGACGTGGATTTCGACGTGTTCTCCGGTGCCGTCGACGTCGAGGCCGAGGCTGGCATAGGTGTCGCCACTGCTCGCCGCCGCCTCGGTGAACGCGGCGAGGAATGCGGCCGGTGTCGAGAACGCCGTGAGCCCGATATCGAGCCGGTCGCCATAGCGCAGCGAGAAATCCTCGATCGTGTCGCGGCCGGCCGAGAACACGAAGGTGTCGGCGCCCGAGCCGCCATTCAGCAGATCGAAGCCGTCGCCGCCGAACAGCCGGTCGTTTCCGCCCTGCCCGTAGAGCTCGTCGTCGCCGGTCCCGCCCGACAGATAGTCGTTGCCGCCGCGGGCGAAGAAGCGATCGTCGCCGGCAAAGCCGAAGAGTTCGTTGGCGGTATCGTTGCCGGTGAAGGTGTTGGCGAGCTCGTTGCCGAAGCCGTTCACCTCGCCGGTGCCGGTCAGCTCGAGCGCCTCGTTCTGGTCGCCCAGCGCGTAGCTGTGGGCCGAGACGATGCGGTCGAAGCCGGCGCCCGAGAGCACCACGTCGCGCGATGAGCCGATGGTGATCCGGTCGGAGTCGTCGGTGCCGAAATAGGTGGTCGGGAGATCCGTGAGGGTCGAAGCCGCCACCGTGCCGTCGGCGAAGCGGAAGGCTTCGATGCCGCCGATTACGTCGTAGGCGCCGCCTCCCTTGTGAAGGACGAAACGGCCCGAGAGGTCCCGGGTGATCAGGTAGTCGTCCTGGCTTCCGCTGTAGCTGAGGACGTCGAGCCCCTGGCCGCCGTCAATGACGTCGCTGCCGCCCGATGCGACGACGAGGTCGTCGCCCCTTTCGGCGTAGAGCCGGTCGTTGCCGGCGCCGCCGATCAGGGTGTCGGCGCCGGAGTTGGCGTGGAACTCGACGCCGGTGTCGTCGCCGGTGAGCACCTCGACCTTGGTGGTGCCGAAGACGTTGCGGAAGGTCACGATGTTGGTGGTCATGTCGGTGGGAGCGCCGTAGCTCGTGCCCTCGTCATTGACGAACAGCGTGGGGGAGAGGTAGGTCGCCTCGAGCGCCGTCCTGACCGAGCTCAGCACCTCGACCACGTTGTGGTGGTCGTCGCCGCCGTGGAAATTGATGTCGCGGTTGGTCTCGCGCACCTGGATGGTGTTGTTGGCCTCGCTGGTCCAACTGGCGAACAGCACGGCGTGGCGGGTGTCGAAGGCCTCGAGCCCGACCATCTGGCTGTCGTAGAGCGCCTTGAGCTGGAAGGCGTAGCCGTTGCCGCCATCGCCCTTGTTCACCGCCCCATCGACCGAGAGGTTGGAGGCATCGAGGAAGATCGACTGCGAGAAGGTGAAGCCGTTCGAGGGGGCGTTCTCGATGGCGATGTCGAACAGTTTTACGTGGCTGGTGGCAGAGAGCAGCACGACGTTCGAGCGGTCGAACGAGGCTTCGACATTGGTAAAGTTCCCGGGGTCCTGCTCGGCGAGGCCGGAGCGGACGGTGAAGCCGCCGAGCCGCACGTTCTCGGCGACCTCGATCTTCTGCACCGAGGCGGCGGTGGAGAAATCGAAGGCGACCCCGTTGGTCAGCCGCACGGTGTCGCCGTTGACCGAGGCGACCTCGACCATCGAGGTGCGCAGCGGCTTGTCCTCGCGCCAGTGGGTGTCGCCGATCTGGTCGAGGTATGCATCGGTGTTGGGGAGTTCGATCCACAGGTGGTCGCCGGTCTGAAGCGCCGACGCGTCGTCGAGATGGAGGTACATCGCGCCTTCGCCCACGCCCTCGCTCAGCGTGAAGGCGCCCGAAAATACCGGCGCGTCGATTTCGCCGCCGATTTGGAAGGCGCCGCCGGCGCGGGCGTTGCCGACGAGGTCGATGCCGGTCGCCTCCGAGCCGGTGCCCATCACGGTGATGTCGTCGCGGTTGATGACGACGGTCCGGTCGAACTCGAACGTGCCGGCGCCCAGAAGGATGGTTTCGCCGGCCGGGGCCGAATCGACAATGGCCTGCAGCTCGGCCGCTGAGGTCGCGGCGGATACGGTGATCATTGGGAGTGCCTTTCGCTAGTCGGTGGAAATTGACGCGAATGCCTCCCTTTGCATCGCGGCGGCAGTGTTCCTGCGAGGACTGAAGCAGGCCTGAGGGCGATCGCTCGGATTTACCGCAAATGCGAACCGCCGCGCGGGAACGCCGGCAACCTCGCCCGCCAATCTGGGCAGGGAGGGGGCGAGATCGTGGTCGATGCGAAAATGTTGGGGAGGGCAGGTCCGGATCGCAGGTGACTCGATGCGCAGCCATCGAGGGTGGGGCCACTCCTACCCTCAGTCCCTCCCCACACGGGGGAGGGAGGCCGATCGAGTTTGCCGGACCATCAGTCGTCTCCCTCCCCCCTGTGGGGAGGGATCAAGGGGGGGTGCCCCACGCTCCGGCGTTAGAGCTGGCGGATCACCACCGGCCGCTCCGCATCCCACGCCACCGCGTTCCGCAGCGGTAGGCCGAACTGCGGTTCCTCGATCTCGAACACGTCGCCCGGCTCGGTCTTGATGCCGTCGGCGAAGCTCAGCGTCGCGGTGCCGAACATGTGGACGTGGATGTCGCCGGGCTGGCGGAACAGGTCGTACTTGAAGTGGTGGTGCTCGAGGTTGGCGATGGTGTGGCTCATGTTGTCCTCGCCGGAGAGGAACGGCTTTTCCCACAGCACCTTGCCGTCGCGGATGATGCGCGACATGCCCGAGACGTGCCGCGGCAATTCCCCGACCCGCAGCTCCGGTCCGAACGAGCAGAAGCGCAGCTTCGAGTGGGCGAGGAACAGGTAGTTCACCCGCTCGGTGACGTGGTCGGAGAACTCGTTGCCGAGTGCGAAGCCGAGCCGGAAGGGCGTCCCGTCCCTGCCGATATAGTAGATGCCGGCGATTTCCGGCTCCTCGCCGGCGTCCTTGGCGAAGGCGGGCGAGGGGATGGGCTTGCCGGGGGCGGCGACGGCATAGCCGTTGCCCTTGTAGAACCACTCGGGCTGGACGCCGATCTCGCCCGGCGCGGGCTTGCCGCCTTCGAGGCCCATGCGGAACATCTTCATCGAATCGGTCAGCGGCGCCTCGGCGGCCTGCTGGTCGGACTTGTGCATGGCGTCGCGGGTCGAGGCCGAGCCCAGGTGGGTGAGGCCGGTGCCGGTGACATAGAGATGCGCCGGATCGGGATGGTCGATCGGCGCCAGCAGCCGGCCGGCGTTCGCCAGCGCTGCCCGATCGAGCCCGGCCCCGAGGCCCTTTTCGAGCACGACGGCGCGCAGCGACAGGCCGCGCTCTGCGGCTTCGCTCGCCAATGCATAGACGCTCGACGCGCCGTTCACGGCGCTGGTGACGCCGCCTTCCGTGACGCCGACGGCCCGCGCGCCCCTGTCGTCCTCGTACTGGATGAGATGCATGAAGCCCGTTCCCCTCGGTTGTCCCTGCGCCCTATAGCGCGGGCAGGAGGCGAATGCATTTGGATTTTGGATGTAGATCGCCGTTCCGGGTGCCAATGCACGCAAGGGCGAATCGGTCATCATCGGAGAGTAAGGCACAGCGAATTTACGGTAGTGTCTCAGTTTGAATTTGGGCGCTCTTGACGCCTATGGTTCCGGGGTCCGAATGCCCATATGCTTAGCGCAAAGCATGGGAGGGCCGGAGATGGCGAAATACCCACCGCAGACGTGTAGGGATTGTGGCTCTGCCAGTTGGGTCTGGTCCAGCAAGGACTACCTTGAGGGCAAGCCCCGCATCATTGTGCAGCAGCCCGGAAACTGTAGGTCAAACGACCCGTTGAAGCGATCTGGGAACGGGGAACGATTGAGGGCTCAACAGCCATATGCCGATTGCGCCGCGTGGAGTCCTATGGAGCAAGAGCCGAATGCCCACCGGACCTAAAGGACAGAAGCGCCCCGCCGACGCCATCGGCCTAGCCGTGCGCATCGCCCGCATTGCGACTGGTGAAGAGCCGGAAGAGCTGCCCGCTGACGATGGCAAGGACAAGGCTGCGCAAGAGCTGGGCCGCAAGGGCGGCAAGGCGCGGGCTGAGTCTATGGCGCCAGAGCGGCGGGCGGAGATTGCTCGGAAGGCGGCAGCTAAGCGGTGGGCTAAGTAGCTAGCGCTTCTTCAACCGCATCGATGATGGGCTGTACTTCCTCTTTGCGCACAGCATTCGCCCACTCGGTGCACATGTCATGCCAGAGCACGTCACCGCCGCACATAAGAGAGTTTGCTGCGGCACGCACCCAATCGTGATGGTCCGCCAAAAGCATTGCCCTGTCGCACGCATCGCTAGTCAGCGCGATATCTCGTCCTATCTTGCTCCACAAATGCATCCAGTTCTTCTGCTTGAGGGTGTTGAAAACAACCCGCTCCGGCGCATCCCCCCCTGGCAGCACGACGCACCCAAGTGCGCTCCCCTGATCGCCATCAAGGAAGACCACGGTAGGGCGCGGGAATCGCTTCGCTGAAACCATTTGCCCTAAGGCGATGCCAAGGTTTGCGGCGCCATACGGGATGATCGCGCAGCGCACGAACAACTCCCGGGCATGGCGGCTGAGTATCTCCGCTAGCCACACAGCGGCCTTTGGATCTTCTACGAAAAGTTCGGCCTCGGCGTGGGGCTCATCGTCCATCTGCGTCATGGCGAACTGAGGGCTCACACCATTCGCGATTTCCTTGCGCCCGCCGGTCTCCAGAATGTAGGTGCGAGCGGAAAGCGGCAGTTCCTCAAGAACATATGGGGAGTGTGTGCTGAGAATGATCTGGCACTCTCGTTCACGGGCAGCGACGGCGAGGTCGCGTATGAGACGCCTTTGCGCCCGAGGATGAAGCGACGACTCGATTTCATCGATGATTATGAGCCCGTACTGCGGAAGCTCTGTGCGCAACAGTTCGGCCATCGTTGTTTCGCCGGACCCTTGGTGGAAGCCCGAGTATGGAACGTTGCCCTTCGATAGGACGGTCAGTTCTCGCGTTTCGTCGATATTGGTGTACGCCATGCGCGCGTTGTCGTACTCGCGACCCATGATCTGGGACAGCCGCTTCACCTGCTGATTTGTGAACGGCAGTGCTCGGGCTGGATTTTCCAGATGCTTGGTCTTCGCAATTCTCGCGTAGCCGACGCGTGTGGCAACCGGCTGGAGTCGGCTTAGGTCGATGTACTCAACCCGGCGCTCCGGCCTATCTGGCTGACCCAACCATCGCGTCGTCGGCTTCCGTACCGATCCCAATGGATGGTCTTCACCCTGCTTGTAGCCAAACTCGATACGGGCATCCGGTAGGTTGTCCCAAGCGGTTTCAGGGAAGAACTCAGAGGGGAACCAGGTCTGGTGGTTTTCCGGCTGTCGATAAACGCAGGCAGCCGCTTGAAGGATTGTGCTCTTGCCTGAGCCGTTCTCTCCGACGATCGCCACAATGGGGAAGTCAAAATTGATCCGCTGGCCCTCCCATCCGCGTATCTGCTTCATCTCTAGCCATTCCAACCACTTAGGCCACCCATTGCGGGACTGCCATTTGGTTTCCAGTCGGCGCATCTCGTTGCTCAATGCCACGGCTCGCTCCAAAGACTCGCTTACGCCAAGCGCGACTCGCGCCAAGGCTCGGCAAGAGCGATAGACATCGCCGTTTAATTTGTCTAGATGAAAATTAAATAGAGGAACGAGTCGCTCTGGAGGTGCAAAGGCGCGATCAATGTGACAAATACGCTTGACGCTAAGCATAAAAGTTCATATTGTCGGGCTATGAACAAGCTCGACACAAAGACCCGCGCGCAAATCCTGAGCCTTCTGGTGGAAGGCACTTCGATGCGCGCAGTCTCGCGCCTCACGGGCGTGAGCATCAACACCGTGTCAAAGCTGCTAGTTGAGGCGGGGCGGGTGGCTGCTGCCTACCACTCGCGCACCGTCCAGAACGTCCCGGCAAAGCGGGTCCAGTGCGACG
>NZ_JAQGJL010000359.1 GCF_028290645.1 Devosia sp. | reverse complement strand
GCCACAAACTCGACTCTTCACCTCCCCCCTTGTGGGGGAGGCCGGGAGGGGGCTCTCTGCTTCAGCCAGGACTCCCGCATGATCGAGATCACCATCGAGCCCCTGACCCGCGCCGCCTATGCCCCGTTCGGCCAGGTGATCGAAACCGAGGGCGCGCAGCACTATCCGATCAACGGGGGCATGACCGAGCGCTACCACGATCTGGCGAAGGTGGAGCTTGCCGGCATCCACCCGCGTCCGCTCGTCTCGATCGCCCGCGGACAGCCCTACGCGCTGCCGCTGACCCTCCGCATGGTGGAGCGGCACCCGCTCGGCAGCCAGGCGTTCTACCCGTTGTCGCCGCGGCCGTTCCTCTCGATCGTCGCGCCCGACGAGGGCGGCGTGCCGGGCCTGCCGCGCGCTTTTCTCGCGGCGCCGGGCCAGGGCGTCAACATGGCGATGAACACCTGGCACGGCGTGCTGACCCCGCTCGACGAGGTTTCCGACTTCCTGATCGTCGACCGCGGCGGCGATGGAAATAACCTTGAGGAATACTTCTTTCCGGTCCCGTATTTAATAATCGAGCGCCGCTAATTCTTCGCCGGATTGGCGATCCGGCGTCGCGCCGCGTTGCAATTCCTCCATAATCTGGTGCGCAGGTAGCCCCGCTTGAGGCTTGGAGGCTCGGTCATGCGGATCGTTGTGGCGATGATGGCGCTTCTGCTCGCGTTGGCGAGCCCGGCGCTCGCAGCAAAGGTGACGCTCACCGGCGACGTGACCTATCGCGAGCGCATCGCGCTGCCGCCCGAGGGCATCCTCACCGTGTCGCTGATCGATCTCGCGACACCCGACCAGCCGCGCGTCTCCGCAGAGGCCGCGATAGCCAGCCCCGGCCAGGTACCGCTGACCTTCACGCTCAGTTTCGAGGAAAGCGTCGTCCTCCCCGGTCACCACTACGCGCTGGTCGCGGAAATCTCGGGCGCCGATGATGCGGTGTGGTTCCGCAGCACCGAGCCCTTCGCCATCGACCCGCTGGCGCCGGCGGCCCCGATCCTGATCGTCGTCAGCCTGGCGCCGCATGAAGAAGCCGAACCCGCTGCCGTGCAGCCCGAACCCCAGCCGGTCGCCCCGCCGCCGATCCTCGATATCACCTGGCAGGCCGACAGCATCGGCGGCGTGCCGGTGGCGCGGGGCATCGTCTCGTCGCTCTCCATCGCGCCGGACATGCGGGCGGGCGGCCGCGGCGGCTGCAATTCGTGGTTCGCGCAGGCCCAACTGGGCTCCGAGCGGCTGGTGTTCAGCGCCGTCGCCGCGACGCGCATGGCGTGCCTATCCGAGGACGCGACGCGGCAGGAGGACAGCTTCTTCTCCGCCCTCGCCGACACGCGCTTCTGGCGGATGAGCGGCGAGCACCTGGTGCTGGTGGATGGCAGCGGCGTGGAGCTCGCGCGTTTGTCGCGGTCGCGGTACTGATCCAACCCTTGGCACCGGTCGCACGCCGATCGGCTTGACCTTCGCCACGGCTCCCCTCACGTTCGGGCACCCGGACCGGAGACCCTTATGCATACGCCCGCCCTGATTTCCCGCCTGCTCGATGTCATCGAGCTCGACCTCCTGCCGCTGACCAAGCGCGGCGTCGGCGGCGGCAACAAGCTGTTCGGCGCGGCGATCCTGAGGAAATCCGACCTGTCGCTGGTTGTCGGCGAGACCAATAATGAGACCGAGAATCCGCTCTGGCATGGCGAAATGCACGCCATCAAGCGCTTCTACGAGCTCCCGGCCACGGAGCGCCCGGCGGCCGGGGATTGCCTGTTCCTCGCCACCCACGAGCCCTGCTCGCTCTGCCTCTCGGGCATCACCTGGGGTGGCTTCGATAATTTCTACTATCTGTTCAGCTACGAGGACACGCGCGACAGTTTCGGCATTCCGCACGACATCCGGATCCTCAAGGAAGTCTACGCCGTGCCCGACCCGGACCGTGACCATGTCCCCGCCGATCGCCCGCTCTACAACCGACGGAACGCCTTCTTCCAGAGCCACGACATCCAGCAGATGATCGCCGGCATGGATCGCTCCTCCAAGGAGCGCCTTGTGGCCCGCGTCGACGACCTCAACGCCGCCTACAACGACCTGTCGGCGACCTACCAGAAGGACAAGGGGAACAAGGGGATTCCGCTGAGCTAGGCTCTAGACCAGCACCACGCTGGCGGCGGCGAAGGCGAGGACGGCCAGCACCGTGGCGAACACCACGACCAGGAGGATCAGCATCGTGGTGCTCATCCCGGTGGGCCGCTGCGGGCTGCGTTGCTGTTCGGGGGTCACGATGGGCGGGCTCAGCCGAGATCGGCGAGCGCGGCGACCGGCGCGGTCTCGACCGGCAGCGCGGAGGCGGCGATGGTGAGCGTGGCCATCGACATCACGAACAGGGCGATGAGGGTGAGCTTGAGCATAGTTGCCTCCGGGTCGTCCGGCGCCTCGCGCCGGTTGGTTCATCTTGAGGGCAACAATGCGGCAGCGCGTTTGAACGTTCCCGGTACCCGGCGTTTATCTCCGGTTCAGAAATCTCCGTGTTCCGCCACATTTCGCGAGGCCTAATAAAGCGTTCCGTCCTGTATCGCAGCGTTTGGCGCAGCCCATCAAGGAGACCGGACCATGCCCAGCCCCCTCAACCGCCGCGACGCCCTGCGCCTCGTCGCCGTCGCCGCCGCCGGCGGCGCACTGATGAGCCAGAAGGCGTTCGCCCAGGAGACGAGCGGAGAGACCGGCGGCCTGATGCCGGGCGCCGACGTCTGCGTCCTGACCCCGGCAACGACCCAGGGTCCCTACTATTTCGACCCCGCGCTGGAGCGGGCGGACATTACCGAAGGCACACAGGAGGGCGTCGCCACCACGGTCCGCCTGCAGGTCGTCGATGGCAGCTGCAAGCCGATCGAGGGCGCCCGCGTCGATATCTGGCACTGCAATGCCGAGGGGCTCTATTCAGGCTACCCCGGCCAGACCGGCGGCATCGACACCAGCGGCCAGACGTTCCTCCGCGGCACGCAATTCGCCGGCCCCACCGGCATCGTCGAATTCCAGACCATCTATCCCGGCTGGTATCCGGGCCGCACCACGCACATCCATTTCATGGTGTACCTCAACGAACGGACCGCCCTCACCGGCCAGCTCTTCTTCCCCGACGCACTGAGCCAGTTCCTCTATCAAACGGTACCGCCTTACAGCGACCGCGGTGCCGAGCGTGACGTGATGAACAGCAACGACAACATCGCCCGCCAGGCGAGCCGCGCGTCATTCGCATATGTGAAGGAGATGGAGGAGAGTTATCTGGTGGCGATGATTATTGGGGTGGACCCGAACGCAGCCCGGTAAAAGAAAAGAGCGGACCATCGGACCGCCCCTTCTTTCATGCGCCGATCTCTCCGCCATCTCCCCCTCGGCGGGGGAGAGAGCAAATTCTTAGGTTTAGCGTCTTCGCTAAGCCTTAGAATTTGCAAGAGAGGGGGTGCGGAGCCCCCGTGCCTCCCATGCCCCCTCTCTTGCGATTTCTAGGACTTAGCAAACGCTAAGCCCAAGAAATCGCTTTCTCTCCCGCAAGGGGAGAGATGAAGGAGGGATCGTAGTTTACCCCGCCGCGCGTTCGCCTTCGCGCTTGGCGCGGCTGGCGTCCTTCTGCTTCTTGCCCCAGCGGGCCTTGTTGGCCTGGGGGGCCGGAGTGCCTTGGCCCGTGGGCTTTTCCCACCAGCCCGCAGCGGTCGGCGCAGCGCCGCCGTTGCGCGATTGGTTGCTACCTGAACCGGCGCCGCCGCGGACCTGCTGCGCATTGCCGGCGGGGGCGTGGCCCTCGCCATTGGTGCGCTTGCGGCCATCGACGATCGCCGCCTTCTTGGCGCCCGAGAAATGGCGGCCGGCATTGGCGTGCTTGCGCTGTGCATCGGGACGCGGAGCCTGCGTGCGCGGCGGCTGGCGCTGGGCGCGTACCTGCGCCGCGTCGATGATCTCGCCGCCATTGCCCTTGAGCTCGCCGGTGACCGGCAGGGTGCGGCGGATCAGCCGCTCGACATCGCGCAGCTTGCCGCGCTCGGTCCCGTCGCACAGCGTGATCGCAAAGCCCGAAGCGCCGTTGCGCGCCGTGCGGCCGATGCGGTGCACGTAGTTCTCCGGATCGTCCGGCAGCTCGAAATTGATCACGTGCGTGATGTTCTGCACGTCGATGCCGCGTGCCGCGATATCGGTGGCGACGAGGATGCGCACATTGCCGGTGGAGAAGCCCTTGAGGGCCGCCTGCCGGGCATTGTTCGACTTGTTGCCGTGGATGGCCGCGGCCTCATGCCCGTCGATCGCGAGGTTCTTGGCCACGCGGTCGGCGCCATGCTTGGTGCGCGAGAAGATGATGACGCGGCTCAGCGACTCGTCCTTGAGCAGCTCGTTGAGCACGCCGCGCTTCTCCTTCGAGCCGGCGAGGATCACCCGCTGGTCGATGGTGCCGACGGTGGTCGCCGGCAGCGAGGCCTCGACGCGCACCGGATCGTTGAGCAGGCCCTTGGCGAGCTCGGCGATTTCCGGCGCCATGGTGGCGGAGAACATTGCCGTCTGGCGGCGCGGGCCGATGGCGGCGGCGATCTGCTTGACCGCGTTGATGAAGCCCATGTCGAGCATGCGGTCGGCCTCGTCGAGCACCAGCCAGCGCGTCTCGGTGAGCTTGAGCTTGCGGTCGTCGACCAAGTCCTTGAGCCGGCCGGGCGTCGCGATGACGACATCGACGCCGCGGGCGATCTTCTGGATCTGCCCGCCGCGCGAGGCGCCGCCGAGCACCAGCACGGTCGAGATCTTCGCTCCGGCGAGCTTATGCAGCACTTCGTCGATCTGCACCGCCAGTTCGCGGGTGGGGGCAAGGATCAGCGCCCGGGTCGTCATCGGGTTGGCGCGGCCCTTGAGCTCGGCAAGGCCGGCAAGGATCGGCAGCCCGAAAGCCGCGGTCTTGCCCGAGCCGGTCTGGGCGATGCCCATGATGTCACGGCCCAGGAGCTGCGGCGGGATGGCTTTCGCCTGGATGGGGGTGGGCGTGTCGAACCCGGCGGCGGTCAGCGCGCTGACGAGCGGCACCGAAAGGCCGAGTTCGGAGAATGAATTGGTCAATGGTCAAACTTTCATTGGCGCGCTCCGGGCCAATCGGTGCGCGAGGTGCGCCTGGGGCCCATCTCGGGCTCGGCGCGATCAAAAAATGCAATGGCGACGGGATTGCCGCACGGTTGCGCTGTCTCCCGGTGTTCCCGCTATTGCGGGGGACATTTCCGGGGCACTTCGCCGCTCACCGTCTTGGCCAGTAAGAAGAGAAGTCCATCGCCATCATCGCGCCAAATCCCTTCGCGGGGATAACCGGGCGGGGCGAATGGTGCGCATATGGGGGATAAAGCGCGGATTGGCAAGGGAAATCGGGAAATGCGGGCGCAGGGGAGCTATGCGGGGGACCAGTCGAAGGCCGGAGCGTGGGGTACCCCCACCCTCATTCCCTCCCCACAAGGGGGAGGGAGGCCGATCGCGTTTCGCTGCACTCTCAGTCGTCTCCCTCCCCCTTGTGGGGAGGGATCAAGGGTGGGGGTGGCCACACGCTCGGTGCGGATGTGGAGCCCCCTCAAATCCCCCCATACCAGTCATACCCATTGTCCTCCCAGTACCCGCCCTGCCCCAGGCCGTACTGCGAGAACCCGTCCACCAGCTCGATAGTGTGCACGTATTTCGGCTGCTTGTAGCCGAGCGCCCGCTCGATCCTGATCCGCATCGGCGCGCCGTTCTCGATCGGCAGCGCCCCGCCATTGAGCCCGTAGGCGGCGATGGTCTGCGGGTGGAACGCGTCGATGAGGTCCGAGCTCTCGTAATACGGCACCGGCGGCGACAGCCCGCCCCCCATCATATCGTAGCAGTGGTACACCACGAACTTCGCCGCCCGCTTCACCCTGGCCTCGTCGAGCAAGCGGCTCAGCGGGACGCCGGTCCATTTGGCGATGCAGCTCCAGCCTTCGACGCAGTCGTGCCGGGTGATCTGCGTGCGCGACGGCATGTTGCGCAGTTCGGCGAGGGAATATTGCTTCGGCGTCTCCACCAGCCCGGTGATGCTGAGCTTGTAGTTGGCGAAGTCCGTCGCCGCGAGGTCGCTGTATTCGGGGACGTTCGAGCGCGGGTCGGTCGAGCCATTCGGACGCTGCCCTTGCCGGATCTCGCTCTCCGCGAACTCGCGGGCCAGCGCCTGGTCACCCACCAGCGCGCGCTGTGCGGCATAAGTCAGCTGGTTGGCCCGCTCGAGGAAGTTGCGCACCGGATCGCTGCGCTGCCCGAGGAAATCGAACTGGTCGCAGCCGGCGAGGACCAGCGAGGCGCCCGACGCGGCCCCGAGCCCGATCAGCCGGCGGCGGTTGAGGATCAGCTCAGCCATTGGATTTCTCCCCTTCCTGCGCCTGGGTGGCCGGCCCCCCTCCCCCTTGAGGGGAGGGGCTGGGGGTGGGGGTCTGTCGGCGATCACCGAACCACCCCCTCCCTCGTTCCCTCCCCTCAAGGGGGAGGGAGGCGGGGTGGAGAGATCGCGTATCGGGTTCCGTGTCCGGGCTGGTCCGGTAGTAGCCGGTGATCATCGAGCGCAGCTCGTTGATCGGCCCCGCCAGCAGCACCATGACGATGTGGACGACGAAGAACAGCACCAGGAGCAGCATGACGACGAAGTGGATGGTGCGCGCCGTCTGCCGCCCGCCGAACACGTCGACCAGCCAAGGCCAGCCCGCATCCATGGTCGGCGACATGGTGAGCCCGGTGAGGATGATCAGCGGGAACAGGATGAAGAACACGCCGAAATAGGCGACTTTCTGCAGCGGTGTGTAGGTCCGTCCATGGTGGAAGCGGAACCGCAGATGGTCCCAGATGTCCCTGGGCAGGTCGCGGAGGTCGCGCGGCTTGAGGATCACGTCGCGCCACAGGTGCCCGTTGAAAAGGCTCGAGACCAGCCAGATGGCGATGGCGCCGAGGAACACCCAGACGAAGAAGAAATGCACCACGCGCCCGGTCGCGAGGTCGCGGAACGACGGAATCGTCGCCCAGTCGGGGAAACCGACGAAGTTCGGCTGCGTCGCCGACCCGCTCATCCCCAGCACGCCGGTGGTATCGAATTTCTGCCCGAACAGGGTGGTGAAACCGCGCGGCCCGGCATCTGTGTTCTCGGCCCCGATCCTGAGGATCGCGTTGTCGAATGCGAAGCCGGATTGCTGGCCGATATAGAGCGCCGGGTGGGCGTTCCAGATCTGCAATCCGGAGAGCAGCAGGAAGAACATCGCGATCGCCCACACCCAGTGGGTGACGCGGGTGAGGATCGCCTGCCGATAGACCAGCGGCCCCTTCGGCTTCGTCTCTGCCAATGCGCCGTCAGTGATGCTCGCCATCGTTCTCCCCTGGCTTCGGAGAGCAAGAACGGCACCCTTTGCAGCGAAGTTTCAAGTCACCTCGAGAGCACGCCAGCGTGACCGCGTATTCAGCTCTCCGCCCGCGCCGCCCAGTTGATGCCGCGGCGGAGAATTGTCGCCATGTGCGGGTTCTCGAACTCGCTGGCCTGGTGCCCGAGCGTCGAATGGAACACCTTGCCGGCGCCGTAGTGCCGCTTCCACACCACCGGCATCACCACGCCCTTGGTCCAGGGCGCATGCTGGCCCGAAAAGGTCGTCGTCGCCAGCACTTCGACCGAGGGGTCCATGTGCATGTAGTATTGCTCGGAGGTATAAGGGAAAGACGCCGGGATGCCCTGCATGATCGGGTCCTCGGGCTTTTTCACGTCGACCGTGTAGTCGATGATGTTACCGGGGTGCGCCACCCACTGGCCGCCGACCACGAACTGGTAGTCCACCGCGTCCCGGAACGCATCGCTCATCCCGCCATGGTGCCCGGCAAGCCCGACGCCGCCCTCGATCGCCTTGACCAGGTTGGCCAGCGGTTCCTTGTCGATCTTGCTCATGGTGTAGATGGGGATGATGAGGCTGAGATCGTGGATTGCCGGGTCGGCCAGCACGGCGAGATCGGTTTCGACGCGTACCGAATAGCCGTCCTCGTGCAGCCAGCGCCGGTAGATCGCGGCGCTCTCCTCGGGGTCATGCCCGTTCCACCCACCCCAGACGATCAAGGCACTCTGCATAGTCGACTCCCCGCACAAAACGCGGCGGAGAGTAACCGAACCGCCCGTTCATGGAAGCCCAAAAGCGTCGCCTGCCGCCCTTCCGCTCTCAGGCGAACTGTTGTTAACTCTGGGCTCCACTGGCGTTGCAGGTGGCATGGCACGGGGGCGCACCGGCGCTGTTATGACCGCGTTGCAATCCAATGAGAGAAGGGTCCGGGCCAATCGGACCGCCACGAAAGGACAGGGATATGAAGCGATTTTTGTTCTGCGCCTCGGCGCTGGCACTTACTGCCGGGTTTTCCGGTGCGGCCTATGCCGATTTCTCCCTCACCATTCTCCACATCAACGATTTCCATTCCCGCTTCGAATCGATCACCGCCTCGGACTCGACCTGCAATGCCGAGGGCGAGACCAAGGGCGAGTGCTTCGGCGGCATCGCCCGGCTGAAGACCGAGATCGACGCGCAGCGCGCCGCGGCCAAGGCCGCCGGCGAGAACGTGGTGCTGCTCTCGGCCGGTGACGAGTTCCAGGGATCGCTGTTCTACACGCAGTACAAGTCCAAGATCGTCGCCGACTTCATGAACGACATGGGCTTCGACGTGGTCGCCACCGGCAACCACGAGTTCGACGACGGACCGGCCGAGTTCGCGCGGTTCATCGCCGCCGCCAAATTCCCCATCATCGGCGGCAACTTCGACTCCACCAAGGATGCCGACCTCAAGGGCCTGCCCCCGGGCGTGATCGTCCTTACCGTCGATGGCGAGAAGATTGGCGTGGTCGGCGCCACCACCGAGGACACCCCGGAAATCGCCTCGCCCGGCCCCAACGTGGCGTTCCAGGACGTCGCCGATTACGTCGGGGGCGCAGTCGCCGCGCTCGAGGGCGCCGGCATCAACAAGATCATCGTCCTCTCGCATATCGGCTACACCGTCGACCAGGAACTGGCCAAGGCCGTGCCGGGAATCGACATCATCGTCGGCGGGCATTCGCACACCTATCTGAGCTCGACCGACGAGAAGGCCGCGGGCCCCTACCCCACGCTGGTCAAGAACCCGGACGGCGTCGACGTGCCGATCGTCCAGGCCGGCAGCTACGGCAAGTATCTGGGCGACATCAAGGTCACCTGGGACGATGCCGGCAAGCTCATCTCCGCCAAAGGCGCGCCGATCGTCCTCGACGCTTCCGTCAAGCCCGACCAGGGCTTCATCGATCGCGTCGCCGAACTGGGCAAGCCGCTCGAAGCCCTGAAGTCCGAAGTCATCGGCACTGCCGCCGCCCCCATCGAGGGCAACCGCGATGTCTGCCGCGTCATGGAATGCTCGATGGGCAACCTCGTCGCGGATGCCCAGCTCGATCGCGTTGCCGACCAGGGCGTCACCATCTCGATCGCCAACTCGGGGGGCCTCCGCGCCTCGATCGACCAGGGCGAGATCACCATGGGCGAGGTGCTCACCGTGCTCCCGTTCTCCAATACCCTCGCGACCTTCCAGATCACCGGCGCCGACCTCGTCGCCTCGCTCGAGAACGGCCTGAGCCAGATCGAGGACGTCGCCGGCCGCTTCCCGCAGGTCGCCGGCCTCAAGTACACCTTCGACAAGTCCAAGCCCGCCGGCTCGCGCCTCGTCGGCGACGTGCTGGTCAAGGACGGAAACAACTGGGTGCCGATCGACCCGGCGAAGACCTACGGCGTCGTCACCAACAACTACGTGCGCGGCGGCGGCGATGGCTACGCGCTGTTCGGCTCGAACGCGGTGAACGCCTACGATTTCGGGCCGCCGCTCGAGAAGGTGGTTGCCGACTACATCGCCAAGCAGGGCGGCACCTACACGCCCTACACCGACGGCCGCATTACCGACGCCTCCCCGGCGCCGGCGCCCGAACCGGCGGCGGCCGAGCCGGCCCCGGCAGCTCCGGCGGCCACCGAAGCGCCGGCTGCAACGCCTGCTGCTCCAGCAACCACTGAAGCTCCGGCTGCGACCCCTGCGGCACCGGCCACCACGCCCGCTGCACCGGCGGAAACGCCCGCCATGCAGGCTCCTGCCATGGAAGCGCCCGCGATGGAGGCTCCCGCCATGCAGGCGCCTGCCGCGCAGTAGGCCTCTTCTGAAATTGGAGAGGGCGCCTCGCGGGGCGCCCTTTTTCGTTTGCCGCTCAGCGCTCGAACAGCACCACCTTTTCGTCGGCATAGGTGGTGCGCGCGAACTCCTTGAAGCCCAGCCGGCTGGCGACGCGCATCGAGGCGAGGTTGTCGACATTGATCAGGCAGGTCATCCGGCGCCCCGGAAACTGCGCGCCGGCCCAGCCGATTGCCGCCTGCATGGCTTCGGTGGCGTAGCCCCAGCCCTGCGCCGAGGGCATCAGCGCCCAGCCGGCCTCGAGCGTGCCTTCGAGCGATGGCTCGATCGTCCGCCGCGCCTCGTGGAAGCCCGCCTCGCCCACCAGCTGGGCGGATTCCTTCTCGATCACCGCGAAGAAGCCGAAGCCCAGATGCGCCCAGCCCCCGGCCCGGGTCAGGAAGCGCTGCCACGATTGCTCGCGCGAAAAGCTCCTGCCGCCGATGAAATGCACGACGTCCGGATCGGCCCACATGGCGGCGAAGGCGTCGAAGTCCGCGGACGCATAACCGCGCAGGATCAGCCGGTGGGTCTCGATGATGGGGATGTCCATGATTTCAGCGCGGTCTGGCCAGCTGCCGCCAGATCAGCAGCACGATGATCGCCCCGACGATGGCGCCGAAGAACCCGGCCGGCTGCCCGGCCTGGTACCAGCCGATGGCCTGCCCGAGATAGGTCGCGACCAGCGCCCCGACGATGCCAAGCACCGTGGTCAGGATGAACCCGCGCGGCTTGGGACCCGGCGTGATCAGCTTGGCGATGATGCCGACAATGAACCCGATGATGATAGCGCCGAGAATCCCCATAAGCCCCTCCGATTCCGCGGATTCATAAATGGACCCGGGACGATTGGGTTGCAATGGGCGGGGCGGGGCTGCGTTGAGACCATCCCGCCCACCGACCTGCCTTCTCCCCTTGTGGGAGAACGTGGCGCGCAGCGCCGGATGAGGGGTCCCGCATCGCTCGCGATGCGCGATCCGAGCGAAGCGAGGAGCGACACCGTACGCGGAGAGAACCCCTCATCCGCCCTTCGGGCACCTTCTCCCACAAGGGGAGAAGGCGATCACCGATAGCTTAATGCGTCGCCAGTTCCTTGCGCTCGCGCTCGGACACCGTCGCGAGATCCAGCACCTTCTGCAGCTCGGCGGCGTGGCGGAAGCTGGGCTCCTGCATCTTGCCGGTCTTCACCGCTTCGGCGAAGCGCTGGTAGTTGGTCGGCACGGGCGGCACTTCCATTTCTTCCCAGGTGCCGGTCTCGACGTTCTCGCCGAGGCAGACGCGCAGGCGCGAGCCGTCGTGGCGGTGCTGCACCTCGACGCCGCCACGTTCGCCATAGACGCGCAGGCGCAGCTCGTTCATGTGGCCGGTGGCCCAGCGGCTGGCATGGATCACGCCGAGCGCGCCGTTGTCGAAGTCCACCGCCATGGTGAAGCTGTCATTGGCGTCGAGTTCGTACTCGCCGATTTTGTTGCCGGCCGCCTTCTCGAAGGTCTTGAGCCGCGCGAACACGTGCTCGATCTCGAGCCCCGAGCCGTAGGAGGCGAAATCGAGGATGTGGACGCCGATGTCGCCCAGCACGCCATTCGAGCCGTGCTTGCGCGACAGGCGCCACAGCCACTTGCTCTCGGTGCGCCAGTCGCCCCAGGCCTTCGAGACCAGCCAGCTCTGCAGGTAGCTCGACTCGACGTGCTTGACCGCGCCGATCTGGCCCGACAGCACGATCTCGCGCGCCTTCTGCAGCTCGGCGACGTTCCGGTAGGTGAGGTTGACCATGTTGATCAGCCCGGCGTTCTCCGCCACCTCGACCATCTCGAACGCCTTCTGCGCGTCGGTCGCCAGCGGCTTCTCGCAGAACACGTGCTTGCCGGCCTTCAGCGCGGCGATCGAGGTCGGGTGGTGGATCGAGTCCGGCGTGACGTTCGCCACGGCGTCGAACTCGCCCCAGGCGATCGCCGCGTCGAGTGAGGCGAAGCCGTTGGGGATGTTGTGCGTCTGGTTGAACTTCTCGAGCCGGTTCGGATCGACGTCCACGCCGCCGACCAGCGTTACGCCGTCGATGGCGGCGAAGTGCTTGGCGTGCTGCGCGGCCATGCCGCCGGTGCCAAGAATGAGCATGCGCATATTCGTATTCCTTCGAAGCTGGGCGGGTTGAGCGCCCGAGATGTTGGGTCCGGCTAGACCCGGTGTTCCTTGCGGTCGAGATCGGCGACGAGCGCCAGGTCGAGAACCTTCTGCAGCCCCGCTGCGTGGCGAAAGCTCGGCTCGGTCTGCATGCCGGTCCGCACTGCCTCGACGAAGCGCTGGTAATTGGTCTTCACCGGCTCGGCCTTCACCTCGCGCCAGGTAGAGGTCGCGACGTCCTCGCCCGCGCAGACGCGCAGCAGCGAGCCCCAGTGGCCGTGGCTCAGTTCCAGCCCGCCCTTGTTGCCGTAGACGCGCAGCCGCTGGTCGTTCGAATGCCCCGACGCCCAGCGCGACGAGTGGATCGTGCCGATGGCGCCGTTGGCGAACTCGGCGCTGATGATGAAGCTGTCATTGGCATCGAGCACGTACTCCCCGATGCGGTCGCCAGGCACCTTCTGGAAGGTCTGCAGCCGGCAGTTCATCGAGACGATGTCCTGCCCGGTGGCGAAGGTGGTGAAATCGAGGATGTGGATGCCGATGTCGCCGACCGTGCCGTTCGAGCCGTGGCCCTTCGACAGCCGCCACAGCCAGGTCCCGGCGAGGTTTGCCGCGTCGTTGAAGTCCCTCAGCGCCAGCCAGTGCTGCAGGTAGCTGGCCTCGATGTGCTTGACCTCCCCGATCACGCCCGAGGCGATGATCTCGCGCGCCTTGTGGAGTTCGGCGACGTTCCGGTAC
>NZ_JAQGJL010000347.1 GCF_028290645.1 Devosia sp. | reverse complement strand
TTTGCGGGTGCGACGGGGGTGGTTGGGGCGGTGTTTCGGCGGGCGCTGGAGAAGTACTATGACGGGATGGAGGACCCGCTGACCGTGGAGCTTCTTGGGGAAAACCCCGATTGATCCCCACACTCGGTGTCATCCCAGCGAAGGCTGGGACCCGAGGTGGCCCTCAGGCCTCAGCCTCCAGTGCCGCGATCAGTTCGGTTTCGCTCTCGTAGTTGCCGAGTTCGGCGAGCGCGGTTTCCAGCATGGCGAGGCGGCGCTTAATGGTGCGGTGCTGTTCGGCCTTGGCGGCGACCTGGGCGTCGAGGCGCTCGGCGAAAATGTTGCGGTCCTCGTCGGTGCGGCGGATGCGGCTGCGCAGCGTCTGCAACGCGCCGATCTCGGTGTCAGTGCGCTGCAGGGCGCGGCGGGCGTCGGCGAGGCCGGTTTCGACCGCGGTGGCCATCTGGGCGATGAAATCGACGCGCTCGAGCTTAAGGCCGGTGGCGATGGCGGTTTCGACGGCGGCGTCGAACATGTCGGCGAGAATGGTCGCCACCTCGCGCCGATAGGTCTTCACCGCCTCGTCGTCGACGATGCCGGTCTCGTCGAAGAGGCGCCGCGAATCAGGGTCGGAGAGCAGCCCGAAGGCGCGGACGACGAGCACGAAATGCGCCGGGTCGCCGCCCCGGTCGGGGTGCGCAACCTGCACTTTCCTGCGGTACGCCAGCTTGATGTCGGCGGGGCGGGCGGCCTTGCCGACGCCGAGCACGTCATAGGGATCGAACGCGGTCATCGCCCAGCACATAGCACTTCAGCGCGAGCCGTTGAAGCCAAGGGTAGCCGCGGCGGCGAAATCTCCCTATATCGGCGGCATGCCCACAACACTGCCGACTGCGCCGCTGAAGCCCTTTTCCGCCATCGTCTTCGATATGGATGGAACGCTGCTCGATACCGAGATGGTGTTCAAAGAGATCGTCTGGGACGTCAGCGCCGATCTCGGCTTCGAGATGACCGACCTGATCCATCATGCGATGGTCGGCTCGAGCCACGAGACCACCAACAAGCTGCTGGTCGAGGCCTATGGGGTCAGCTTCCCCTACACGATCTTCGACGAGAAGTGCCGCACCCTGATGCGGGAGCGGATGGAGGACGTGGTGCCGGTCAAGCCTGGGGTGCACGAACTGCTCGCCGAACTGAAGGCGCGCCGCATCCCGGCGGCGGTGGCCACCTCGTCGCGGGCGCCGCATGCGCTCGGGCACCTGGGCGGCGCGGGGATCCTCTCGATGTTCGAGGCGGTGGTGACGCGCGACGACGTGATCAACCCCAAGCCGCACCCCGAGCCCTACCTGATGGCAGCAAGGCGCCTCGGGATCGAGCCGGAGCTCTGCATCGCGGTGGAAGATTCCCACACCGGGGTGCGCGCGGCGCACGCGGCGGGGCTGCAGACCATCATGGTGCCCGACCTGGTCCGGCCCTCCGACGAGATCAGGGCGCTCTGCATCGCGGTGATGGACAGTCTCCACGACCTGAGGCACGCGGCCTTCGCCGCCGCCTGACCGACTCAGCAAGTCCAATCGCAATCAATGCCGCCCGGCTCCCGTTTCGACGGGCGCCGGACTGTGGTGTTCGTGCAACGATTCGGATCGATTAACTTTTATCGATTGCCGCAAGCGGCGCTTAGCTATCCGCAAACTCCATGAGAATCAGGGGTTTCACCCTGCATCGGGGTGCATTAACCTCGTTTTAAGAGCCTAACGTTCATGGTTAAGTAACTGTAAATTCTGGGTTCCATCGCTACCCGGCGTCGGCTAGGGTTTGCACGGGTAAATAGACCAACTGGGCTGCCTCGGGGGGCGGCATCGGGGGAAGGTAGGCGGATTGCGGGCAGGGCCGATCGCTCCAGCATTACGTGTTTTCATGCACGCACTGGCGTTTGCCGCAGCAGCACTTGTGCTGCTCGCGACCCTTGCTCCGTCCTCAGCTGAGGAACTCCCCAGCGACACCGTGGTTCCTGCCGCGTTCACCGAAGCGGTGAGCCTGAAGCGCCAGCAGTTCCACACCGACAGCCAGCCGCAACTCACTCCCGCCCTGCTCGAGGCCTATGTCGCCCGCAAGCAGCAGCTCCAGAGCTTCCAGGGCTTCGACGTCGTCTCCCCGCAGGCGGAGCTCACCGAAGCGGTACTGATGGGCTACATCGCCAAGCGCCAGAACCAGGCGCTCGATGCCATCGAGAGCGTCGATTTCTCCAACAAGCCGGCGCTTACCGCGGCCGTGCTCACCAATTACGCGCAGGACGAGTTCGTGCCGACGTTCAAGCGGGTGAAGCTGGCCGAGGGCGAAAAGCTCTGCCTCGCGCAGGCGATCTACCACGAGGCCCGCGGGGAAACGCGCGAGGGCCAGCTGGCCGTCGCGAACGTCATCATCAACCGGGCGTTCTCGAAGAAGTATCCCTCGACGATCTGCGGCGTGGTGTTCCAGAACGCCGACAAGGGCCGCTATAAGTGCCAGTTCACCTTCGCCTGTGACGGAAGGTCGGACATGGGCCGCGAGCGCAATGCGTGGAACCGGTCGATCAAGATGGCCGAGGACGCGTTCTACGAGTTCCAGCGCGGCGAGCGGCCGGGCGTGGTCCCGAACTCGGCGCTGTTCTACCACACGACGGCCGTGGCGCCGAAATGGTCGCACACGTTCCACCGGGTCGCGGCCATCGGCTCGCACGTGTTCTATTCGACGAACTAAGATTGCGTGGAGCGGTAGCGCGATGGGCCCCGGGAGGGGCCTTTTTTGTTTGTTGTCGCTGGACGACGAGAGCCGGGTGGTTGCGGATCCCCACCCCTGTCCCCTCCCCCTAAGAATGGGGAGGGAGACGATTGAACCGCGAACGCAGCATTCCGGACTTGCGAAGACCAACGGAGAGGGTCCCCCTCCCATTCCTAGGGGAGGGGCAGCTCGCACCGGCAGGTCGGATGACCGACGGGACTGAGCGCCCCTACTCCGCCGCGACCTGGACCGCGTCGAACTTGCGGTAGTTGGCGGCGAACAGGTCCTGCAGCTTGCTGGCTGCCGCGTCGTAGGCGGTGACGTCGGCCCAGTTGGCGCGGGGGTCGAGGGCACGGGGGGAGACGCCTTCGACGCGGAGCGGGACTGCCATGCCGAAGAGCGGCTCGATGCGGGTCTCGGCGTGTTCGAGTTCGCCTGATAGCGCGGCATTCAGCAGCCGGCGGGTGGTGGCGATGTCGATGCGCTTGCCCACGCCGTAGGCGCCGCCGGTCCAGCCGGTGTTGAGCAGGTAGATGCGGGCGCCGGAGGCCTGCAGCCGCTCTTCGAGCAGCCGGCCGTAGACGGTGGGGTGCAGCGGCATGAACGGGGCGCCGAAGCAGGCCGAGAAGGTGGCGGTGGGCTCGGTGATGCCGCGCTCGGTGCCGGCGACCTTGGCGGTGTAGCCCGAGAGGAAGTGGAACACCGCCTGCTCCGGCGTCAGGCGCGCGATCGGGGGCAGCACGCCGAAGGCATCGGCGGTGAGGAACACCACGGTGCGCGGCTTGCCGCCGACGCCGCCCTCGGCGACCGCCGGGAGGGTTTCGAGCGGATAGGCGGCACGGGTGTTCTCGGTCAGCGAGATGTCGTCGTAGAGCGGGACCAGCGCATCATCGAGCTCGAGGTTCTCGAGCACCGTGCCGAAGCTTTGCGTGGCGCGATGGATCTGCGGCTCGGCGGTGGGGCTCAGCTTCACGGTCTTCGCGTAGCAGCCACCCTCGAGGTTGAACACGCCGTCGGCGGTCCAGCCGTGCTCGTCGTCGCCGATCAGCAGCCGCTCGGGGTCGTTCGACAGCGTCGTCTTGCCGGTGCCCGAGAGACCGAAGAACAGGGCCACGTCGCCGTCGCGGCCGACATTGGCCGAGCAGTGCATGGGGAGCGTATCGGCGAACGGGGCGTGGAAGTTGAACAGCGAGAACACCGATTTCTTGATCTCGCCGGCATAGGCGGTGCCGGCGATCAGGACGAGCTTGCGCGCCATGTCGAGCGCGATCACCGTGCCGGTGCGGCTGCCGTGGCGGGCCGGGTCGGCGGTGAAGCTGGGCAGATGGAGGATGGTGACGTCGGCGCCCTCGCCCGGCGTCTCGGGCCGGATCAGCACGTTGCGGATGAACAGCGCATGCCATGCTGTTTCGGTGATGACGCTGACCCGCAGCTGCTGGCGCGCGTCGGCGCCGGCGAGCAGGTGCTGGCCGTGGAGGGTGCGCGCGGCGGTCGAGGCGAGCATGTCGGCGAGCAGCCGCTCGAACGCCTCGGGCGCCATGGACTGGCTGTTATCCCACCAGACATGGGGCTCGGTCACCGCGTCGCGGACGATGAACTTGTCCTTGACCGAACGGCCGGTGAAGACGCCGGTGGTGACGGCGAGCGCCCCGCCGGCAGCAAGCCGGCCCTCGCCTTCGGCAAGCGCTGTTTCAACCAGCGTGGGCGGCAGTTCGTCCCATCGGACCATCGCCAGCGTCCCGATGCGGTTAGCAAGTTCGTCGTGTATTGCATGGCCCATGGCCGTCATCCTCGGTCTGGAATGACGGTGAGTTAGGCTCCGTTAGGTGCCCCCGGCCATCCCCGAATCCGGCTTACGACGTAAGTCCTGCGACTTCGGTTGAGTGCGGCATGCTGGCAATCCTTGGCTTGACGCCTTATTTATGCGCAATTGTGGCAGTCAATGTCCGCCACAATTCGGACGCGGGGTGACTCGCGCCGAAGTTCCGCATGAAAGGGAGCTCAATGCCCAAGATCGCACTGGTGGACGACGACCGTAATATTCTTACCTCGGTGTCGCTGACGCTCGAGGCTGAAGGTTATTCCGTCGCTACCTATACCGATGGTGCTTCGGGCCTCGAAGGACTGACGGCGGACCGGCCGGACCTCGCCATTCTCGATATCAAGATGCCGCGCATGGACGGCATGGAACTGCTGCGCCGGCTGCGGCAGAAATCCGATGTCCCGGTGATCTTCCTCACCAGCAAGGACGAGGAGATCGACGAGCTGTTCGGGCTGAAGATGGGCGCCGACGACTTCATCACCAAGCCGTTCAGCCAGCGCCTCTTGGTCGAGCGGGTGAAGTCGGTGCTGCGCCGCGCCGCGCCGCGCGATCCTTCGGCGGCCCCGGGCACGCCGGGGAGCGAACCCACCCCCGGCAAGGCGCTGATCGAGCGCGGCTCGCTGGTGATGGACGAGGAGCGCCATACCTGCACCTGGAAGGGGCAGCGCGTCACTTTGACCGTCACCGAGTTCCTCATCCTCCAGGCGCTGGCGCTCCGCCCCGGCGTCGTCAAGTCGCGCAACGCCCTGTTGGACGCCGCCTATGACGACCAGGTCTATGTCGACGACCGCACCATCGACAGCCACATCAAGCGGCTGCGCAAGAAGTTCAAGGCGGTCGACGACGACTTCGAAATGATCGAGACGCTCTACGGCGTGGGATATCGCTTCAAGGAGCAATAGGCACACCGTGGCCGCCACCGACGAGCCTCTGCCCGCAGCCGCGCCCGATACGGCCCCGATGGGCCTGCTGGCCCGGCTGAACCGTCCGGCGGTGGTCCTCGGGCACTGGGTGCTGGTGGCCGTGCAATGGGTGCGGCGGCTGCTGGCGCTCACCATCTTTTCGAGCCTGGCGCGCCGCATCATCGTGCTCAACCTCGCCGGCCTCGCCGTGCTGGTGGTGGGGATCCTGTTCCTCAACC
>NZ_JAQGJL010000316.1 GCF_028290645.1 Devosia sp. | reverse complement strand
AGCAACACCCCGGCGTCGTGATGGTCGCCGAGGAGTCGACGGCATGGCCCGGCGTCACGCGGCCGACGCATCTCGGCGGGCTGGGCTTCGGCTTCAAGTGGAACATGGGGTTCATGAACGACACCCTGCGGTTCATGAGCCGCAACCCGATCCACCGCCGCTATCACCACAACGACCTGACCTTTGCGGCGCTATATGCTTACGCCGAAAACTTCATCCTGCCGCTGAGCCACGACGAGGTCGTGCACGGCAAGGGCTCGCTGCTTTCCAAGATGGGCGGCGACGACTGGGGGCAGTTCGCCGGATTGCGGGCCTATTACGGCTTCATGTGGGGCTGGCCGGGCAAGAAGCTGCTGTTCATGGGCCAGGAATATGCCCAGCGCGAGGAATGGAACGAGGCCAAGGGGCTCGACTGGTTCCTGCTCGAGGCCCCGGCGCACGAGGGCATGCGGCGGCTGGTCACCGATCTCAACGCGCTCTACCGCGAGTTGCCGGCGCTCCATGCGCGCGACAACGAGCCGGAAGGCTTCGAGTGGCTGATCGGCAACGACCAGCACAACTCGGTGTTCGCCTGGACCCGCAAGGCGCCGGGTCACCCGCCGGTGGTGGTGATTTCCAACATGACGCCGACGCCACGCGACCATTACCGCGTGCCGATGCCGCTTGCCGGCAACTGGGTCGAGCGGCTCAATACCGACGCCGGCTGGTACGGCGGCACCAACAAGGGGAACCAGGGCAAGGTGGTGGCAAGGGCGAGCGAGGTCGAGGGGCTCGGCCCCTATGCCGATCTCTACCTGCCGCCGATGTCGACGCTGTTTCTGAAATACGACCCCGCTTGAGCGGGCATGGGAGGGCCGCGTGATCGAAGCAGAAAAGTCTCGTAACTTTTCCTGATCACGCGATAGGAGGAGGAAACTATGGCTGACTACCGGACACCATCGCCGCTGGCGCGTGAAGCGATGGCCTATGTGCTGGCGGGCGGGCGGGGGACGCGGCTGTTCGAGCTGACCGACCGGCGCGCCAAGCCGGCGGTGTATTTCGGGGGCAAGTCCCGCATCATCGATTTCGCGCTGTCGAACGCGCTGAACTCCGGCATCCGCCGCATCTCGGTGGCGACGCAGTATCAGGCGCACTCGCTGATCCGGCATCTGCAACGCGGCTGGAATTTCCTCCGCACCGAGCGAAACGAGAGTTTCGACGTGCTGCCGGCGAGCCAGCGCGTCTCCGAGACGCAATGGTACGAAGGTACCGCGGATGCCGTGTACCAGAACATGGACATCATCGAGGACTACGGCCCGCGCTACATCGTGCTGCTGGCGGGCGACCACATCTACAAGATGGACTACGAGATCATGCTCCGGCAGCACGTCGACACGGGCGCCGATGTGACCATCGGGTGCCTCGAAGTGCCGCGCATGGAAGCCTCGGGGTTCGGCGTGATGCATGTCGACGGGCGTGACCGGATCGTCGATTTCGTCGAGAAGCCGAAGGATCCGCCCGGGATCCCCGACAAGCCGGACATGGCGCTGGCCTCGATGGGCATCTACGTGTTCGAGACGCGGTTCCTGATGGAGCAGCTCCGCCGCGACGCCGCGACCGAGGGGTCGGCGCGGGATTTCGGCAAGGATATCATCCCCTATATCGTCAAGAACGGCTCGGCCTGGGCGCACCGCTTCCCGCGCTCCTGCGTGCGTTCGCCCAACGAGGAAGTCGCCTACTGGCGCGACGTGGGGACGGTGGACGCCTACTGGAAGGCCAATATCGACCTCTGCGACGTCACCCCGCAGCTCGACCTCTACGATCGCGACTGGCCGATCTGGACCTTCGCCGAGATCACCCCGCCGGCCAAGTTCGTGCATGATTTCGACGGGCGGCGCGGCTCGGCGGTGAACTCGCTGGTCTCGGGCGATTGCATCATCTCGGGCGGTGCGCTGGACAAGACGCTGCTCTCGACCGGCAGCCGGGTGCACTCCTATTCCGAGCTGCACGAGGCGGTGGTGCTGCCCTATTGCACCATCGGGCGGGGCGCCCGGCTGAAGAAGGTGGTGGTCGATCGCGGCGTGCATGTCCCCGAGGGGCTGGTGATCGGCGAGGATCCGGCGTTCGACGCGCAATGGTTCCGCCGTACCGCGGAGGGGGTGACGCTGGTCACCCAGCCGATGATCGACAAGTACCAGGCGAGCAGATAGCTGGCGGAGCCCATGATCGAAGTCCTGTCCGTCGCCTCGGAGGCCTTCCCGCTGATCAAGACGGGAGGGCTCGCGGATGTCGTCGGCGCCCTGCCGGCGGCGCTGGCGCCGCATGGCGTGTCGATGCGCGTGCTGCTGCCGGGCTATCCCAGCGTGATGGCGGGGCTCGAGGGCGGCCGCGAGGCGCTGCAGCTGCTGGATTTCTTCGGCGGCCCGGCGCGGCTGGTGGCGGGGCGGGCCAACGGGCTCGACGTCATCGCGCTCGATGCCCCGCACCTCTACGACCGGCCGGGCAATCCCTATCTCGGGCCGGACGGCAGGGACTGGCCGGACAACTGGCGGCGCTTCGCGGCGCTGAGCTTTGCGGCCTACGAGCTGTCGCGCGGCGCCATTGCGGGCTACCAGCCGGATATCCTCCACTGCCACGACTGGCAGTCCGGCCTCGCGCCGGCCTATGCCCGGTTCAACGCGCCAACCCGGGTGAAGACGGTGATGACCGTCCACAACATCGCCTTCCAGGGGGTGTTCGGCTGGGA
>NZ_JAQGJL010000306.1 GCF_028290645.1 Devosia sp. | reverse complement strand
CAACAAGACGCTGTTCGCCGCGAACGGCTGGACCCCGCCGACCACCACTGTCGAACTCGAGACGCTGGCCGACGCCATGCTCGCCAAGGGCATCGTGCCGTTCGGCGCCGGCAATGCCGACTGGCGCCCGACCAACGAACACTATGTCTCGATCATCCTCAACTCGGTGGCCGGCCCCGATAACGTCTACAAGGCGCTGAAGGGTGAAATCCCGTGGACTGCCGAGCCCTTCGTCAAGGCGATCGATACGCTCAACTCGTGGTGGCAGAAGGGCTATTTCGGCCCCAACTACTTCTCGCTCACGGGCGAGCAGGCCTTCGCGCAGGTGGCGACGGGGCAGGCCGGCATGGCGCCCACCGGCACCTGGAACTTCTCGAACGTCGGAACCTATTTCGCACCCAACAATGCCGAGCCGGGCTTTGTCGGTTTCCCGTCCGATCCGTCGGTCGGGGCGCCGGTCTATGCACTTGGTATCGGCTCGACCTTCTCGATCGCCTCGACCTCGCAGAATCCGGATGGCGCCGCGGCGGTCATCGACTACGTGTTCTCCGACAAGTTCTACGGCGACATCAATTCGGTCTGGCAGGGTGAATGGAACGCGCCGCTGCGCGATCTCTCCAAGGTCCAGATGTCGCCCGACGTCCTGCCGCTTTACACCGAGACGATGAAAAACCTCGCCGCCTCGGTGGACAAGGGGCAGTACGGCTACACCACCTGGACGTTCCTGCCGCCTGCGACCGACACGTATCTCGTGAGCGGCATGGAGGAAGTCTGGCTGGGCAAGTCAACCACCGCCGACTTCCTCGCCAAGCTCGATGCGACCTTCAAGCAGGAAGCCGCCGAGGGGAAGGTGCCGGCGATCCCGGCGCGCGACGAGTAGTTCCAGCTCCTGGATCGGCAAGGTCAGCCTTGCCGATCTGCTCTAGTTCACGTCCTCCCGACGTGTCGGACGGGGCGGCGGCATCGGGCTGCCGCCCCATCCAACGGAGATTCCCATGCACCGGCTCTATCTGGTCCCGACATTGCTCATCAATGTCGTCATCATCCTCATTCCGGCCCTGCTGACGATCGCTCTTGCGTTCTTCCGCTGGGACGGCATCACCGTGCCGAGCTTTGTCGGGCTGGGCAATTTCGAGGCCCTGCTCGGCGACCGGGTGTTCTGGACGGCCTTCACCAACAACCTGATCTGGACCGCGATCTTCATGATCGTGCCCATCGGCATGGGCCTCCTCGCCGCCACTATGATGCTGGTCGCGAGGCGCGGCAGCACCTTCTTCCAGGTCGTCTACTTCCTCCCGGTGGTGATCGCCACTGCGATCACGGCACGCGTCTGGCAGGGGATGATCTACAGCCCGGTCACCGGCGTCTTCGGCCTCCTCAACCGCATGGGCATCGGCATCGCCAACCCGCTGGCGCAGCCATCCACCGCGCTCTACGGCGTCGCCGCTGTCGACCTCTGGCACTGGTGGGGCTTCTTGTGCGTCATCTTCTTTGCCGCACTCCGCCAGGTGCCACAGGAACAGATCGAGGCGGCGCGGCTCGAGGGGGCGACCTTCTTCCAGATGATGCGCTACGTGCTGCTGCCGGGCATCAGGCCCACCATCACCCTGATGATGGTGATGACCATCATCTGGTCGTTCCTGGTCTTCGACTTCGTCTACATCCTCACCCAGGGTGGCCCGGCTTTCTCGAGCGAAGTGCTCTCCACCATGGCCTACCGCAACGCCTTTTACGACCTGAACGTCGGGCAGGCGGCGGCGGTCGCCCTCGTCATCAGCTGCATCGGGCTCGTTGCGACCTTCTTCTACATCCGCATCCAGGCGAGAGAGCACGAACATGAAGCTGGTTGAAAGCCGGACGACGCTCACCATCACCTATGTGGTGCTCGGCATCGGGCTGTTCGTTGCGCTATTCCCGATTGCGCTACTGGTCCTCAATTCGCTGAAGCCTGCCGCCCAGATCGTCCAGAACCCGCTGGCGCTGCCCGACGTGATCCGCTGGGACAATTTCGCCCGCGCCTGGAAGGACGCCAAGTTCGGCCAGACCTTCTTCAACTCGGCGCTGCTGACGGCGCTGACCATCATTCTGGTCTGCTCGACCGCCTCGCTGACCGCCTATGTGCTGGCGCGCCGCAAGGTGAAGAGCTGGAAGATCGTGACGTTCTACCTGCTCGGCACCACCACCGCGCCGATCCAGCTGTTCCTCTTTCCGCTCTATTTCGGCGGGGCCAAGCTCGGGCTCATCAACAACGTGTTCTTCGTCGCGGTGATCTACACCGCCATCTACTCGCCCTTCGCGGTCATGCTGCTCCGCACCTATTTCCTCGCCGTCCCGCGCGAGATCGAGGAGGCGGCATTGGTCGATGGGGCAAGCCACTGGCAGGTCTTCACCAGGGTCATGCTGCCCATCGTCTCCCCGGGCATCCTCACCGTGGCGCTGATCATCGGCCTCTATTCCTGGAACGAGTTCCTGATCGCCACGACCTTCCTCCAGAAGGCAGACAAGCTCACCGCTGTGGTGTCGTTCTTCCTGCTCTCGGGGCAGTACAGCTCGGACTGGGGTGAGATCATGGCCGCCGCGCTGATCATCGTCCTGCCGGTAGTGATCCTGTTCGTGCTGCTGCAGCGGCGCTTCATCGAAGGCATGGCTGGCGGCTCGGTCAAGGGCTGAGCCCCGCAACCAACACATCCACAGGAGTTTTCAAGTGCAGGTTCCGAACGACTATCTCGAACGCGTCTATGCCGGTGTGCTTGGCAAGCTGGTCGGCGTCTATCTCGGCCGCCCGTTCGAGGGCTGGACCTATCAGCGGATCATGGCCGAGCTCGGGCCCATCGAGTACTACGTGCACGAGCGGCTCAACCAGCCGCTGGTGGTCACCGATGACGATGTCGCCGGCACGTTCACCTTCATCCGCGCGCTCGAAGACTACGGCATCAAGCCGGACCTCAGCGCCGAGGAGATCGGCAAGGCCTGGCTCAACTACATCGTCGAGGAACGTTCGATCTTGTGGTGGGGCGGCAATGGCAATTCGACCGAGCACACCGCCTGGCTGAACCTGAAGCGCGGCGTCGCGGCGCCGGCCTCGGGTTCGATCGCCGTCAACGGCCAGGCCGTCGCCGAGCAGATCGGCGCCCAGATCTTCATCGACGGGTGGGCCATGGTCGCGCCGCGCCAGCCGGAACTGGCGGCAAGGCTCGCCGAGCAGGCCGGCAAGGTCAGCCACGACGGTGAATCCGTCCATGCGGCGATGCTGTGGGCGGCGATGGAGGCGGAAGCTTTCGGCTCCTCCGACATCGACCACCTGCTCGACACCGGGCTGGCGCAAATCCCGCGCGACAGCCTGATCGCCAGGTTGATCGCCGACATCCGCGCCTGGCACAAGGCGAACCCGGATTGGCGGGATACCCGCAAGCAGATCGAGGAGAAATACGGCTACGACAAGTACCCCGGCAACTGCCATGTCGTGCCCAACCACGCGCTGATGGTGATGGCGGTGCTGTATGCGCCGCACGACTTCCAGCGCGCGCAGATGATCGTCAATACCTCGGGCTGGGACACCGACTGCAACGCCGGCAATGTCGGCTGCCTGCTCGGCATCATGAACGGGCTCGACGGGCTCGATGAAGGTCCGGACTGGCGCGGGCCGATCGCCGACCGGCTGCTCATCTCGTCTGCCGATGGCGGCAGTTCGATCAACGATGCGGTGCGTCAGGCCTACTACCTCACCGATCTCGGCCTGCAGCTTGCCGGAGGCCAGAAGATGGCGGCGCCCAAGGACGGCGCCCAGTTCCACTTCTCGCTGCCCGGCAGCCGGCAAGGCTTCCAGCCGCAGTTCGGCGTTGCGTTGAGCAAGGACGTGCGGGTCTCGAACGCCGAGTTCGAGGGCAGCAGGGCGCTCTCCATCGCCTACGAGGCGCTCGGTCCCGGACAGGTGGCATGCGCCACCACCCCGACCTTCTCGCCGCGCGAAATGCTCAACATGCGCACCTACGACCTGATGGCGACTCCGCTCGTCTATCCCAGCCAGGTCGTGAAGGCCCGGGTCGCGGCGCCCGCCGCCAACAAGGGTGCGATCGACGTCCGGCTGCGGCTGCGCGTCTATGATGAGCATGACCAACTGCGCGACGTCGACGGCGAAGCCGTGGCCCTGCAACCCGGCGCCGAGACGGTGCTGGAATGGACCCTGCCCGAGTTCGGCGGACAGCCGATCGGCGAAATCGGCCTTGCAATCACCGGCACCGGCAAGCGGGCGGACGGCATGCTGCTGGTCGACTATCTCCGCTGGGACGGTCCCGCAGCGCTGACGCTCCGCCGCCCGGCCGGAGACTGTGATTTCTGGCGCATGGCGTGGGTCAACGGCGTCGACTTCTACTCGAAGCGCTTTCCGCCCAGCTTCCGCATCTCGCAGAACCGTGGCGAGGGGCTGATTTCACACGGTACCCGGCAGTGGACCGACTACGCGGTCAAATCCGAGATTGTCATCCACCTCGGCAACCATGGCGGCGTTGCGCTGCGAGTCCAAGGGCTCCGGCGCTACTACGGGGTACGGCTGACCCGCGAGGGCAAGCTGCAGATCGTCCGGGTCCGCGACAACGAGACCAGCGTGCTGGGGGAGACGGCGTTCCCGTTCCAGTTCGAAAAGAAACTCTCCGTCACGGCCCGAGTCCGCGGGACCCGCATCGAGGCGACCGTCGACGGCGTTTCCATCAGCGTCGAGGACACAGACGAGCATGCGTTCAAGGATGGGGCCATCGGCCTGTTCATCAGCGAGGGGGCGCTCTCGACGGACGCGGTGAGCATCACCGGCTGAGCATCGGCCGCGGAGCCCCGGACTGGATCGCGAGAACTTGCGCCCATCCGGGGGACCCGCGGCCACCTGCGGTTCGCACTCAGCGGATGCTTGCCTGGGGTCCGCCGCTCTCGCTGTAGAACAGGGCAAGGGCGTGCATCTCGTCCGGTGTGAGCTGCTTTGCGATGTTTCGCATCTGTCCAAAGATATCGTTCGCGCGCACGCCCTGGGCGAAGAACTGCAACTCCGCTTCGATGTAGTCGGGACGCTGTTGTTGCAGTGCGGGCGCCCCGATCTTGTAGCCACCCTGTCCATGGCAGGCCGCGCAGGGCGGGATACCGCGAGCCGGATCGCCCGCAAAGGCCAGCCGCTTGGCCGGATTTGTCTCCCTCAGGCTGCGCCCCGGCTCGGGAACGCGATAGCCATCAACCGGCGGGAGCCCGTTGGGTTGAGAGGCAAAATAGGCCGCGACGTCGGCTGAGTCCTGATCGGACAGGGCCTTGGCGACGCCTCCCATGACGCCCCAGGGGCGCTTGCCGGTCCTGAAATCGTCGAGCTGCTTGTAGATGACGGCCGGACTCATCCCGGCAAGTGTGGGATATACATCCGAGCCGCTCACGCCTCGCTGTCCATGGCAGGCGACACAGTTCATGGCGATGAAGGCACCTCGCTCGGCATCGCCCGAGGCAATCTGCTCGAGCGTGCTGGGGGTCCAGGCGATCCGTGTCGGTGTGTTCAATGCCGGCTGTGGCTGGGTTGCCGGTGCCGTGTCCGAGGTGATGCCGAGGCCACGGCAAATCGCGGCCCACAGATCAAGCGTCGGAGCGTTCTGCTGAAATCGGCTGAGAACTCCAAAGCCCAGCACCACCGAAACGACCAGGGCGCCCGCCACCACGCCCCAGCCGATTACCGGCCATGGATTGCTGAGCTTGAAGGGGCCGCGATCGTGAGCCACTAGCGCGCCTCGTTCGATGCACGAACGACTTCGTAGGCCGGCACCGTCGACTTGAGGACGAAGAACTGTCCGATCGGATAGCCGTAGGCGACCAGCATGAGCACAACCAGGATGCCGTTCCACAGTGCGAAGCCGTTCAGGGATGATGGCACGGTTCGGGGCGGATTTACCGCCAGCGCATAGCGCATCGGTTCGGCAAGCTTTCTCTCACCGACCTGCGAGAGCAGCAGGATGACGATGAGCAGGATCGCCGACACCAGCAGGATCGCCCCGCCGATCACCGAGGCGATGACCCAGGGCGCCGTCGGGGCGACGAACGGATCGCTGTAGTCGAAGATGGCGACGCGCCGCGGCTGCCCCATCAGGCCGGTGATGTGCCAGGGAATGGTGACGATCATGATGCCGGCGAACCACAGCCACAGCTGCCAGCAGGCGAGGGTCTTGGACCGCAAGGGCCTGCCGGTCATGCGCGGCCACATCTCATAGGCGGTGGCGAAATACATGATCACCACCGCGCCGCCGAAGATCAGATGGAAATGCGACGTCACCCATGACGTGTTGTGGATCATCGAATTCATCGCGTAGCTCATGTTGATGAGCCCGCCGAACCCGCCCAAGCCCAGCATCACCAGCGACAGCCCGACCGCCAGCACGATGGGCTCGTTCCACGGCAATGCCGCAACCCAGCCGAGCAGCCCCTTGCCGCCACGCGCCCGCCCGGCGATTTCGAGGCTCGCGGTCAGCGAGAACACTGTCAGCAGGGTCGGCAGCGCGACAAAGAAGGTGAGGAACGACTGCACGAACTTGAACCCGTCGCCAAGCTCCGGATCGGCGAACATGTGGTGGAGCCCGACGGGGAGCGAGAAAACCAACAGCATGATGAAGGTGAGCCGTCCCATCGTGTCGCTGTAGAGCCGCCCGCCGGCTGCCTGTGGCACCAGGGTATAGAAAGCGACATAGGCCGGCATGAGCCAGAAATAGACGATGGAGTGGAGCGTGATCGAGAACAGGGTGCGGGCGAGACCGGGATCGATCTCCGTCGTCAGTGCGAGAGACCGTGGCAGGAGGATGCCGAGGAGCTCGATGACGACGCCGCTCGCGGACCAGCCCCACAGTATCGCCGTGGCGGTCATCGCGAACATCGCCAGCGGCACCGGATGGCCCGGATTGTCCCGCTTCCACAATCCCATGTTGTAGATCATCAGCACGACCCAGATCATCGATCCGGCGACGAGCAGGAAGACCCCGCCATAGTAGTAAGCGCTTGCGAGCAGCGGCGGATAGAACGTGTAGAGCACCGATGCCCGGCCGGACAGGATCGTTGCCACCGCCATCACCGTGCCGACGAGGCAGATGATGAAGCCGATCCATGCCGCCGTGGCCCCGCGGATCGGGCGGCCGAGGCTGGTCGCCGCCACCGCGTAGCCGAGCCCCATGGCAAAGAACGTGGTGACCACATAGGCCATCACCGTGCCGTGCAGCGTCACCGACGTGTAGTACGCATCGGGATCATCGAGCGGCGCCGGCAGGGGGCTGCGCATCAGCATCTGCCAGGCACCCAGCACCACGGCCGGCAGGAAGACTGCAAAGGCGACCCAGAAGTGCAGCAGGGCCAGGCGGCCGCTATTTTGCACAGCTTGTCCTTTCGTCTGCGGTCAGTGTTGGGAACTGCTCGGCCGGCACCACCTCGACTTTCGCCAGCATGCCGTGATGACCGCTGCCGCAGAACTCGTTGCACGGCATGCTGTAGACCCCGGTCCGGGTGAAGGTGGTTCGGACCTCCGCGATGTAGCCCGGGACGACCATCGTGTTCACGTTCGTTACGGGAAGCAGGAAGCCGTGGATCACATCGGTGCTGGTGAGGCGGAACTTCACCGGCGTATCGGCCGGGACCAGCGTGCAGGAGGGGACGAAGGCGTACTGATCTGCAACCAGCCGCGCCGTGACCGAGCCGTCGGGTTCGCGGGCGGTGCCCAGGTTGCTTTCGGCAAACTCACCACCCAGATGCAGCGTCGTCGGGTCGATCGTCTCGACGTTGCTGGGTGGATGAAGAGAATCGGTGATCCCCGTCACGACGATCACCACCATCATCAAACCGAGCATGCCGAGCATGACTGCCACCCACCGGTTCTCGGTGCGCGTGATCTCTTCCTCCGGCATGATCCCATCGGGAAGGCGGCGTCTCAGCGGATGGGTTTCGGTCTCAGCCAACTGCGCCTCGCGGCAAGAACAGCAGGAAATAGAAGAGGAGCCAGCAGATAAAGAGCAGGCCCACGGCGATCGCGGAGATCAGCAAGGCGCCGCGCGGGCCGTATTTGAGTGCCTGTACGGCAGTCTCGGTATCGATCGGCACGGCCACGTGCTCTCTCCTGCTGGCGGCGGACCTGTGCGGTTCTCCCTCTTCGGTCAGCATGCGACCTCCTATTGCGGTGCCACGATGGCGTCGGACCCGCGGACCTGCTGGTAGTATGCGGCGACCGCCGCGACATCCTCAGCGGTGAGCTTGGCAGCCAACGGGGCCATCTCCTCGGGGCTGCTGGTGCGGTAGCCGCTCTGCCACATCTGCAATTCGAAGGCGATGTAGCTCGCGTATTGGCCGGCGAGGTACGGGATAACCGGCGGCTCGCCCGCGCCCTCCGGGCCGTGGCAATTGTCGCAGGCCTGAATCCCACGGGCCGCATTGCCGACCTTGGCAAGCTCCTGGCCGGCCTTGACCAGTGTTTCGTCAGGCTGCGCGAGCGGCAGGAACGGAACGTCGAGTTCGGCAAAATAGGCCGTCACGGCGGCCACGTCTTCAGCGCTCAGCGCCTTGCCGATCGGGGACATGATGGCGCTGTTGCGCACACCGGAGGCAAAATATCCCAGCTGTGTTGCAAGGTACGAGGCTGGCTGGCCGGCGATTCTAGGGAACGCCCCGCTTCCGTCGGATGCACCATCGAAGGCGTGGCATAGCGCGCAAGCCGGTGCGCCCGATGCCGTGCCTTGGGCCGCGATTATCGCGCCGCGCCCGCGGTCGGGCGCCGGCGTGTCGGACTGGGTCTGCGCCATCGCCGCGTAGATGAGGCCGGGGGCGGCGACGAGGATCGCGGCGAGTGCAACGGACGGGAGACGACCGAGAGTCATTTTGGCACCAGCGGCCCAGGCGACTTCAGGTACTGGTTCTGGATCGCATCCAGCGCCCAGTAGGTCAGCGCACCAACCGTGTCCGTAAGATTGTAGGCGGCGTTCTGGGGGATCGCCGAGCCGCCCAGGCTGAACACGTTGTGGACGTCCCAGGACTGCAGATAGCGGTTGACGACGCTGGTGTTCGGATCGGCGCCCATGATCGCACCGCCCGCGTTGTGTGTGGTCTGATATACGGTCGTCGTGTACGGCCGGGTGGTACCGCCACGGATGATGCTCGTGCCGCCCATCGCCTGCCCGATCTGGACGACTTTGTCGGCGATGTACTGCGACATCCGGATGTCGTTCTCAGGGAAGTCGAACGTCATGCGCAGGAGCGGCATGCCCCACGCGTCCTTGTACGTTGGGTCGAGGTCCAGATAGTTCAGCCGGCTCGACGTGGAGGTGCCGTATTGCCCAACCAGTATGGTGTGGTTGTAGTGACGCGCGACAGCCTGCTTCCATTCGAGGCCCCAGGCAGGAGTGCCCGAGGGCGTGGGGTGGTTCTCGATCGGGCGGCCCGAGGTCATGATCGCGCCGACATATTGTCCCCCGATGAAGCCGAGCTGCGCGTGGTCGAAATTGTCACCGCCGAAATCGTCGATCACCGTGCCGTTGGCGCCCGACGCCATGTAGGGATTGATGTTGATGCTCTCGTCCAGGAACACCGTCGCCCCACCGGTGGTCTGATAGGAGTAGCTCCGTCCAACCACGCCCTCGCCGGTCGTCGGGTTGTAGGGTTTGCCGATACCCGAAACCAGCAGCATGCGGACGTTGTTGAGCGGGAACGCCGTGACCAGCACCAGGTTGGCCGGCTGCTCGTATTCGTGGCCGGTGGCGTCTGCGTAGGTGACGCCGGTGGCCTGCGTGCCGGTTGAGTCCAGGTTGATTTTCAACACCTGGCAGTTGGTTCGCAGCTCGTAGTTCGGCATCTTCAGCAACACTGGCAGCATCGTCGTCTGGGGGCTGGCCTTGGCGAAATGCTCGCACGCATAGCGTTCGCAAAAGCCGCAGAACACGCACTGTCCAAGCTCCAGGCCCTCCGGATTGGTGTAGGGCTGGCTCAGGTTCGAGGATGGCTGCGGATAGGGATGGTAGCCGAGACTGTCGGCTCCCTTGCGAAAGATCGCCCCGAAATAGGGCTCCTTCATTGGCGGAGTTGGGTAGCCGCGCGTGCGTGGCGCTTCGAACGGATTGCCGCCCGGCACGATCTGTCCGTTGATATTGCCGGCCTGGCCACTTGTCCCCAGCAGATACTCGAAGCGGTCGTAATGGGGCTCGAGTTCGTCATAGGTGACGCCCCAGTCCTGCACGATCAGCTCGGGTCCGCACTGCTCGACGAAGTTCGCGCCATAGCGCTCGGCCAGATGCGTCTTGTAGATGAAGTCGGCGACCTGGTACCGGTAGGTCTGCCCGTTCCAGTGCACGAACGAGCCCCCCAGGCCCGTCCCGGGCAGGAAGCTTTGCCAGCGGCGGATCGGCAGGGCCGTCTGGTCCGAACTGTTGCGGAAGGTCACCGTCTGTTTGACGTTGTCCTGCATCATCGCCTTGCGGATCGAGAAGCGGAGTTCGTCGTGGATCGCAGGTGACTGGAAATCCGGCACCGTCTCGCGTGGTGCGCCGCTTTCAATTCCGACGATCTTCAGTCCCAGCTTCCCCAGTTCCAGCGCTGCCATCGTGCCGGTGAGGCCAACACCGATGGTCACGACATCAACCGACTGCAGGACGTCTGCCACTTTTGATCTCCACCTTGGTCAGGGTGAGCGGGCCGGGATGCCCGGATCGAGGGTGATGTGTCCGTGAATGTTCTCGGCGAGGCTCGTGGGAGCCCGATCGAACTTGATGCCGTGCTGGTCGACGAGATCGTAGTACGAGGCATAGGCGCCCGGGAAACCGAGCATCCGCCAGGAGAGCATATCCTGGTTACCGCCATAGACGGGGTCGCTGAAAAAGCCCTCGATGGTGGCCTCCCACAGCTCGGCGAAGAATTCGGCGGAGGGAACCCCGCCGAGATCCTTGCCGCCCGCCTGCAGTCCCTTGAGATAGGTGTCCTGGTCGGCAGGACTCATCTTTGCGAACGGGGTCTGGGACAGTTCGGCATTGATCGCGCGCATCGCCGTCCGAAACAGCTCGGCGGGCGTGAAGGCGAGTTGATAGCCTTGGCTTGGCGTGCCGGCCTGCCATGGGCCGCTGCGGTACAATCGCTCTCCCGCGCCCCACCCGGACGCCATTTCCTTGTCGATGTAGTTCGACACCCCTGCTTCGAGCGCGCCGCCCCACTGGTCGTCCTTGGGAATGAGGCGGGCAACGGCGGCCTCGATGAAGGCGGCCTCATCGGTATTGAAGAAAAGATAAGTGTAGGACGGGGCCGTCGAAGAAGGGGCCGGAGCGGGAGGGGCCGTAGGGGCAGGAGCCGCAGGCTGTGCCTCAGGTGTGGGTGCTTGTTGTGCCTCGGCAGCACCGGAGGCAGCAGCAATGGGCAATACAGAGGCGCCGAGCGCTCCCACGCCCTTCAGTACCGTCCTGCGCGAAACCTTTACCATTGTGGCTAGATCCCGGAATTTTCAGATAACAGCGAGCGCCCTAAAGCTTAGTTCGTTCCTCGGCGATCAAGTAATCATGCAGGAGAAAATGCGCTCTACGGCAACAAAGTGCAACATAAATTGCACCAAGCAACTGGAAGCTAGCCTGCAATGCCGCCAACTCATCGCGATCTCCCGATCGAATACTGATGAATTCGGCAATTACTGTGAATGCCATCATACTGCGTAGATCGCATACTGTCCAGTGGACCGTAGCGCCCTTTGGCCGTCGCCGGCCAGATCGCCTTGCGGCGCAGGCCGGAGCGGCTGCCGTCGCAAGCTGGAACTCGGCAAGATAGCCGCGCTCGCCGCAACACCGCGAAAGCATGGCGAGAGGCTTTGAGAACCATAGCGGAGCAAACGCGGTGCGCGGATCCCCGCGCGCACAGGACAAAGGAGTGACGATCATGAAGATTGGCATTGTCGGGATGGGCACGGTCGGGTCCGCGTGCGCCCTCGCCGCCGTGACGCGCGGGACGGCACGCGAGATCGTGCTGGTCAACCGCACCCGCAAGCGCGCCGAGGCGATCGCAACCGATATGGGATACGGAACGCCGCTGACCCCGGCCACCGATATCCGCGACGGCGACTACGACGACCTGGCTGGCGCCGCGGTGGTCATGATCACGGCAGGCGTGAACGAAAAGACCGGCGGCGCCACCGACCGCAATGACCCGGCCGGACGCCTCAGGCTGCTCGAAGCGAACGTCAAGATCTTCGAAGACATCGTGCCCCAGGTCGTCCGCGCGGCGCCGGACGCCCTGCTGCTCGTCGTGACTGACCCTCCGGACGCGCTGGCCGACCGTACGCGCCGGCTGGCCGGTCACGACCGCGTCCTCAGCACGGGCACCTACCTCGACAGCCTTCGATTTCGCGTCCATCTCGGCCACGAACTCGGCGTCAGCCCGGCCTTCGTCGAGGCCCAGGTCATCGGAGAACACGGCACGTCGGAGGTATTCGTGTGGTCGTCGGCCCGTGTCGCCGGGGTTCCGCTGCTCGGGGAGATCGAGCGTCGCGGTCAGAACCGGGACGAGTTCCGCAAGCGCGTCGAGGCCGCGGTCCGCTACGCCAACATCACTATCATCGAAGGCAACAATGCCAGCCAGTACGGGGTAGGCATCGTCTCGGTACGCATCGCCGAAATGATCCTCCGCGACGAAAAGGCGGTCGTGCCCATCGGCAGCTATCACCAGCAATACGGCGCGACCCTTTCACTGCCCAGCATTGTCGGCAGCGGCGGCGTCACCGGCGTGATGGAACCGGACATGTCGGACGACGAACGGCAGGCCCTGCAACGGAGCGCGGACACGCTCAGGAGGGCCGAGAGGCGAGGCTAGCCACCGGGCGGCAAGACCCGGGAACGCTAGCCGCCGACATTGGCCGCAACCGTGGATCGAGGCACTCGCTCATCGGCACCGGCAGCCGCTTGATGGTTGGACAGGGACGCAATGGAGCGCGGCATCATCTTAAGGGCCAGCAGGCCAGCTCGGCCACTCTAGCGAGTGCGCCGCCCTCAGCAGATCGGCCTGTAATGCACATGCAAGATTGGCGCGCCCTAAGAGATTCGAACTCCTGACCCCCAGATTCGTAGTCTGGTGCTCTATCCAGCTGAGCTAAGGGCGCGCACGGCCGGGGTATCGTTCCGGCGAACGGCGTGACCCATACATGGGGCGGTGCGGCATTGCAAGTATCGTGGCGACGTCATTTTCGGCGCCTTGACGACGGCTCAGGCGATGCGGATGGCGCGGGGCAGCGTCACGTCGAAGCGGGTACCGACCGGCTGGTCGACGAAGCTCAGCCGGCCGCCATGCGCCTCGGTCAGTTCGCGGGCGATGGCGAGGCCGAGGCCCGTACCGCCGGCCCGGGCAGAGCCCTCGAAGGCGACGAACAGGTTCTCCCGTGCCCGCGGCGGCAGGCCCGGACCGTTGTCGGAAACCGATAGGGTCAGCCACTCGTCGGTCTCGTTGAAAGTGACCTCGACATAGGGCGCCTCGATCCGGCTGCCGGCCGATTCGAAGGCCTCGCGGGCGTTCTTCAAGAGGTTGTCAAAGATGCGCGCGAACTGGTCCGGATCGGCGGAAATCGATACCGCGTCGGGCACCCCGTTGGTCCAGCGGATGGACGGGTGGCCGACGAGCCCGGCATCGAACGCGGCCTCGTCAAGCAGCAGATGCAGGTCGACCGGCACCGGCCGTGGCGGGGTGGCGCTCTGGCGGCCATAGTCGAGGACCGACTGGGCGAAGCCGATCGCCTTGTCGATCGACAGCACGAGGCGCGGCGCGAGGCGCTGCACCTTGGGATCGTCGACATTGGCCACCTGGTCGGAGAGCAGTTGCGCCGAGGTCAGGGTGTTGCGGAGATCATGGTTGATCTTGGCCACCGCGAGGCCGAGGTCGGCGAGGTGGCGGCGCTGGCGCAGCATCGAGTAGATGTCGGATTCCATCGCCGCGAGCTCGCGCTCCATGATGCCGATCTCGTCCTTGCGGTTGCTGGGGGTGACGATCAGCGCCGCATTCTCCGGGGCCTCGGAGAAATCCACCATGCTGCCGGTCAGGCGGCGGATCGGGGCGATGAGGATGCGCGAAACGAAGACGTAGAGCACCGCCGAGGTGATGATGGCGAGGATCAGCGACAGGAAGAACAGGTTGCGCGAGTAGACCAGCAGTTCGGCCCTCAGCGGCGCCTCCGGCGTCAGCACCTCGATGACCCGGTCGGGCTGGCCATTCTCCTCGCCGACGATGCGCAGCGTGCGATTGGAGCCGAATAGCAATGTCTCGAGGGCGCCGAGGATCAGCGTCGCCGGATCGTGCTGGCGCAGGTCGACGGTCACCGCCTCGGTCGGCATGGTGACGTTCTCGAGCTCGATGAGCTGGCTCTGCCCCTCGCGGCGATAGACGATGGCGAGCGCCCCGGCCGAGTTCAGCAGCCGGTCGGTGAGCGTACGCGGCAGGTTCATGGCATCGGGCACCGCGTCGAGCACTCGCGCCGCGACGATGCCGACGCGCAGGCGATCATTGAGCCAGCTGTAGCGGAAATTGGCGGCCGAAGGCAGGTAGATCGCCACCTCGACCGCAAGAATCACCACGATGATGGTGGCGATGATCTTGACGGACAGCCCGGAAAACGGACCCGGCATCGCGCGGTTGTGTGTGGCCATTCAGCGATGCTTAGCGGGGAAAGCAACAGCTTTCCAGCGACAACACGTGACAATAGGTCTTAGCCGAGCAGCTTGTTGAGACTGATCCACTGCCTGATCAGCGGCTTCTGCGCATCGGCGCGGCGGAATTCCTCGCCGAGCCGCACCGCGATCTCGGCATGGGACGGGTAAGGTGCGACGAAGTCGGCGAGATCGCCGGCCGTGAGCCCACCGGACATGGCGAGCGAGAATAGCGCCACCAGTTCGCTCGCCCCAGGCCCGGCCACGCCGGCACCGAGAATGCGGCCGGAGCGATCGGTGATCAGCTTGGCGAGGCCGTAGGTCTCGCGTGCGGCGCGGGCGCGATCGTTATCCGCGAACGACCAGCGGGTGACACGGAAATTGGCGCCATGCCGGGCGCGGGCGAGGCCCTCGTTGAGCCCGATCTCGGCAAGCTCGGGTTCGGTCGAGACGACGTGCGGCACGCGCAGGGGGTCCGGCCGCGCCATCGCACCGAGCAGCGCGTTGCGCACCACGACCTGAGCCTGCCGCACCGCCGCCTGCACCGACTGGCCGCCGGCGGCTTCGCCGACGGCGTAGACGCGCGGGTTGCTGGTCTTCAGCAACGGCGACAACTGCAGCAGGTGCGGCTCGGCCTTGCTCGACCTGATGCCGGCCTTGTCGAGCTCCAGCCCGTCGAGATTGGGAACCCGCTCGCCGGCGACAAGAATGTGCGACGCATCGAGCAGTTCGTCGGTCTCGCCGCTCCGTACCGCGACGCCGATGCCCATCGAGCGCGGCAGGATGGCGCTCACCGCACAATTGGGGCGAAGCGCGACCCCGTCCTCCGCCAGCCGCTTCAGTGCCACCGCGGCAAGTTCGGGATCGAAACCGGCGAGCAGCGGGCCGTTCTCCACCACCGTCACCTCGGTGCCCAGCCGGGCGTGGGCCTGGGCCAGTTCGAGCCCGAGCGGCCCGCCGCCGATGACGACGAGGTGGGTGAGTTTCCTCGTATTGTCGAGAATGGTCTCGCTGGTGAAATACGGCACGGCGTCGAGCCCCGGGATCGCGGGCACCGGCAGTTTCGCACCCGTCGCGATGACGAAGCGGCGGGCGCGGATCTCGGTCTCGCCGGCGACGACCGCACGGCGGTTGATGAAGCGGGCCGTGCCGTGCACGATATCGACGCCCAGCGCCTCGATGCGGGCCGCCGCGCTCATCGGCGCCAGCGCCGCGATCACCTGCTCGACATGGTCATGCACACGGCGGAAATTGATCTTTGGGTCGTCGGCGGCGATGCCGAACTGAGGGCCGTCGCGCATCGCCTGGGCATGGGCGGCGGCGGCCGCCAGGGCCTTCGCTGGAATGGCCCCGGTATGGAGGGCGTTGCCGCCCAGCCTGGCTTTCTCGACCAGCACCACCGAGGCGCCATAGGCACGCGCCACCTCGGCAACGGCAAGGCCGCCCGATCCGGCCCCGATCACGCAGAGGTCGGGATTAAGGATTTCGGCCAATCTCGCCCTCTTGGTGCACCGGGGTCCAAGCCCCGCGCCTCATTATCACCGGCTTTGGTTCCGACAATAGTGGCAGGTACCAAGCCAATGTGGAAATCGGACGAATTCGGCGGCCGGAAAAGCGGTTCTGCCGCAGCCCGGTCGCGTTGACTTCACCGATCCAATTCCATATAAGCCGCCCCAATCTGCCGTAGGCGTCCGTACACGGGCCCGGCCGGCACGCATCTTGCGACAGTAAGTATAAGAGGAACCGCGCGCCGGCGTGGTCTGATGTCATGAAACGTACTTTCCAGCCGAGCACGCTCGTTCGCACCCGCCGGCACGGTTTCCGCGCCCGCATGGCAACCAAGAACGGTCGCAAGGTGCTGAGCCGCCGCCGCGCCGTCGGCCGCGCCAAGCTCTCGGCCTAAGGCATTGGCCGTGAACACGGCCATACCGCAGGAGGGCGGCGCTTTGCGGCGCCTCAAGAACCGGTCCGAATTCCTGGGAGCCGCCCGAGGCAAGCGCGTCGGGCGCTCTGCGTTTTCGCTGCAGGCGAACGCGCGAAATATTGATCGTCCGGGGATCGGCTTCACCGTCACCAAGCAGATGGGCAACTCGCCCGAGCGCAATCGCATCCGCCGGCGCCTTCGGGCCGCAGCCAAGGCTTGCGAGAACGGGTTCGAGCCCCAACATGACTACGTGCTCGTCGGCCGCCGCGAGGCGCTGAGCATTCCGTTCGGCCAATTGGTCACCGACCTGGCCGCCTCGATTTCCAAGATACACCTGAAGAAGAAAAGCTGATGCAGTCCGAAAACAACCGCAACATGATCATTGCGATCGTGCTCAGCGTCGTGGTGCTGTTCGGATGGCAGTTCTTCGTTGCCGGGCCACAGCTTGACCAGGCGCAGAAACGCGCTGCGGCGCAGCAGGCCCAACAGACCCAGCAGGTAGGCGCCACCACCACCGACGGTGGCCTCGCCACCCCGGCGGCGAACGGCACCGCCCCGGCGGCGGTCACCGACAGCGCCGGCAACGCCACCTTTGCGGACCGCACTGCGGCGCTCGCCGCGACGCCGCGCGTCAAGATCGATACGCCCGCCGTCTCCGGCTCCATCGCCCTCACCGGCGCGCGGCTCGATGACCTGCAGCTGAAGCGCTATACCGAGACGGTCGATCCCAATTCACCGATCATCACCCTGCTGGTCCCGCCGGGCGCGCCCGGCGGCTACTATGTCGAGCAGGGCTGGGCCCCGGTGGCCGGCGCGACTGCCGCTCTACCGGGCGCCGATACGGTGTGGGCGGTCGAGGGCGCCAACCAGACGCTCACCCCGGACACCCCGGTGACGCTGGTGTGGGACAATGGCGCGGGCCTCACCTTCCGCCGCCTGCTCAATATCGACGAGAATTACCTCTTCACCGTCACCCAGTCGGTCGAGAACAAGACCGGCGGCGACGTGGCGCTCTATCCCTATTCCCGCGTCGTGCGCCAAGGCATCCCGCACGTGCAGAACTTCTTCGTCCAGCACGAAGGCCCGCTCGGCGTCCTCGGACCCAACAACCTCGTCTCGAAGAAGTACTCCGACCTCAAGGTCGACGAGCCGGCCGACTACACCAGCCCGACCGGCGGCTGGCTCGGCATCACCGACAAGTACTGGGCCACGGCCGTGCTCTCGGAGCCGGGCGCGCCGCTGAATGCGCGCTTCTCCCACACCAGCTCGGGCGGCCTCGACGTCTTCCAGACCAGCTATGTCGGGAGCACCCCGGTGGTCGTCCCGGCCGGCGGCACCGCGCAGTCGAAGTCCTACGTATTCGCCGGCGCCAAGCAGACGCGCATCATCGACAACTACGACAAGACCTACGGCTTCGACCGGCTGGAGCTCCTGATCGACTGGGGCTGGCTGCACTTCATCACCCGCCCGATGTTCGAGCTCCTGCAGTTCCTCTATGGAATCCTGGGCAATTTCGGCCTCGCCATCCTCGCCGTAACCGTCATCGTCAAGGCGCTGTTCTTCCCGCTGGCCAGCCGCTCCTACGCCTCGATGGCGGCGATGCGGCGCGTGCAGCCGGAGATGAAGGCGATCCAGGAGCGCTTCAAGGACGATCGCGCTGCGCAGCAGCAGGCGATGATGGAGCTCTACAAGAAAGAGAAGATCAACCCGCTCTCGGGCTGCTGGCCGATCCTCATCCAGATCCCGGTGTTCTTCTCGCTCTACACCGTGCTCTTCATCTCGCTCGAGATGCGCCATGCGCCGTTCTTCGGCTGGATCGTCGACCTCGCGGCCCCGGACCCGACCAACATCTTCACGCTGTTCGGCCTGATCCCGTGGAACCCCGTCGCTCTACCGGTGATCGGCGGTCTTCTCCACCTCGGCGTCTGGCCGGTGATCATGGGTGTCACGATGTGGGTGCAGATGAAGCTCAACCCGCCGCCGCCGGATCCGACGCAGGCCATGATCTTCAACTGGATGACTGTGATCTTCACCTTCATGCTGGGCACGTTCCCCGCCGGCCTCGTGATCTACTGGGCGTGGAACAACACGCTTTCGGTGACGCAGCAGTATTTCATCATGAAGCGCCACGGCGCCGAGGTGAATCTCTTCGCCAACATCGCCGCAAGCTTCAAGCGGAAGCCCAAGCCAGCGGACGGCAAGGCCAGCTGACGAGGCAGCGGTGCTCGACACCATCTGCCTCATCACCGGTCCCCGTACCGGCGCCAACCACCTGATGAGCCTCGGCGACAATCTCGCCGAGCTCAAGACCTTCCCCGATCTCTTCGAGAGCCTCGCCGAGCGGATCGAGCCGGACAGCGTGCTCGAGCGCGCCGCCGCCGAGGCGCAAGCCGGGCGCAAGCGCGTCCTCGCCTTCAAGCTCTGGCACGACACGCTGGAAGCCGAAACCGTCGAGCGCATGGTGCTGTCGCGGCCGGGCGTGCGCGTCATCTTCGTGGTGCGCCGCCAGATCGATGCCTATGTCAGTTGGTGCAAGGCGATCGAGCTCGGCCAATGGCAGGGCGTCGACACGTCGGCGCTGCAGCTGACGCTCGATGCCGACGACTTCGCCCTGTGGCTCGACGCGCAGGAGCGCTGGTACGACCGCTGGCGCAACTGGCTGAACCGCCGGTTCCTCCCCTGCCCCATCCTCCGCTACGAAACCGATATCGACCAGCCTGCCGAATGGGCCCTGAAACGCTTCGCCTCCGCGGCCGCCCAGGTCGGGGTGACGCTGCGCGTCCCAGCCGCGCTCCACTTCACCGGGCTCGTCAAGCAGGACCGGGTCAGGGCAGCAGCCGACAAGGCGGACAACTGGCCGGCCTTTTCGAAGGCGATTGTTGCGAGGGGGTTGGAGAAGCGGGCGTTCGGGTATCCGGTTTAGCCTAGGGTGGACCGGAGCGTGGGGCCACCCCCACCCTCATTCCCTCCCCACAAGGGAGAGGGAGGCCGATCGAGTTCATTGCGCCGTCAGTCGTCTCCCTCCCCCTTGTGGGGAGGGATCAAGGGTGGGGATCCCACGCTCCGGCCCCACCACTCTTCCCTTCTCCCCCTGCCTCCCCTATGGGAAAGCCATGAGCGAGACCCAATCCAAATTCAGCGAAGACCAGATCGAGGCCGGGCGGCTGCTGTTCGCGCGGCCCTTCGCCTTCGTCAAAGGCTGCGTCAGGATCGCCGACCTGCCGCCGGCCGACCGCATGGAGATCGCCTTCGCCGGGCGCTCCAATGTCGGCAAGTCGTCGCTGATCAACGCGCTGACCGGCACCACCGCGCTCGCCCGCACCTCGAACACGCCGGGGCGCACGCAGGAACTCAACATCTTCGACAGCCAGTCCGACGACCTCCGCATCGTCGACATGCCCGGCTACGGCTACGCCAAGGCGCCCGAGGAGAAAGTGAAGCAGTGGACCAAACTGATCCACGCTTACCTCACCGGCCGCCCCAACCTCCGCCGCGTCTACGTGCTGATCGACGGCCGCCACGGTCCGAACGCCAACGACAAGTCGGTGATGAACGAACTCGACCGCGCCGCAGTCAGCTACCAGATCGTCGTCACCAAGGCCGACAAGCCGAATCGCGACGAACTCGAAATGGCGGTCGCCAAGACCCGCGCCGAGATCGCCAAGCGCCCCGCGGCGCACCCGGAGCTGATACTCACCTCGAGCGAGACGAGGTTCGGGATGGAGCTGCTAAGGGCGGAAATACGGGCATTGCTCGAGCAGTAGGCCGATGGATCCGGCGGCAACGCGGCCCGTTGCCCTACCGCTTGAGGAACGCCCCGAGCCAACCCGCCATATCCCTGCTATGCGAGGGCGTCGCCACCGAGGCCACGGCAGCATCAACTATCGCATCCGGCGCCTTGCCGCGACGTAGTTCCGCCAGCGCCAGGGTGTAGTCGTCGAGAAACTCGGGGTGCGGCTGGAGGCTCAGCGCCTTGCCATTCGCATAGACCAGCCCGGCATTCGGGGTGAACTCCGAGCCGAGGAACACCTCGGCGTCACGGGGTGCCACAATCACCTGGTCCTGGTGCGAGCAGGCAATCGACAGCGCCGGCAGGTCGGTGGCGAGGAAGCCCGGGCGGGACTTCACCTCATAGGTGTGCCGGCCGAGGCCCCAGCCCTTGTCCGACTTGCGCACGTCGCCGCCCAGCGCATCGGCCATGATCTGGTGGCCGAAGCAGATCCCCAGCATCGGCGTGCCGGCGGCGTAGGCCGAGCGGATGAAGGCGCGGAGCGGGTCGAGCCAGGCGTGGTCGTCATAGACGCCGGCCGCCGACCCGGTGATCAGGATGCCGTCGAGCCCTGTCGCATCGGGGAACGCCGCCCCGTCATGGACCGCGACGGTCTCGTACTCGAACCCCTGTCCGGCCTCGTCGAACATGCGCCTGAACATCGGCGGGTAGGCGCCGAATTGCGGGCGCAACGCAGCGGGCACGTCGCCGGTCTGGATGATGGTGAGCTTCATGGCGCGCCAACAGATGGGGCGGTTCGCCCGGGTTGGCAAGATGGCGGATGACGGGGCGGGGTTGCAAGAAGAGGCCCTCCACCCGGAGGGGTGAAGGGCCAGTCGGAGGGTCGGCTACTAACTCAGGAGCTCCCGGTCAGGCCGGGGTGAACGTCAGGGCCAGTCCGTTCATGCAGTAACGGAGGCCCGTCGGCTGCGGGCCGTCATTGAAGACGTGCCCGAGATGGCCGCCACACCGGCGGCAATGGACTTCGGTGCGGGTCATGCCGAGCGTGTTGTCGGTGGTTTCGCCCACGGCATTGTCGAGCGGCTGGTAGAAGCTCGGCCAGCCGGTGCCGCTCTCGTATTTGGTCTTGGAATCGAACAACGCCAGCGCACAGCCGGCGCAGTTGAAGGTGCCGGCGCGATGCTCCTCGAGCAGCGGCGACGAGCCGGGCACTTCCGTCGCTTCGTGGCGCAGCACTTCGAACACGTCGGGAGGGAGTTTCGCCCGCCACTGGTCCTCGGTGAAACTCACCTCGAATGTGCCTTCGGCGGCGTGGCCCGGACCCAGCGGACGGAACAGCGCTGCCGCCGCACCGAGTACGACAACGGCAGTTCCACCGAACAGAAACGACCGGCGATCGAGTTGCATGACTTGAGGCCCTTCAGCTTGCCGACAGTCTATCCGCCCTGTCGTGGAGTTCATCTCAAATGCTCGTGTCCCGCGAGGTTCGCCCGCCTGACACGAAACAGGCAAGGCCCTTCTTGCGGCGGAGAAGGCGGGCCGTTGCCGAGCCTTACGACTTGGGCAGCAGCACCTTGTCGATGACGTGGATGACGCCGTTCGACTGGACGACGTCGGCGATCGTCACATTGGCGACGTTGCCGTTCTCGTCGGTGATGGTGACCTTGCCACCCTCGGACTTCAGCGCCAGCTTGCAGCCGCCGACGGTGTCGACCATGTGCGTGCCGCCATCATCCATGGCCATCTTGCTGATGTCCGCGGCGAGCGCGTTGGCCGGGATGACGTGGCAGGTGAGGATTTTGGTCAGCTGGGCCTTGTTCTCGGGCTTCAGCAGGTTGTCGACGGTACCGGCCGGCAGTGCGTCGAAGGCGGCGTTGACCGGGGCGAGCACGGTGAACGGGCCAGCGCCCTTCAGCGTATCGACGAGGCCGGCGGCCTTCACGGCGGCAACGAGCGTGGTGTGGTCGGCCGAGTTCACGGCGTTGTCGATGATGTCCTTGGTCTCGGACATCGGCGCGCCGCCGACCATCGGGTTCTCGGCATAGGCGACGCCCGCCAGGGCGGAGACGGACAGCATGGCCGAGACGGCGAGTACACGCAGAGTGGAGAACTTCATTGTCTGGTTCCTTCCTTTAAATCATTGCCCGCATTGTTCTTCGTTCGGGACAGGGTGAGTTACGGAAGGCCGGGCGGAACGGTTTCTCTTCACATTTCAGTCCGGGAGGATTTATTCGCGGCATCGGACGAAACTATTTCGGGCGACGCTCCGTACCCCGGCCCGCCTCGGAAGCGACGAATCAACGCGGCCCGCCTCGGGGGAGACGGGCCGCTGAACTGGTTGGGTTCGGTGGCGATCAGATCGGCGTCGCTGTGCCCACGGCGACGATGGGGCCCTGCGCCTTGCCGGTGGGCGAGCCACCCTTCTGCTCGAGCGTCACCGCGAACACGGTGCCGGGCGCGATATTGGCCCTCGCGGCAGGATCGAGCGGGATTTCCATGCGCTGGTCGACCGGGATCACGCCCATCGACACGGCGGGCTGTTCGCCCTTGATGTACCAGAGCTCGTAGTCCTTGTCGGGCACGGCGGCCCCCTTGAGCGAGGTGATGCGCACTTCGCCGGAGCCCTCATCGTAGAGGGCTACGAACTCCACGCCGCTCCCCGCCTGCGACTGGATCGCGGCGACCAGCTGATTGGCCAGCACCTTCGGATCGACCCGCGGCTGCAAAAGGTTGACGCCGATGGCGATGATGGCCACCGCCGCTGCGGCCGCCGTGAGGCCGCGCCAGAGCGCCAGCGAGTTCCACCAGCCGCCCGGCGCCGGCGCTGCGCCGAACAGCCGCCACTCGACCTGCTGCAGCACTCCGGTAGGCGCCGCCACCTCGGCGAATTGCACGTCGAGCGTCGCGAGCCTTGTGCGCCACAGCCGCAAGTCCGCCGCCATGGCCGGATCGGCCGCGATGCGGCGCGCCACGGCGGCGCGCTCGCCGCCTTCGAGCAGGCCGAGCGCATATTCGGCGACCAGCACCTGATCGTCGTCCCTGCCGCCGCTCAATCCCTCGAGGCTCATGCCGAAAGACACTCTCTCAATTTCAACAGGCTCCGGCGGAGCCAGGTTCGCATGGTGTTCAGCGGCACGTTGTGGCGCGTCGCCAGTTCCTCGTAGCTGAAGCCGTCGAGATAGGCCCCGCGGACACAATCGGCCTTGTCGCTCTCGAGCTCGTCGAGGCAGCCGTCGATGCGCTTGCGCTCGGTGCTGTCGATGGTGGCCTGTTCAGGATCAGGACTGCCATCGGCGAGGTCGAGCACGAGGTCGATATCATCGCTCACCGGCTTTCGCGCCCGAAGCACGTCGAGGGCATGATTGCGGGCGACCGCCACCAGCCAGCTGATCGGGCTGTAGCCGCCGGCTACGTAGCGGTCGGCGCGCTGCCAGATCTTGACGTACACTTCCTGGAGCGCCTCTTCGGCTTCCGATCTGTCCTTCAAAATACGCAGCGTCACGCCGAAAAGTTTCGCGCTGGTGCGGGCATAGAGATCGCGAAAGGCGCTGCGATCGCGCAGGGCGGTGCGGGCGATCAGGTCGGCGATATGGGGGGGCGCGGCGGAGTTCATGCGCGCGAACTTAGCCAAAGCCCGCGCCCGTGCCTATCCCCACCGCCGGTCACGAAATCCTCGTCTTTGTTCTGTTGATGCGCGGTCGGGGGCTCAAAAGCGCTTTCGACTCCAATGGAATGCGCTATAGGACGGAAATAATGGATACACAGCGCGCCATGCCTGACATCGAGAGCTTTTCCCGCGACGCGGCAATCCTGTCGCAAGCGCTGCCCTACATGCAGCGCTACGAGGGCAAGACCGTCGTCGTGAAATACGGCGGCCACGCCATGGGCGACGTGGCGCTGGGCCAGGCCTTTGCGCGCGACATCGCGCTCCTGAAGCAATCCAAGGTAAACCCGATCGTCGTCCATGGCGGCGGCCCGCAGATTGCCTCGATGCTGAAGAATCTCGGCATCGAGTCGAAGTTCGAGGGCGGGTTGCGCGTCACCGACAAGCGGACCATGGAAGTGGTCGAGATGGTCCTTGCCGGCTCGATCAACAAGGAGATCGTGGCGCTGATCAATGCCGAGGGCGAGTGGGCCATCGGCCTCTGCGGCAAGGACGGCAACATGGTGTTTGCCAGGAAGGCCACCAAGATGGTCAAGGACCCCGGCTCGAACATCGAGCGGGCCCTCGACCTCGGTTTCGTCGGCGAGCCGGTGGAAGTCGACCGCACGCTGCTCGATCTCCTCGCCCGCTCCGAGATGATCCCGGTGATCGCCCCGGTCGCCCCGGGCCGCGACGGCGCCACCTACAACATCAATGCCGACACCTTCGCGGGCGCCATCGCCGGCTCGCTCGGCGCCAAGCGCCTGCTGTTCCTGACTGACGTCGACGGCGTGCTCGACGCCAACAAGAAGCTCATCCCCGAGCTCACCATGCGCGACGCCAAGGCCCTGATGGCGGACGGCACCATCTCGGGCGGCATGATCCCCAAGGTCGAAACCTGCCTCGAAGCGCTCGACAACGGCGTCGAGGGCGTGGTGATCCTCAATGGCAAGACCCCGCACGTAGTGCTGGTGGAGCTGTTCACCGCGCATGGCGCGGGTACGCTGATCGTCCGGTAGGGGCGCTCCCCGACAGGAGAGGGCGCCCGCAGGCGCCCTCTCCGTCATGCCTCCGCGACCACCGGTGGCGCGGCCTCGCGCCCCTGCCCCGGCTGCGCCGGTCCCCTGATCCTCAGGAACGGCACGAGGATCACCACCAGCGCGAACGAGGCGACCTGATAGAGGATCGCCGGCCCCGCCGCTGCGGCGAAGGCGACATGCGGCGCGTTGCCGGCGGCAAAGCCCGCCGTGAGGTTGGTGAAGAAGATCTCGCCCACCAGCGCCACGCCGATGGCGCCGCCGATCTGCTGGAAGGCCTGCAGCGCGCCCGAGCCGGCGCCAGCATCGCGCGGCGGCACGCCCGCCAGCACCGACTGGAACAGGCCGGAGAAGCCGAGCCCGAGGCCGAGGCCGGCGAGCAGGAGCGGCGGCAGGAAGGTCCAGTGATCGACGCTGTCGCCGAGGCCCCGGATGACAAAGTCGAGCCAGGCGATGCCGATCACCAGCAGGGCCGCGCCGACCGCCAGCCGGGTGCGCAGGTAACGCTGGCCGAGCCGGCCGATGAAGAGCGACACGGCGAGCACGCCGACCGAGAACGGCGTGTTGGTCAGCCCCGACTCGAGCGGGGTGAAGCCGTACCCTGATTGCAGCAGCAGCGAGATCACCATGAACATCGCGGGAATACCCGAGGCGAAGATGGTGGTGATGAGCAATCCGAGCAGATAGTTGGGATTGCTGATCAGGCCGAAATTGAGCAGTTGCGGCTCGTCGGCGGCGGCGCGGCGGCGCTCCCACAGGACGAACAGCCCGGCAAGGACGAGCGAAGCGGCCATCAGCCCCCAGGCCCAGGCCGGCCAGCCGAAGGCGCGGCCCTCGATCAGCGGATAGACCAGCGCCACGGTTGCCGCGCCGAACAGGCCAATGCCGACGAAGTCGTTCTTCAACCCCGGATGCCCAGGCGTGCGCGGGATCAGGAACCAGCCGGCGACCACTGCCAGGATGCCGAACGGCACGTTGACGAGAAAGATCGGGCGCCAGTCAAGGCCGCCGAAATCGGCGCCGATCAGCACCCCGCCGACGATCGGGCCGGCCACCGCCGCAAGCCCGGCGCTGAGGCCGAACAGCGAGAAGGCCTGGCCCTTCTCCTCGGGCGGAAAGGTCACCTGCGCGATGGCCAGCACCTGCGGCGTCATGGCAGCGCCGGCCAGTCCCTGCAGCACGCGGGCGACGATCAGCCACTCGATCGAGGGGGCAAGGCCGCAGAACGCCGAAGCCAGCGTGAAGGCGGCGACGCCGATGAGGAACATGCGGGTGCGCCCGACGATGTCGCCCAGCCGGCCGAACGGCAACAAGCCGAGCGCGAAGGCGAGCACGTAGGCAGCGATCACCCACTCGATCTGGCTCGGATCGGCGCCGAGATTGAGCTGCAGGCTGGGCAGCGCGACGTTCACGATGGTGACGTCGATGAGATTCATGAAGCTGGCCAGAAGCAGCACGGCGAGCGCCACCCAGCGGCGGGGATCGGCGTCGGCCTTCGATTGCGGCACGTGGAATTGGGAAGACATGGCTAATCCCTGACAACTTGTATTTGCGGGTAAAGGGCGCGGCGCAGTTCGGCGCAGAGTCGTTCGAAATATTGCGGCGAGGGATCCGGACCGCGGCAGAAGCCGATCAGCGTGCTCATGACCATGAGGGCGCCGGGATGCGGATCGAGATCGGGGCGGAACGTCCCGTCGGCGATGCCGTCGCCGAGGATGGCGGCGATCATCTGGTGCCATTTGGCGAGGATGGGTCGCATGACGGCGTTGATGACACTGTCGCGGCGCGCCCGCTCCATCAGCTCCGACATGACCGCGAGGGTGTCGCCATATTCGAAGAACATCTCGCTGAAATCGTAGAACTCGTGCTCGAGCCGCTCGGCGGGCGACAGGTGGTCGCGCGGCCGGAGCAGCGACTGCGCGCGGAAATCGTCGCGCATGGTGTCGGCGACGAGCCCGATCAGGGCTTCCTTCGTCGGCACGTGGTAGTGCAGCGTCGCGACGTTGATGCCGACACGCTCGGCGATGTCGCGCGTCCTCAGCCCCTCGACGCCCTTCTCGACGATCAGCCGGCGCGCCGCGGCCGCTATGGCGCGGCGGCGGTCGTCGGTGGTTTCGCGTTTGGTCGCGGGTTGGGTGATGGTCATGATGAGTCCGAAATGCATTTCTGTGGCAATGTCGCGCCAATGCCGCCGGGATCGACATTTCGTCAGGGCAGTCGCGAAAGTTGAGCTGCCCTGCCCCCCGCCGCGATGTCATCCCAGCGAAAGCTGGGACCTATCTCGCAGCCAACGCCGGCGGATAGTTGGGTCCAGCTTTCGCTGGGATGACACCGAGAGTGGGGTTGGAGCAGTGACACAGTTCCTTAATCCCCGATCCAACCGGGCACCCCGTTACACGCCCAAAGTTTCTCAATCAAGTGATTGATTGATCGAATCGTACATGTCTGCCATGCGGATTTCTGCCATAGTGCGCCGATGAACGATCTTACTCCGACACTTCGCTCGCTCTCCCATGTCACCGACTGGGTGTTCGATCTGGACAACACGCTCTACCCGCGCGAGTGCAACCTGTTCGCGCAGATCGA
>NZ_JAQGJL010000301.1 GCF_028290645.1 Devosia sp. | reverse complement strand
TCGATCTGCGGATGTTCAGGGACCGCAACTTCGCCATGGGGACCGTGTTCATCTTCATCGTCAGTGTCACGGTGTTCGCCGCCCTGGCGCTGCTGCCACCGTTCCTGCAGTCGCTGATGGGCTACTCGGTGATGGACTCGGGCATCCTCATCGCGCCGCGCGGCGTTGCCGCCATGATCTCCATGATTTCGGCCGGCATGCTGATGCGCTGGATCGACGCGCGCGTGCTGGTGTTCGCCGGGCTCCTGATAAGCGCCTACTCGCAATACATGATGTGGGGCTTCGATCTCGAGATGAACTCGACCCCGGTGGTCCTCAGCGGGCTGGTCGGGGGCGTCGGGCTGGGCCTCGTGTTCGTGCCCATTTCCGCCCTGACCTTCACCACCCTCAACGCCCGGTTCCGCACCGAGGCGACCAGTTTTTTCGCCCTGTCGCGCAATTTCGGGCAAAGCATGGGCATCGCGCTCGTCAGCGCGGTTCTCACCAACATGGTGCAGGTCAACCAGACCGTGCTCGGCTCGCACCTGACCGCGACCTCGCCCGAGGTGGCCAAGCAGTTGCCCGCCATCCTCACCGGAAACCAGGAATGGCTCGCCGTGGCCCAACTGCTGGTGCAGCAGCAGGCCGCCATGGTCTCCTATCTCGACGACTTCGTGCTGATGACCTGGGTCACGCTGGCGGCAATCCCCATCGTCTTTCTGTTGCGCGGCGCCAAGGCAGCGCCCGCCGGCTCAACCGGCGCCCATGTCGCGCTCGATTGACCCCTGCAGCAGGCCTCGATCAGCCGAGCGGCCCCGCGCCGGACGTGCTAGCAAGACAGCTGCTTGAGAACGGCGCAGGTGCGAGAATGCAGCGATCAAAACCCAGGGGCGCGGCGTGAGGCCGCCCGAGACGAGCCGGTTCCTAGCCGCCTTGGGCTGGTCGCAATTCTTCGAGGAGCAGCTCGAGCCCGCGGAAGCGGAACTCGCCCCGTTCCGCATCGCATCGGTGCACCGCACCGAACTCGCGGCCATGTCCGAGGCCGGCCCGATTTCGCTCACTCTCCCGCCGCGCGCCAATACCGGTGAGTATGCGGTCGGAGACTGGGTGCTCGCCGACCCGCTGACCCGCCTGGTCCAACGCCGCCTCGGCCGCAAGACCATCCTGCAGCGCCCCGCCCACGGCCGCAACACGCCCCAGCTCGCCGCCGCCAATGTCGATACCCTGTTCATCGTCACCTCCTGCAATGCCGATTTCAACGTCGCCCGCCTCGAGCGCTACCTCGCCTTCGCCAACGAAGCCGGCACCATCCCGGTGATCCTCCTCACCAAGGCCGACACCGCCGACAACCCCGGCGACTACCGGCAACAGGCCGCCGGCCTGCAGCGCAGCCTCCCCGTGCTCATCGTCAACGCCCGCCTTCCCGAAACCGCCGCCGCCCTCGCGGCGTGGTGCGGCGAGGGACAGACCGTGGCGGTCGTCGGCTCGTCCGGCGTCGGCAAGTCGACGCTGGTGAACACGCTTGTCGGCCGCGAACGTGGCGCGTCGCAGGAAACCGGCGCCGTCCGCGAATCGGACGCCAAGGGCCGCCACACCACGACCTCGCGCTCGCTCCACCCGATCGCCGGCGGCGGCTGGGTGATCGACACCCCCGGCATCCGGACCCTGCATCTGAGCGACGTATCGGGCGGCATCGAAACGCTGTTCGCCGAGATCACCGAACTGTCGCACCAATGCAAGTTCCGCGACTGCACCCACAGCCACGAACCCGGCTGCGCTGTCCAGTCCGCCCTCGCCACCGGCCACCTCGACCCCGACCGCGTCACCCGCTGGCGCAAGCTCCAGACCGAAAACAGCAGCAGGTCCACGCCGCAGGGCGGCCCGGCGTCAGGTCACCCGAAGCGACGTTGAGGGCACAATCGTCACCGCCGATCACTTCGAGGGCATCTCGCCCGCGTCCCTGCGTGCCAGGCGGCGCAGGCCGCCGGTGCGCAGATCACCCTCCAAAGGCAAGGGACTGGTTCCCGTACGTGGTTACCAATGGCGCTTTCTTGGGCGCCGGCACGGTGTACTGGACGGTCTTGGTCTTAACCTTGCCATCCGTGTCGAGGTAACCGACCTGCTTGGTAAGGACTTGCGCTCCGGTGCTCGAGCAGCCCGCGACCAGCGCCGTCAGGCAAGCAATCACAATGACCTTCACCATCCAGATGCCCTTCATAGCGGTAAATTGGCAGGCGCTTCATACGCCCTAAAGCGCCGGCCCGACGATGGCTTGATGTCCCCTCAGCGGCTGAAGGGCCTCGCACCGGACGATCCTGATCGGCATCGAGAAGGTTGCAAAGAGCGCTGGAAACACAGCCGTGGAGAGTTGCGGCCCGGGGACACGCTATTAAGTTCCGGGTAGGCCGGACGTCGTCTCCCGGCAATAGGATAATGACATGTCGAGGCACGTGTAACCTTGGGGGGCGGGTGCTGCACCTTCCTTTAAGTCATTGGCTGACATATGCTGCCTCCGAAAAAGAGTTGATCGCACATGGGCTACATTTACTGGATTGCTTCCTATCCCAAGTCGGGAAACACTTGGATGCGCGCTTTCTTGGCGGCAGTGGTGACCGGCGCGGAAAGGTTGGATCTCGACGCGCTGCGGCAGATTGCGCCCGACGAGAACATGGGCCGCTACTACCAGATGTTCATGACGAAGCCGATCGAGCAGGCGAGCCTGGAGGAAATCGCCCGGGCACGCCCGATGGCGCATCGTGCGATTGCTGCCGGCGCGAAGGGGTTCTTGTTTCTCAAGACGCACTCCATGCTTGCGCGCCACCTTGGGGCTCCCACCATCACCGCAGATGTCACGGCGGGTGCCATTCATATTGTGCGCAACCCACTCGACGTGGCCGTTTCGTACAGCGAATTCAGAAACCGCGACGTCAGTGCGACTATCGAACTGATGAACCAGCAACGCCGAGTGCTGGATCGGCCGCGGCTTGGGGCGTACGAGGTTTGCGGCTCGTGGGCGGAGCACGTTCGCAGCTGGACCGACAAAGCCCATGACCGGCTTCTGGTGATCCGCTACGAGGACATGCTGGCAGAACCGCAGAAGACGTTTGGTGACGTGGTGTCGTTCCTGCGCATGGATGCGGACGCCTCGCAGGTGCAGCGAGCGATCGAGCGCACCTCGTTCGAGGCACTGCAGCAGGCCGAGGAAACAGCCGGTTTCGGCGAAAGGCCGCCCGAAACCAAACGCTTCTTCAGGGCGGGCCGCAGCGATCAATGGCGGCAGGTCCTTACCGAGGAGCAGGTTGCCCGGATCGCGACAACCTGTGAGCGGGAGATGCGCCGATTTGGATACTGGCTCCCCGAGTTCGACGATCTCGTCAAGGCGGCCGATATCGAGGAACCACGCCACGGACAAGGGTGAGCTGAGCAGGGGGCATCCACATGTCGACTTCGATGAACTACGTGACGGTCTACAAGGACCCCGAGCGCGACGAGTTCCTGGCGAGCAGCCGGAACAGCGCGCCGATCTTCGACAAGAGCACGAAGGCCTGGATCGTGACCAACCCGGATCTTTGCCGGGAGCTGCTGGGGTCCGCCAACCTGGTGCCGGCGCTGGCGATCGAAAGCCAGGAGGTGCCCGGCGCGCTGGAGTCACGGCTGGGAAGCCTCGCCTACGCCTGTCAGCATATTCCGCTCTGCCACACCGGTGATGACCATGCCTCGCTGCGCCGCCGGCTCAGCGAGCACCTCGCGTCGCGCCGACCGGCGATGGCGGAGTGGATGGCGGAAGCGCTGCCCCTCTATGTCGAACCTTTTCGCACGTCCGGACGGGTCGACGTGGTGAATGAAGTGCTCGACCCCCTCATTCGCGGCATGATGCAGTCGTTGGCCGGAATACCGATGCCGACGGAGCTGGATGTCACCCAGACCTCGCGAGTGTTCGACAAGTTCAGCAGCCTGTCACGCCGCACCGAAGTGGCGGGTCTGATGACCGGGTTGCACCGGCATGTCCGGGAGATGATGGGCCCGGAGGCCAGCGAGGACGATGTAGGCCTGCGCCTGGGCCTTGTGGTGATCGGTCACGACGCAACCGTGGGCACTTTCGGTGAGAGCCTGGTACGGCTGCTGTCGGAGTCGGAAGGCCGGCCGCTCAATCAGATCGCGTTTCGGAAGTTCGCGCCGCAGACAGGCGTGCCGTTCGCCGAGCGCATCGTACAGACGCCCTTCAGTGCTGCCGGCGTTGACTTCGAGGCCGGACAGCGCCTCCGGCTGGTGCTGCAGACCTTTGCCCATAGCCCGCCCGAGGAGCATCACCGATTCTTTGGCGTCGGCGCGCATTCGTGCCTGGGCCGGCCGGCATCGACAGACCTGTGGTCAGCCTTCGGAGCGCTCTTGGGGCAACTCTCCAGCCGTGTCAGGGTGCTGTCGTACGAGCTGACACCCAACAACTATATATTCAATGTTCCCAGCAAGTTTCTCGTGGAGGTGATGACTTGAACGAGGGTGAGGCGCGGTCGCTGGTAGTCGCGGCATTGAATGATGCGGCGAGCGTTTTCAACGACGCGGGGGTGTCGGACCGGCTGCGGAGCCCGAACGGCGACGTAACGATCGAGGAGTTGAACCTCGATAGCCTCGACATGGTCGAATGGACCATGCAAATGGAGGTCAGGACCGGGCTGATAGTGGACCCGGCGGAACTGGCGGGAGCCGTCAACCTGTCCGACGTCGTACAAGTGATTGCTGCAAAGCTGAATGCCCGCGACGGCCAGTGAACTGCTGGAGCAGCTACGCTCGGCGCAGACGGCATCCAGTGCCCGGCACGCCCTGAAGGCGCTTGAGGACGACCTGACACCTGGTGAGCTGGCCGCACTGCTGACGGAGTTCGATCAGCTTTCCGGCCTCGCCAAGCTGGCCTGTGAGGCCTCGATTGTCCTGCCGGAGTTGCGCCGGGTGCCAGCGCAACCTTTCCGACGGCGCGACGTCGCGTCCGATGTGGCCTTCTTCTCCGACGGGCTCGCTCCCGCGGCTGAGAAGTCGCTCATTGTTGCCCTGTGCGGCCGAAGCGATCGGCTGATGCTGCCGTGGTCCTTGTTTTTGCAGTTCATCCCCGCCGCGATGTTCGATGTCGTCATCCTCGCGGACCGGAACCGGGACGACTACGTTGCGGGGGTGGAGGGTTACGCACCGGATTTGTGGAGCCTTGTACAACGCGTCCTTTCCGATGCAGGCGCTAGCAGATACCAGCGCCTCTACTGTTACGGCACCAGCGCGGGTGGCCTCCCCGCCCTTCGCTTCGGGCTGCTGGCCGGCGCCTACCGCTCGATCTCCCTGGGCGGGGTGTACAGCTGGGATATCCATCGGCTTCAAAGTGGCAAGGCGCTGCCCGCCTTCGATCCGCTCTGCAGCTGCAATGCCAGGGCAGAGGGCCACTTCGTGTGCGTCCATGCGAGCGGCGCCCGGCATGACAATATGGCGGCTGCCCGTCTGCAGCGGATCATGCAGATGTCCCGCATCCCGATAGACAGCCTTGACCAACACAACGTCGTCTACCCGATCTACAAGGCCGGCGGGCTACCGAATTTCAACGCCCAGCTCTTCGACTTCGACCCGCTACTGCTGCCGCTCACTGGCCAATATTCGGCCGGTTCTGAAGGAAGCCAAGCACCAGCAGCTGCTGGTGCGCGGAGTTGAAATGTATTTGCCCCCCGGGGGAGAGGCTCTCCGCGATTGCGCTCTGAGGATTGGCCAGCGCCGCCTGCAACCGGTTTCGCTCCCCCTGCGGCAATGGGTTTGCCGATAGGTAGAGTAGCGGCGAGCGGATCCTGGCGAACAGTCTTGTCGTATCAAGGGAGCGCTGTTGAACCCGCCTGAGTTGGCCGACGAGCACCGGATCGAAGCGCAGCGCGTAGCGCCCGCCTGTGGTCTGTCGAACCCGGCCGTCCACCAGCGCAGACGCCGCGGGCTCGGGGAGGTTGGCCAGTTCGGGGGAGCCGAGCACGCTCTGACGCGCCTGCTCGAGGGTCGCAAACTCGAGCGCGTCGGCTGAGGGCAGCCTGTCCTCGTCAACTGTCCAGTTGAGGGGGACATCGGTGGCGATCAGGCGATCGAGATCGAGAGTCATGCGGACATTCAGCAGCAGCGCAACCAGCGCGCCCCAGCCCTTGCCGATGATGATGGTCGGTCCGCGCTTGAATCGCTGGATCAAAGCCATCAAGGCAATCAGAAACGTATGCGGCCGGTACTGGGCGGCATCGGCGAGATAGGCGCTGTCTCCGCGTCCCGGCAGGTCCGGACAAACCACGCGGTACTGATGCGCGACCAGAAACCCGGCGAGCTGGCGAAAGTCCCGGCTGTTTCCCCAATAGTCGTGGAGGCAGAAAATTGTCGCCGCGGCTTGCGCTGGCTCGTAGGTATCCACCGACATTTCGATAAAGCCGCCACCGCTGCGCAGCATCAGCCGCTCGGTGGCGCGGACGGGCGCTGTGTCAGTCATGTCGCGCGGGCAAGCCTGACCCGCGCCACCAGTTGTTCGAGCTCTGCAACAATCGCCGGAAGCCGGAGGTCGGGATCGTGCTCGCGCCAGCGTGCCAGCGAGGCCTGGTGATATTGCTCATAGACCATGCGATCTCCGAGCAGCTGGCGAAGGCTTTCTACCCAGGGAATCGCCTCGACGATGGGCGGAACCAGCCAATGTTGCTCGACCAGTGGAGGCGGCGGGTCGATGACGATGCCCGCGTCGCCGACAAGCTCGGCGATCCCGCCCCGATTGGAGACGACCGACGGGATGCCATGGGACAGCGCCTCCACCGTGACGCGGGGGCCACTGTCGTGCCACAGGGAAGGCACCAGCAGTATCTTCGTTGCCGCAAAGACGAGGCCCATGTCGCGCTGCAAGCCAATGCGCTTGACGCTGCCGTAGCGCGAAAGATCCAGCCCCGTCCGCCGCTCCGCTGTTTCAAGCTTGCCGCGGCTCTCGACGACAAGAAATTTCGCCTGCGGCAAGGATTGAGCCGCCAGCTCGACGATGCGCATGAACAGCGTCACACCCTTTTCGGGCGAGGGATTGATGAATGTGACAAACTGCGGAGGCGGCGCGTTAGGTGGCGAGACGGGTTTTTCGATGAACTTGCCGATCACCCTGCAGTCGAAGCCGAAGCGGTCCGCGAATAGCTGCCTCGTCGCCTCGGTATCGGTGAAGATCAGGTCGGCGTGCTGGAAATCCTCGATCTTCTTGTAGCCCGGATGGACCAGGTAGAAGACGGTCGCGATCCCCCGCTCCTGTGCCTTCTTGAGCAGGGACCGCTCGTAGCGCCTGGCGCCGTAAAGCATCAGCACATCGGGCTTATAGGTATCCAGCATGCGTAGCACGCGGTTGTAGAGCGTCTGCTCGTCGGCCTGGGAAAATTGTCGCTGGACCTTGGACGGAAAGAGTTCGACGTAATGGTGGACGTCTTCGTCCACGGCCAGCCACAAGGTCTGTGGCAGGCCGGGCTCCTGCACCGGCAAAGCGCCGGTCGCCGTGATGTTCTGAACAGGGTCTTCGGTTTCCGGTCGATCGTAGATCGAAGCGCTGAACGACCGGCATTCAACGCCGAACCGGCTTAGGAACCGCAGGAACGTCCTGATGCTGATCGCCGCGCCGTTGCTGGTATCCAGCGTACAATTGATTGCGCTGAAAAGCAGTCTCACGCCCGCTCCTTTGCCGCTGGATCTGACAGGTGGTGCAAAATCAACCCAAGGCTAACAGCGGTCGCAAGGACCGACAAGCAGCCACGGCTGCCTCAGTTGCACCCAGCTTGAGCCAACAAAAATGGGTGGCACCGACCGGCGCCACCCACCCGCAATTTGCGGACCGATCAGAAGCCGCCGGTCAGGCTCACGAACGGCCCGTGCACCAGCCGCTCTTCGTCGTTGTCGTCGTAGGGCCCTACATTCAGCAGCTTCTCTGCGCGATAGCCGATGGTGAGGGCGCTGCTGTCGTCGAGGTAGTAGTCGAAGCCGGCCTTCGCCTCCAGGTCGACCACCATCTTGCTGGTGCTGTAGGACGAGGAGAACGACAGAGAGTCAGTGAAGCTCGAATTGGTGTCCCCGATGGAGCCGCTGCCCGAGCCACCACTGCTGTCGAAGTACGTGGTGGTTCCGCTGATCGTACTCGCTGCCGACCACGTCGTCGTCTGCTGACCGAACAGCACGGACCCGGCAACCGTCCCGGACACGCCGAAATTCGTACCCTCGAAGCGATGCGCCGCCGAAACCCCCAGCCGCGGACCGGCGCCGAAGAACTCAGTCTTCATGCGTGAATCGCTCGTGACATTGAAGTACGTATTGTTAAAACCCGACCCAGATCCGAGCCCGGAGTCATAAAAACTGGAGGAAAAGCCGGAGATATCGGCGTGCGTATCACGTTCGCCGGCAAAATGCAGCCCGCGAATGCCCGCAAAGAGGCGCACCGACGTCGTATCGGTCAGCACCGGGGCATAGCCGACTTCAAAATCCATTGTCTCGAAGCCGAAAGCACTCCGCGCATTATATGTCCCATTGGCATCGAGACTATACGAGGAGAAGCTCAGCCCACTGCCCCCAGAGCCGGAGACAATGCCGGAAAAACTTAGGGACGCAGTACTGTCGAGCAGTTGGTTGACCGAACCCCCAAGCCTCACGTCCCAGTTATTGTCGATCTGCTTGCCGACCGAGAAGAAGGCGTTGTAGCCGAGATGATCCTGGAAGTCGCTGAGATCGGTGTCGAAGCCCGACCCCATCTTGTCTTCTTCGAGACCGGCTAGACTCATCTCGGCGGGGCTGAGCAGCAGCCCGCCGCCGACATTGAAGGTGTATCCGTTCGTGGCAGGCTGGATAACCTGGGCGAGCGCCTGGCCATTGGTGGCGGCGAGCGTTGCAATGGCCGACACCGATTGGAGCAATACGACTTTTGTGCGCACGTTTTGAGTCTCCCAAGCTTATGCGGGGACCCTACACGGACTTCCTTACTTGTCGACTCCACCCGCCGGGGAGAGACGATAAAAAATACTATGGCGACGCAAGTTTCATTATGGTCGTGGAAAAAATGTCACAGTTCGGCCGGCGAATGACCGTACTCGCAACGCATTTCGCCTCATTCGGCGGCGATATCGTCGCTCACGAACCAGCGTTGGCGATCGACGCCTTGCGTGGCGATCTGAGGTCGCCGCCATAGCTACGCTTGAAATACACGCGCACGCCGGGGTTTAGCAGTCTCGCCTGCCGCACCATGGCAGCAATACTGTCCCCTTGCGGACTGACAACGATCGTGAGGGCAACCGCCTCCGTCCGATTCGGGACGACCTTCAATGGACCGCGATCCTCCACCCACAAAGTGGCGCTTGCGGGCAGCGCGTAGGACCATCCGACATAACCGACGAGGCGCCCGGCATCGTCCACGGCAGCCACGTTTTGCCGAAGCTCGAGCTGGCGCCGAACCGCGGCACCGATCCTTGCGAGTCGGTACTCGGCAAAGGGTGGATGCCTGCTCAGCAGGTCAAGCACCAAGCCAATGGCTTCGAAGGTTGGCCCCAGACTGGTGATCTGGATCTGTGCATCAGTCATGGCTATCCGTCACCATCATGGTTTCCCTTGGCCCCGCTCCGAGACGCGCTGCACCCGTCCATCGCCGCTTGGCGCACAATACTCGCGAATTGGTTGAAGGGGCAAAAACGACCAGCACGCGCCAGCATGTACGTGGCGCGCACCCCAGACCGGACAGTGAGCCTATGCTGGCGAAGCAACGCTCGCCAATGGATGGACGTGACTGTCCCCGAGATGTCCGAGATCCTGGGCGCCAAACGCTGGGTCGACCCAGAGGGCCCCTGCTCCGTCAAGTTCCCAACTCAATGGGTGAGGCGAACTCCTCGGAGCCCGATCCTGCTCAAGGTCCACACCGTAGGAGTACTCCCCAGTGGGCTCGCGGAACCGGTCGTCCGGAGGGAAGCCAAATGTCGCCAAACCCTTTGCGATAGTACCTCGCGTCCCCTCGTTCAGGGCGTCGGTTATTGTCAGGACGCGGCCAGGTTGGTCGGCAAGCCAGATGTACTTTAGCGCGCCGCTATCTTAGCCTCCACCGAAGGCGTTGGTACGGCCCAGACTTCCATCTGTCATTGCCGTCGTGAGACATTCCCCGACCCAGGCCTCAACTCGTGACCTTCGCCGTTCGCCCGTAGACCAGCAGCATGACGATGATCACCAGCCCGTAGATGATCTGCCGACCGGCCTCTGGCATCTGCATGATCGAGAGCACCGAGTTGAGCAGCACGATGAGGATCACGCCGACCACCGTACCAATGAAGCGGCCCCGGCCGCCGAGTATGTGGGTACCGCCGATCACCACCGCGGCAATTGCCGGCAACAGGTAGGCGTTGCCCATGCCCTGGTAGGCCTTGGCCGAGTAGCCGGCGAGCAGGATGCCGGCGAGGGCAGCGCAGAGGCCTGAGACGACGAAGGCGCCAACGATCACCCAGCGGGTACGGATGCCCGAGAGGTACGCGGCCGCCTCGCGGTTGCCGGTGGCGTAGATGGATTTGCCGAAGGCCGTGCGGCTGAGCATCGCCGCGATGACCACCGAGACGGCAGCCCAGACGAAGATGGCGACGGGCACGCCGAGGATGCGGTCGGAAGCCAGGTAGCGCATCAGCGGGGTGGACTCGGTGACGGGCGAGAAGCCGCCGGTATGGGCCACCATCAGGCCCCGCATCACCGAGTCGACCCCGAGGGTGAAGATCATCGAGGGGATGCGCAGGTAGGCGACGCCGAAGCCGTTGAACAGCCCGACAAGTAGCCCCACGGCGAGGCCGGTGGGGATGGCGCCGGGCCCGCCGACGGTGGTTGCCATCATCGCTGCGGCGGTCATCGTCCAGGGCACCGAGAGATCGATGTGACCCAACAGGATCACCATCATCATCCCGGCCGCGACGATGCCGAGAAAGGCGCCGGTCTGCAACTGGGTGAGGAGGTAGTTCGGCGTCAGGAGCGGCGCGGTGCCGAGTGTCGCCAAGGTGTAGACCGAGCCCAGCGCCAGGATCACCAGCACGAAGCCGGCGGAGATGGCGATCGGCAGATCGTCCGATCTGAGGCGGGGCACGGTGAGGGCGTTGGCCATGGGGTCCTACCTGAACAGTTCAAGACGGTTCTTCACCCGCAGCGTGCGGATGGCGCCGAGGCTGACGGCGGCGAGCAGCACGACGCCCTCCACCAGGGGCTGCAGCAGCGGATCGACCGAGAGGATGCGGAAGTAGAACGAGATGGCGCGAAGGATCAGGGCGCCGACCAGCGCCCCGATCACCGTGCCGACACCGCCGAGCAGCGAGATGCCGCCCAGCACTACTGCGGCGATGGAGTTGAGTGTATAGGCGCCGGCCTGCGGGATATCGGCGCTGCCCGAGCCGGTCTGGATGGCCAGATAGAGCCCGGCGCAGCCGGCGAAGAAACCGGCCAGCGTGAACGCCCAGAGCTTGGCCCGGTTGATCGGCAGCCCGGACATGTAGGCGGCGCCCTCCGACGAGCCGATGGCGTAGAGGGTGCGGCCGGTGACGGTGCGGCGGAACGGAATCCATACCGCGGCGGCGATAACGACGAGGATGATCAGCGGCACCGGGAACCAGGCGATGGGCTGGAACCAGCTGGCTTCGCCGTCCTCGAACAGGTGATAGGTCTCGGCTAGGTCGCGCAGCGAGTTGGTAGCGGCCCAGTTGAGGTCGAGATCGACCTCGCCGCCCGGCTCGGGGCGGATCAGCAGTGCGAGGCCGACGGCGACCGCGCCGGTGGCGAGCGTCGCGATGATCGGCTGCAGCCGTCCGTAGACGATGACGAGGCCGTTGACGAGGCCGAAGCCGGCGCCGGCGGCGACCGAGACGATGCAGCCGACGACGATCTGCCACGGCTCGCCGCGCACCATCTCGCTCGCGATGCAGCTGGTCAGCGTCATCACCGCGCCCACCGACAGGTCGAGGCCGCCCATGATCACCGTCATCGCCTGCGCCATGGCGACGAAGGCGAGGGCCACGGATTCGTTGGTGTTGGCGATGAAGACGTTGGTGGAAAAACCGCGCGGGTGGATTAGATTGTAGACGATGTAGAGCACGGCGAGCAGCGCCAGGGCGCCGTAGAAGCCGCGGTTCTGGCGGATCGACATGCCGATCGCCGAGGCGCGCGGGGGAGTGGTGATGGCGACGGTGCTCATGCGGGCACCGGCTGCCGTTCGGGCGTTTCGACGGGTTTGGTGATGTTGAGGGCCGCTGCCACCAGGGCTTCCTCGGTGATGGCATCGCCTGAGAACTCGGTGACTATGCGGCCGTCATACATCACCGCCACGCGGTCGCAGCAGCCGATAAGCTCAGCATAATCAGTGGAGTAAAAGAGGATCGCGGTGTCCTTGTCGGCCAGTTCGCGCATCAGCCGGTAGAGCTCCTGCTTGGTGCCGACGTCGATGCCGCGGGTGGGGTCGTTGAGCAGCAGGATCTCGGGGTCGGTCATCAGCCACTTGGCGATCACCACCTTCTGCTGGTTGCCACCCGAGAGGCTCGCTACCGGGTCTTCCGGTTTGTTGAGCTTGATCTGCAGTTGCGCCACGGCGTCGCCGACGGCCTGCCGCGACTTTGCCCTGTCGATGAACGGACCCTGACTGACCTTGTCGTAGCTGGCGGCAAGCAGGTTGTCGCTGATCGACATGGGCAGCATCAGGCCCTCGGTCTTGCGATCCTCGGGGACCAGCGCGATGCGGTTGCGGCCGCCCTTGGCGTCGGCGGGCGAGGCCGGCAGGACGGCCGTGCTCCCCACCGTCACCTTGCCCTCGACGCCGCGCAGCACGCCGAACAGCGCCAGCAGCAGCTCCTTCTGGCCCTGGCCGTCGAGCCCGCCAAGGCCGACGATCTCGCCCTTGCCGACTGACAGCGAGACGCCGTTGAGCCGGTTCTCCCATTTCAGCCCCTCGATCGCCAGGTGCGGCTTGCGCACCAGCGGCGGCGGCTTGGGCGGGAACTTGTGGACGATGTCGCGGCCGATCATCAGCTTGACGATCTCGTTCTGGGTGCGGGCGCCCTTGTCGAAGGTCTCGATGTGGCGGCCGTTGCGGAACACCGAGAGGGTGTCGCAGATCGCCTCCACCTCGTGCATGCGGTGCGAGATGAACAGCATGCCGGTGCCCTCGGCCCGCAGTTCGGCCAGCACATTGTGCACGGTCTCGACATCGCGGCTGGTGAGCGCCGAAGTCGCCTCGTCGAGGATCAGCAGTTTCGGGCTCTTGCCGAGCGCTTTGGCGATTTCGACCATCTGGCGGCGCGACAGTGACAGGTCGCGGATCAGGGCCCGCGGGTCGACGTCCTCGCAATGGATGCGGGCCAGCAGCCGCTCGGCGCGGTCACGCTGGGCCTTGCTGTCGATCAGCCCGAAGCGGCGCGGAGGGTCGGAGATCGAGATGTTGTCCGCGACCGTCAGGTCCGGCATCAGCGACAGCTCCTGGAACACGCAGACGATGCCGGCCTTCGCGGCATCGGAGGGTCGTGAGAATTTGTGCTCCGTGCCCTCCACCGTCAGCGTGCCGGTATCGGGCTGGACAACGCCCGCCATGATCTTGATCAGCGTCGACTTGCCGGCGCCGTTTTCGCCGAGAATGGCGTGGATCGAGCCCCGCCGGCAGGAAAAATCCACGCCTTCGAGCGCCCTCGCGCCAGAGAAGTACTTCGAGACACCGCTCAGTTCGGCGAATGGCCGCGCGGCCTGACCGTCAAGCATTCCAATCCTCTCCGCATCGAACAGAATGGAGAGGCGGCGCCGGCATCGAACCGGCGCCGCCCTTCGGCGTGCGGAGGTCTACTGCACGTTCTCCTCGGTCTGGGCCATGATGGAGGGGCCCGAGATGTTCACGCCGCAGGGCGGGAACTGGTTGACGGTGAAGAAGTTGTCCGGCAGGTCGGTCCAGAAGTTCTCGCCGTCCTTGAGCTGGGTGTAGTCGACCATTGGCAGCGGCACCGAGATGAGCTGCGGCATGACGTTGCCCTCCAGCGCCGAGATCGCAGCCTTGATCGAGATGGCGACGAGGCCGGGCGACTGCCCGATCGAAAGGCCGGTGAGGCCCTCGGCCGAGTGTGCTGCGACGAGTTTTCTGAAGCCGTTCTCCGACTCACCGCCCACCGGGACGTATGGGTGCTTGGCGTCGAGCAGCGCCTGCACGGTGCCGGTGGAACCGCCCTGGGTGATCACGGCATCGAACTGGCCGTGCACGGCGAGCGCGTCGGCGGTCACCTTCTGCGCGGTGCCGTCGTCCCAGTTGCCGACCACCTGGACGATTTCCCAGGGGCCCGGCGTGGCGTCGAACACTTCGTGGATGCCGATCGAGCGGTCACGGTCCACCGAATTGCCGGCGAGGCCGCGGACTTCGAGGATCTTGCCCGAGGTCTTGCCCTTGGCAGCCAGCTCCTTGACCACGAACTCGGCCCAGGCGCGGCCCATCTGCAGCTGGTCTTCGTTGACCATCATGACCGCGTCGGTATCGAGGATGTTGTCGAACGGCACCAGCACCACGTTCTCGCGGTCGGCGAGGCGGATCACGCGATCGAAGCCTTCGGGCGAGACGGCGATGGTGATGATGGCGTCGAAGCCCTGGTTGATGAAGTCCTCGATGGCGCCGAGCTGGGCCGGCGCGTCGGTGCCGGTCGAGACCACCTTGAACTCGGCGATCTTGTCCTTGATCGCGGGGTCCTCGGCAAAGGCCTTGGCGGTCTTGACCATCTGGATGCGCCAGGTGTTGCCGACATAGCCGTTGACCACGGCGATGCGGTACGGCCCGGGTTGGGCTTCCCACTGGAAGTACTTGGTCTCGGCGCTCCAGGGCGCGAAGCAGGCCGGATCGGCGCCGGGCCCCGAGACGACCTTGGGTCCGGCATAGGTGAGGCTGGTGGTGACGAGAAGGCCAACAAGCGCGGCCGAGGCTATGCGTAGTACGTTCATAGTGTCTCCTCCCAGAGAACGATCTGAAACAACTAGGCAGTCGCTGGTCCTGGTGTCCGGTGTCCTCGCGCCGTCCACCTGTCGTCGGGCCCGTTCGGGCCCCATCGGCACGCCGTACCCGGCGTCGCCAAACTCTACTCCTTGAACAGGGCCAGACCGGCTTCGAGGTGCTGGCTCATGCGGTATTGAAAGGCGATCCGGTTGCGCGTCTCGACGGCGTCGACGATGCCGCCGTGCTCGTCGAAATTGACCCCGTGCGACTTCAGGCGGCTGACGCCGTTCTCCATGATCTTCAGCATCACCGGCTTCATGATCTGGTAGATTTCGAGCACCTGGTTGTTGCTCAGGATGCCGACGAGCCTCGTATGAAAGCGGAAATCGTGCTGCGCGGCGGCGTGGATCTGCTCTTCCTCGCGCATCGCGTCGTTGATGGCGCGCAGATCGGCGATATCGGCTGAGGTGGCACTCTCAAACAGGCGGTCGACGGAGCCGACCTCGATCAGCTGACGCAACCCCTGGATATCGAGGAAAGTCTGCCGGCTCAGCTCCAGAGTATTGAACGAATACAGGTCGAACACTGCATCCATGCGGCGGTCGATGATCACCGCCCCGACCTTGGGGCGCACGTCGACGACCCCATACGCCTTGAGGATTCGCATCGCCTCGCGCACCGTGGTGCGGCTCGAGGAGAACATCTCGCCCAGTTCGCGCTCCGAGGGCAGCGGATCGCCGACCCCCAGGTTGCGCGTTTCGATCAGCGCCTTGATCTGCCCGACAAGCGTTTCCACGGCGGAGTCGGAGAGGTGCACCGCGCCGGGCTTGTTGCGCGCGCCCCTGTGCCTAAGCCCAACGACATTGGCCGACATGACCGGATTGCCTCGACAGTGATGTGGCTAGTCCCCTGGGTCCTACATTTGTAGGACCACGGCACGCTAGTTTTATGGATTTTGCATGTCAATAGTGCTGCAGGGGGAGTGGTGGGCCGGTTGTGACAGCAACTGGTATGACAAATACTAAATTGCACTGATTTCATCGGACGTTGTCGAGTGATACCGGGCGAAAACATCGCTTGCTAATATGTTAGAGGGTGGGGCAGGCGTCATTCGCCTGCGTAGCGGGCCGTCCGGCCCAGCGAGGAGGGCGTCCCAAGTGTTGCCGCTCGCTTCACTGCACTTGTGGCGAGGGCACGCTGTCGACTTGGCCTTGCGCGGCTACCACGCGGTCTATCCCGTTGGCGGGTGGTGGAAGACGCATGTTGGCCGGAAGACCCGGCCGACCCGAAAGTCCGCTGCCACTGGGCCGCTGAACAGATCCTGCCCCGGCACATCTGGCGCGACCGCGAAGTGCCAAAGCGTAGTGATTGTTGGGGTTGCAGCAGTTCGGCTTCGACGAATCCCACAAGCCATACGACCTAGTGGGCAATGGTTGGCTTATTCGCAAGCGCAGATGAAAAAGGCCCGCCACCCAAGGGGCAACGGGCCAGAGGACTTCGGAGTAGACAGCCAAGCTACTCCATCTTCCCCGCTGCGCGGATCAATTCGCCGCGAAGCCCGGTTCAGGGCGTCGTCGTACTCATCCCGGCGGCTCCGCCATTGCTGGTGATTGCATCACCGAGGATGGTGTCGGGCGTCGTACCGCAAGCCGTGATGATCGTTTGCGGATCGAGCGAGAGGCCGACCATGTCACCCAGCTTTGACCCCGCCGCGGCAGGGGTCGCCGCGTCCGGCGAGGGCTCGGCCGGCGCTGCACCTTCGGCAGGGGACACGCCTGCGGTCGGCGCTGCACCTTCGGCCGGCGCAGCCTCTGTCGACGGGGGCGGGGCGGTCTCTGCCTGGTCGGTGGGCATCGCGATTTGGCCCTGCTTGAACCCTTCCTGGTATCCAGTGAGGTAAAGGATCAAGTCGTGCGACTCGTCCGCCGACAGGCCAGCAAGGTCACTGCATTTGAGGGTGCTGGCATTACCTGCCTCCGACGGGGCCTGAGCCAGCGCGGCGGGCGCTCCACAAAATGCTGCTGTGACCACGAATATGGTCGATGCCAAAATGGATTTGTTCATAAATCTTCTCCCTTTAGGGGGTTGGCCGCGTTCGTCACGCGGGTTCCCAAGGAACCTCGTTGGAGCGGTATTGTTCCCCCCGCCGCAATGTCTTTCCCTCGCCGTGGCGGGAGGCCGTTTACCGAAGCTGGTTTTGGCAATTGGTTCTGAGAGAGATGTAATGAGGCGGGGCTCACGGGCTGCAGCACTCCGCAAAGCGGAAGCGGAAGCTGAAGCTTCAGAACGCCAGATCATAGCCTGGACTGGGCATACCACGCTCAAAGAGGTGACCGCTATACTCGAGCCGCGAGACAGAGGCGTCTGGCCACTAGGCAGCTGAATTGGGTGCGCACCCTCCAAAAGGTCCCGCTTTCCGACGCCTCGCCACAAAGTGGGACACGACCGAGGCTTAAGAGCTTGGAAACACGACGAAAAGGAAAAGGGTGGTGCCCGGGACCGGAATCGAACCAGTGACACGCGGATTTTCAATCCGCTGCTCTACCAACTGAGCTACCCGGGCAACCGTCGGCGCCCGAGGGCGCGCTGAAGTCGGGCGGTTTATAGGGGCTAAGGTGCACTCGCGCAAGCGTGAAAACCCGCCCTTCGGATGGCTTGCCACTGCAATCTCAACGGGTACTGTCGGGCCCCAAATCAACAGAGGCAAGGGGCCCATGCTGGACGATCTCAAAGGCAAACGCGCACTGGTGACGGGCTCATCGACGGGCATCGGCGCCGCCGTGGCCAAGGAACTCGGGCGCCTCGGCGTCGCGGTCGCGGTGCACGGCAACAAGAACGCGGAAGCCGCGGAAGCCGTCGCCGCCGAGATTCGCGCCGCCGGCGGCGCGGCCGTGGTCGTCACCGGCGATGTCAGCGCCTCGGGCGAGGCCGACAAGATCGTCGCCGCCGCCGTCGCCGGGCTCGGCGGGCTCGACATCCTCATCAACAACGCCGGGGCGATTCTCGATCGCGTCACCAACGCCGGCTTCGACGAGGCGACATACGACCGGGTCTACAACCTCAATGTGCGCTCGGTGCTCGCCGTCACCAAGGCGGCTTATCCGCATCTCAAGGCTGCCGGTGGCGGCTCGATCATCAACACCGGCTCGGTCGCCGGCCGCTTCGGCGGCTTCGGCGGCTCGGCGGTCTACGCCTCCGCGAAGGCCGCCGTGCACTCGATTTCCCGCAACGCCGCCCGCGAGTTCGCCCCCGACCACATCCGCGTCAACGTCGTCGCCCCCGGCTTCATCATCACCCCGTTCCACGACAAGACCCCGCAATCGGTCAGGGACAACGCCGCCGCGCAAATCCCCATGCAGCGCCTCGGCACCGCCGAGGACTGCGTCGGCGCCTACATCTTCCTCGCCGCCGATTCGATGTCGGGCTACATCACCGGGCAGATCATCGATGTGAACGGCGGGCAGCTGATGCCCTGAGTCCTCGGGTCCGGACTATCAGTCGTCCTCTCCCCCTTGGCGGGGGAGAAAGTGATTTCTTAGGTTTAGCCGTTTGGCTAAGCCTTAGAAATCACAAGAGAGGGTGTCGCGATCTATCCACATGCGCCGGAAGGTCTCATCAACTCAGCGATCCTTTTCCAAGTCCCTCCGCACCAGCAGCACCGACGCCGAGCGCAAGCTTTGGTCGCTGCTCCGCGGCAATCAACTTGCCGGGCTCAAGTTCAAGCGCCAGGTCCCGCTCGACGGCTACATCCTCGACTTCGTGTGCTTCGACGCACGCCTGATCGTCGAATTGGATGGCGGGCAGCATTCAGGATCGGCAGCTGATTTGGTCCGGGATGCACATTTCCGGGCGGATGGGTTCCGAACGGTCCGGTCTGGAACAGCGACGTCTTGCAGAACATCGAAGGCGTCTTCGAGAAACTGAGCATCGTGCTCGAGGGGCAGCATCGCTGACCCCCTCTCTTGCGATTTCTAAGGCTTAGCGAAGACGCTAAACCTAAGAAATCGCTTTCTCCCCCGCCAAGGGGGAGATGCCCGACTGATAGCCCGATGCGAGTGGAAGGCACGAACCATCTCCCCCTTGGCGGGGGAGAAAGCAAAATCTTGAGTTTAGCCGCTTGGCTAAGCCCTGGATATTGCAAGAGAGGGAGTCCCGATCTCTCAGCTGACGCAGGGACCTACTCCTCCTCGTCCTCATCCCCCGGCTTGACCGCCCCATCCTCCTCCACCGGTTCCGCCGGGATCACATAGCTCCCGCTGAGCCAGCGATTGAGGTCGATGTCCGAGCACCGCCCCGAGCAGAACGGGTGGAACTGCTGGCTCGAGGGCTTGCCGCAGATCGGGCAGGGGCGGGTGGGCTTGAGCTTGATGATCTCGGCGGCCATCTAGACCGCCGCGAGGCTCGATTGGTTGAGCCAGTTGAAATGGACCGGATAGCCCTCGCCGGCGAGCAGCCCCACGGTCTCGTTGAGCGGCAGGCCGACGACGGCTGAGTAGGAGCCCTGGAGCTTCAGGACGAACGCGCCGGCGATCCCCTGGATGGCATAGCCGCCGGCCTTGTCGCGCCACTCGGCGCTGGCGAGGTAGCTTTCGATCTCGCGCGTCGAGAGCCGCTTGAAGCGGATGCGCGTCTCGACGAGGCGTTTGCGCATCTGGCCCGACGGCGTCAGCATGGTGACGGCGGTGAACACCCGGTGCGAACGGCCCGAGAGCATGCGCAGGCACTCGGACGCTTCTTCCATCGTCTCGGCCTTGGGCAGGATCCGCCGGCCGACGGCCACCACCGTGTCGGCGGCCAGCACCAGCGCGTTCCCGGCGATGCCGGTGCTCTTCGCCTTGTGCTGGGCGGTGATCGCCTTCTGGTCGGCGAGCCGTTGCGCGAGCTTGCGCGGCAACTCGCCCTTTTCGGGCGTCTCGTCGATATGCGCGGGAACCAGATGTTCGGGCTCGATGCCGATCTGGTTGAGCAACGCCAGTCGCCGTGGCGAGGCGGAAGCAAGGATGAGCTCGGGACGGCTGGCCATTGGGTGCCCTACCTGAAGCGATACGTGATCCGGCCCTTCGTCGGATCGTATGGGGTCATTTCGCACAACACCTTGTCGCCCGACAGTACGCGGATGCGGTTCTTGCGCATGCGGCCGGCGATATGGGC
>NZ_JAQGJL010000296.1 GCF_028290645.1 Devosia sp. | reverse complement strand
AAGGAGCGGGTGCTGCGTTGCATTCCTGGCGCTATCTCGCTCCCACCGGCGGGCACCTCCCGCCCTGGGAGGGGAGGTTGGGAGAGGGTGGCGGAGCGACGATCGGGATGACCGCTAGTGGCCAGTGCGCCACCCACCTTTCCAACCTGTCCGCGATTTCACCTTCCCGCAACGCCCCAGCAAGCCGAAGCAGATCAACCTCTCCCCATTGCTGATCACCAATTGGGAGACACCTCGATGATGCTGACTCGCGCCACCGTCCTCGCCGCCCTGGTCGCCGCGCTCGGGCTCACCGCCATGAGCCCGGCCTTTGCCGAGGGCCCCGACCGCCCCCGCAACGACAACCACCGCACTCTGGAGTTCCGCCGTGACGCCGCGGACGGTGCCTTCCGCTTCGCCGAATTCTCCTGCGGCAACGAAGCCGCGGACCGTCTCGAGCACCGCCTCGACCGCGTGGCCGGCAAGCTCAAGCTGACGGCGGAGCAAGAAAAGCTGTTCGAGAACTTCCGCACCTCGGCGCTCACCGCCCAGACCGATTTCGCCGACAAGTGCGACGCCCTCCGTCCGGACCGCGCGTCCGGCCAGTCCCACCCCGACCTGGTCCAGCGCCTCGAGCAACGCCTGAAGTTCAGCGAGGCCCGCCTCGCTGCGATGAGCGGACTGCTGCCGCAGTTCAAGGCCTTCTACGAGAGCCTCACCGACCAGCAAAAGCGCGAACTCGCCCCGCATGGCCGGATGATGCAGGGCGAGCGGATGCGGACGCCGGGTAATGGTTTCCACTACCGCGCCCCCGCGGGCGCGCCCGCCAACGGTTTGGACGGCTGAGCCACCTGCTGCCGGTCTGAGTCCCCAACGCGACCGGCAAGCAAGCCGTCCTCAGGAGAAGCCCCGGCACGACCTCCAGCCGGGGCTTCTCCGTCGTCGCCCATGACAATCGCCGGTGGCTGTGGACCCCCACCCCTGTCCCCTCCCCCCCTGAAGAAGGGAGAGGGAGACGCTTACACCAGCAGTAGTGTTTTGGGCTCCCTCCCCAGTAGGGGAGGGAACCGGGGCGGGGGTCCACAGCCACCGGCGCTTGGTGTGGCAGGCCTGCCAAGCCCCCTTATCCACACGTCGTGTTGCTCCCGTCATCCGCGTCCGCTAACCATCGGGCCTCCTTCCCGCGAGCGTCCCGATGACCGCCGACCTGCCCCTCGATACGAACCTGATCCGCGCCGAGTTCCCGGCCTTCCGCGAGCCGAGCCTCGATGGCTGGGCGTTCCTTGAGAACGCCGGCGGCTCCTATACTTCGCAGCAGGTGCTGAAGCGGCTCGATCACTATTACCGCGCCACCAAGGTGCAGCCCTACGGCTTCTACCCGGCCTCGCGCGAAGCCGGCGCAGCGATGGACCTCGCGCATCGCCGCATGGCGCAGGCGCTGAACGTCGGCATGGACTGGATCCATTTCGGTCCCTCCACCTCGGCCAACACCTACACGCTCGGCAACGCCTTTGCCGGCTGGCTGAAGCCCGGTGACGCCATCGTCGTCACCAACCAGGACCACGAGGCAAATTCCGGCGCCTGGCGCCGCCTTGCCGACCGGGGCATGGTCATCCGCGAATGGAAGGTCGACCCGCAGACCGGCCACCTCGATCCGGCCGCCCTCGACAAGCTGCTCGACAGCAAGGTCCGCGCGGTCTGCTTCCCGCACGCCTCCAACATCGTCGGCGAGATCAACCCGGTCGCCGAGATCGCCCAGAAAGCCAAGAGCTTCGGCGCCGTCACGGTCGTCGATGGCGTCTCCTACGCCCCGCACGGCCTCCCCGACCTGCTGTCGCTGGGCTGCGACATCTACCTGTTCTCGGCCTACAAGGTGTACGGGCCCCACCAGGGCGTCATGGCCGTCCGCCCCTCGCTCGCCTCCGAGCTCCCCAACCAGGGGCATTTCTTCAACGAGACCCAGCCGCGCAAGCGCCTCGTCCCCGCCGGTCCCGACCACGCCCAGATTGCCGCCTCCGCCGGTATTGCCGATTACCTCGAGCGCGTCGGCGAACTTGCCGGCGATCGCGTCGAAGGCGCCAACCCGTTCCGCAAGGCCCACGCCGCGATACGCGCCCAGGAAGAAATCCTCCTCGCCCCGCTGATGGAATTCCTGCGCTCGAAGAACAATGTCCGCCTCATCGGGCCGACCGACCCGAGCAAACGCGCGCCCACCGTCTCGCTCGCCCTCTCTGAACTCGCCATCGAAGCCGCCGACCGCCTGTCGCGCCACAAGATCATGGCCGGCGGCGGCCACTTCTATGCCTACCGCCTGCTCGAAGCCCTCGGTCTCAATCCCGGCCACGGCGTCCTCCGCCTCTCCTTCACCCACTACACCTCCCCCGCCGAGATCCAGCAGTTGATCGGGGCGCTGGACGCGGAGCTGAAGTAACGCGCGCCCGCCCTGCAGCCCTCGCCGGGGGCGCGGAAATAGCGTAAGTTGGCGCCCTCCTCTGAAGCAAGGAGGGCGCAATGGTTGACTTGAAACTCGAAGTCCTGGTGCTTCCGGTCTCCGATGTCGATCGGGCCAAGAGCTTCTATGAGAAGCTGCAGTTTCGCCTGGATGCGGACTTCCCCATCAAGGACGGCTACCGCATCGTGCAATTCACGCCACCCGGCTCCGAATGCTCGATCATCTTCGGCGAGGGCGTGAGCTCTGCAAAACCGGGCTCGGTGGAGGGCCTGCACCTCGTTGTCTCCGACATCGAGGCGGCGCGGGCGGAACTCATCTCGCGCGGCGCCGAGGTCAGCGAAATCTTCCACGATGAAACCGGGGGGTTTCACCATGCGGGTACCGTGGGACGGGTGGTCGGCTTTGCCGCCGGCCGCCGCGACTACGGCTCGTTCGCCTCCTTCAGCGATCCGGACGGCAATGGCTGGCTGCTTCAGGAGGTAAAAATGCGGGCTCCGGGAAGATGACCGACACTCCTTCGCCGCTGGGCGAACCCACCCTGACCGAAGTCCTGCTCGCCGCGCTCAAGGGCGCCGCCAAGGCTCACGGTGCCTACGAAGCCAAGGAGCTTGGTGGCGTCTACGACGACAACTGGCCGCAATGGTATGCCGAGCACATGACGCACGCCCTTGGCGAGGCCGGCTATCGACTCAGCCGGATCGACCCGCGCTCCGAGCCCGGAAAGACCTAGCTCCACCGCAACCGATCGATCACGCCCGCTGATCGCTCCCATCGCCAAAAACCGTTCGACGCACCCCCGCTTGGACGGCTACACAGCGCCGATGTCTCGTCCCCTCGCCGTCCTGCTGCTCATCATCACCACCATGTTGTGGGGCTTCGCGTTCGTCGCCCAGAAATCGGCGATGGCGACGATGGGCCCGCTGACCTTTTCCGCCGTGCGCTATGCGCTGGGGGCCATTGCCATCGCGCCGTTGGTCCTGTGGGAGCTGCGCCGCACCGGCAAGCGCCTCGCCCGGGCGGATTGGCCGGTGGTCGCCATCATCGCCATCTCCTTCTTCCTCGGCGTGTCGCTGCAGCAGATCGGGCTCACGATGACGACGGTGACCAACGCAGGCTTCCTCACCAGCCTCTACGTGCTGTTCGTCCCCCTCCTGGCGCTGGTCGTGTTCGCCCAAAAGCCCCACCCGATCGTCTGGGCCGGCGTGCCAATGGCGCTGATAGGGGTATTCCTCCTCAACGGCGCGCGCTTCGACGGCCTCAACCTGGGGGACCTGCTCGTCGTCTGCAGCGCCGTCGCCTGGGCGGTGCAGGTCTATCTCATCGGCACGGTAAGCAAGCGCACCGGCCTTCCGGTCACCATCTCCGTCATCTGCTTTGCCACCACGGCGCTGCTTTCGGCAATCGGCTCAGCCGGATTCGAGACGCCGAACCTCGCCGCCATCGGCGATGGCTGGATCGAGATCCTCTACGCCGGCCTGCTATCGACCGCCGTCGCCTTCACCCTGCAGGCGGTGGCCCAGCAATACGTGCCACCCGCCAACGCCGCCATCATCCTCTCGGCCGAGGGACTGTTTGCGGCGCTCGGGGGCGCGGTCGTCCTCGGTGAGCGGCTGCCGCTGATCGGCTATGTCGGCTCCGCCCTGATCTTTGCCGCGATCGTGATGGTCGAGCTGGTTCCGGCGCTGCAGCAGAAGAAGGCAGCGCCGGTGCTTGTCCAATAGCAGTACCGGCCACCAGGTCAGGCGGGCCTACTGCACCCGCGTCAGTTCGATCTCGCGGCACACCACGATATAGGCGCACGCCTTGACGTGGATTGTGTTCTCTCCCCTCAGCGTCAGCGTCGCGTCGCCGGTCTGGCCGAACAGGGTGAGCTTCCCCTTCCAGCGCCCCGCGCCGCTCGGCTTGGCCTTGTCGATCAGGTAGGTGCCGAGATAGGGCCGGTTCTTGTCCGTATCCATGTTGCCGCGCAACGCCACCACCTTGATGCAGAGCTGGGCGTTGTCCTTGCCGCACATGCTCACGTCGTAGTCGGAGTTCTTGTCAGGGCGCCACATGCCGGTCACGTCGACGCTCTGCGCCAGGCTCGGCGCGGCCATTCCCGCGACCATCGCCAGCGCCAATCCCACCTTGAAAAAGGAATTCATATGCCTCTCCCGCAGCCCTGCCCGCAGCCTATCCGCTATGGGCCGAAGATGTCGCCATTATGATAACGGCCGTCATCTGCTTGTCACGTCGTCTCAATAGCTTGCGGGTGCTCGGGGCGCCGCCCTATTGCCCCTGAGTCTAGGCCAGTTGCTCCTGCCCAAGATCGGCAACTGGACGGTCCTTGTCAGCAGGACATGCCGCCAACACGTTTGTCCTGCGCCGAGCCCCAAATCGGCATTCTATCGGCCGCCCCCGTGAGGCGGCCGTATTTTGTTGAGAGATGCCGATTGGCCTCGCCGCCGTCCCATGCGTGCGGCATGAACACCCCATGGCCAAGCTCTACTTCTCCTATTCGACGATGAACGCCGGCAAGTCGACGCTCCTGCTGCAGGCATCCTACAACTATGTCGAGCGCGGCATGCGCACGCTTCTTTTCACCTCGTCGCTCTATGCCGAGGGCGACGTCGGTCTCATCGCCTCCCGCATCGGCATCTCCGCCCCCGCCGAGATGTTCGGCGACGAGGACGACCTGTATCAGCGCGTGAACGACCACATGCAGGAATCGAAGGTCGATTGCGTCTTCGTCGACGAGGCGCAGTTCCTCACCCCCGATCAGGTCTGGCAGCTCGCCCGTGTCGGCGACCGGCTCGATGTCCCCGTGATGTGCTTCGGGCTCCGGACCGATTTCCAGGGCAAGCTCTTCCCCGGCTCGTCCGAACTGCTCGCCATCGCCGACGAGTTGCGCGAGATCCGCACCATCTGCTTCTGCGGCCGCAAGGCGACGATGGTGGTCCGCCGCGATGCCGAAGGCGGCGCGCTCACCGAAGGTAATCAGGTCTCTATCGAGAAATCCGTCTATGTTTCCCTCTGCCGCCGCCACTGGGAAGAAGAAATCGGCCGCTGGCCGCCGAAAGGACCGAGGCATGAGCACTGAAGTCGCTGGCGCCTACCCCGCCGAATCCGCCGGCTCCGAGCCCGTCGGCACCCTCACCATCCGCACCCTCGCCATGCCCGCCGACACAAATCCGGCGGGCGACATCTTCGGCGGCTGGGTGATGAGCCAGATGGACATAGCCGGCGCCATCGCCGCGGTCGAGGTCGCGCGCGGCCGTGTCGTCACCGTCGCGGTCGAGGCGATGACCTTCATCGCCCCGGTGAAAGTCGGAGACATCCTCTGCGTCTACACCACCGTCGAGCGCGTCGGGAACACTTCGATCACCATCGAGGTCGAGGCCTGGGCCCGCCGCAATCGCATCGCCGACCGGGTCAAGGTCACTGACGGCCGCTTCGTCTACGTCGCACTCGACGAACAGGGCCAGAAGCGCGCCATACCGCGCTGACCGGAAACGGTTCAGCCTCCGTTCAGCCTCGATGTCGCATCACCTCCCCCGGACGCACCCGTCCCCGGTGGGGTGGCCTCCAGTCTGGGGATGATGGGGGAGGCGCCGCGCCGCAGCTCGCGCGCGGCGCCTTTCCGTCCAAGAATCGCATTGTCTCGCCTCGCGGTGCGAGCCGAACACCAGACATGGGGTCGTGGCGGGGCGCATGCAATCCGGCCAAACTTTCCCCGCCCTGTTGCAGCCGTACTCTTCCAACCGTCACGCCCGAAGGCTACGCTGCCGTCTTTGATGCGTTAGGTCCGGGGCATTTCGATGAAGCAGCTGTTCGCAAGCCTGTCCGCACTAGTGTTCCTGATCCTCGCCATGGGCACCGCCTCGGCCCAGACCGTAGGCACGCCCGCCTGGTCGATCCGCCCGCTTGTGCTGTTCGAGGGGCCCGGCAGGGACTACGACGTCACCGGCCAGATCGAAGGCCAGGTGCGAATCTATGTCGATCGCTGCTCGAAACTTTGGTGCCGCGTCCATGCCGGCGGCCAGGCCGGCTGGACCAGCCTATACGACGTCGCCTTCGGCAGGGTGGCGCGCGGCCCGCTGACCGGCCCGCGCCTCAACTACAAGTGGGGCGGCCCCGGGCAGGTCTGCCTTTACGAGGGCCACAACTACACCGGCAGCGCCATTTGCGGCAGGTCCGGCACGCGAATTCGCGATCTGCTGCTGCTCCATGCCGACAACCTCTACTCTTCGGTCACCATTGAAGGCGACGTCTCGGTCATGCTGTGCCGCGACCGTGACTTCCACAGCTATTGCGAACTCATGAACAACAGCGGGAACCTCCAGGGCTTCCTCGACAACAACGTGAGCTCTGTCCAGGTCTACTGATCTCCCCTCGCCGGAACCGGTCCCGCCCCGGCGGACTCCCGGGCATTCAGGGACCTGAGGCCAAACGCCGCCGCTTCGGGCGGCGTTCGCATTTCAGGCGCAATCGGACCGCATCCGGTGGAACTTCGCTGCCGGGTCAGCCGTTTAGCCCCGCGGCGATTCTAACCCCAAGAAAACGCCCCCAGCGTCAAACGAGAGGAACCTCCATGAATCCCATCAAATTGGCCGGAGCAGCCGGGCTGCTGTTCGGTGCCCTGTTCTTTGCCGGCGCGGCCAACGCGGCCGTCGCCACCAGCACCGTCAACGTCCGCAGTGCTCCGGTGAACGGCGCCGTCGTCGACGTCCTTCGCCCCGGCCAGCAGGTCGAGGTCGACCGCTGCAGCGGCGGCTGGTGCTACGTCATCAAGTCCGGCCCCGATGGCTGGGTTTCCGCCAGCTTTCTCAGCGAGGACGACACCGGCTTCGAGGACGACAACATCGACGCCCCCGTCCTCAACCGTCCGAGCCAGCCCGACGTGAGCATCGGCTTCAACATCCCCGGCTTCCGCTTCCAGGTCGGCTCCGGCGGCTTCGACGTTCGCCCGGGCCGTCCCGGCGGCAACCGCGATCGCGTGTGCTTCTACGAGAACACCAACTTCCGTGGCGACAGCTTCTGCTCGCGTCCGGGCGAGCGCCTCGCGCGCCTCGGCCGCTGGGATGAAGATATCTCGTCCATCGAGGTCCGCGGCAATGCCGAGGCCCAGGTCTGCGAGCGGGCCAACTTCAATGGCCGTTGCGTCGTGATCTCGCGCAGCGTTCCGAACCTGCGCGGCGCCGACGACAACATCAGCTCGCTCCGCGTCCGCTAAGCGGTTCGAGCCAACCCACGAGAACGCCGTCCCGGCCGGGGCGGCGTTTTCGTTTGCCTGCCCCCCCGCAGTCCTGAACGTCACCTGCGGATCAGCGATGGTCGCCGACAGGCTCGGCACCAAGGCTGTTGGAAGGGTCCCCCTCCCCCTGCGGGGAGGGGACAGGAGTAGGGGTCCACTCGCACCGGCGTTCCTGCCCCGTCGCGAACCATGCTACCCTCCGCCGACATCAGCGGAGCCCTCCCCATTCCCGAATCCATCCACATCGGCGGCGCAGTCTACCTCCCGCTGGCCGAGCTCGATATCGACTACGTGCGCAGTCCCGGCCCGGGCGGCCAGAACGTCAACAAGGTGGCGACCGCCGCCCAGCTGCGCTTCGACCTGACGGGCTCGCCCTCGCTGCCCGAACCGGTGAAGCTGCGTGCCGCTGCCCTTGCCGGCAGCCGCCTCACCACCGAGGGCGTAATCGTCATCTCCGCCAGCCGCCACCGTACCCAGCCGCTGAACCGCGACGACGCCATCGAGCGCCTCGTCGCCCTGCTCCGCGCTGCCCTCACCCCGCCCAAGCCGCGCCGGCCCACCCGCCCGACCTATGGCTCGAAACAACGCCGCCTCGAAGGCAAGACCCAGCGCAGCACCACCAAGCGCCTGCGCGGCAAGGTGGATTTCTAGAGCATTTGATGTTTCGTTACGGAAGCCCGCAGCAAACGCCCCCTCTCTCCTGAGGGGAGCGGGTTGGGGTGAGGGGTTCAGCGGTCCAACGGGCGCTATCTCGCCGCAGTGAACAGCCCTACACCCCGAGCTTGTCCAGCGTTGGCTGAGTCAGCCGGCCGTTCGCCGTGAGCCCATTCGCCGCCTGGAACGCCTTCAGCCCAGCCCGGCTGCGCGCCCCGAAAATACCGTCGATCGACCCGTCATAGAGCCCCAGCGCCTCCAACTTCAGTTGCACCGACTTGAGCTGCGGAATCGACAGTGACACCTCGTTGAGCGGCGGTGGCGGCGGCGCGTTGCCGGTCAGCGGCCAGGCCACCAGCGATTGCACCTTTTCCAGCCAGTTGAAGCGGTCCTGCAGCCCGATCGTGCCGCCATTGATCCGCTTGGTCACCCCGACGAAATCGCCCGCGTCGCATTTCGCGTTGAGGTTCTTCCATTTCCAGAACGCGCAGGCGACGCGCAGCGCATGCTGCGGCTATGTCGGCGCATCGGGGTTGGCCACTAGGTTCAGCCCGTTCCCATCCGCCGCGTCCACCTGCTGGTAGCCGTCCTTGCCGGTGATCTGAATGAAGCCGCGGCCGCGGTATTTCCAGCCGTCATCGGGGGCCGTGTTGCC
>NZ_JAQGJL010000282.1 GCF_028290645.1 Devosia sp. | reverse complement strand
GAGCAGCCGATAGCCGCCGGCGACCAGCCGGTGGAGCAGGTGGGCCATGGCGATCTTCGAGCAATCGGTCTTCCGGTGGAACATCGATTCGCCGAAGAACGCGGCGCCGAGCGACACGCCGTAGAGCCCGCCGACCAGCGCCGGACCATCCCACACCTCGACGGTGTGGACGATGCCGCGATCGAACAGCGCGCCATAGAGCCGGCGGATTTCGGGGTTGATCCAAGTGGTCTCGCGATCGACGCCGGAGGTGGCGCAGCCCTCGATGACGCCGGGGAAATCGGTGTCGACCTTCACCTGATAGGGATGGGTGCGCAGCGTCTTCCTCAGACTCCTCGAGATGTGGAAATCATCGAGCGGAATGATGCCGCGCTTCTGCGGGCTGACCCAGAACAGGTCGGGCGAAGTCGCGTCCTCTGCCATCGGGAAAATGCCGGCCTGGTACGCCCGGACGATCAGCTCGGGGGTAAGGTCGATGGCAAACGGGTCGGTCTTGCGGGTCATGGGAAGAATATGGGACTCCCTTGGACGCCGGGCAATGTGCATATCAGGAGGAATGCCCGGCGCGAGGGGATGAGGGGGGTGAAGGTGCGAATCCTGAGGTGGCTGAGCTTGGCGCTGGCGCTTGCCGCAGTGTACGTGATCGTCGCGCCGTTCGTACTGGCATTCGGGCTGGGTGGGTTGCTGACCGCGGGAGTCGTGGACTGGGCCGGCTATACCCGGACCCCGCCCGATGATCCGCTTACGATCGGCTATCGCGGCGATCCGGGGCAGGCCTTCGGCTACGCGTTCGAGACGGTGCAATATGCGACCGAGCTTGGACCGGCCGAGGCGTGGGTCATTCCGGCCGCCGAGCCGTCGCCGATCTGGGCGATCTGGGTACATGGCATCGGTGGCTTGCGGGAGAACGGCTACCGCATCGTCAAGACCCTGCATGAGCAAGGCGTGCCGGTGCTGATGATCACTTACCGCAACGACAAGGGCGCGCCGCGTTCGGCCGACGGCCTCTACAGCTTCGGCCTCGACGAGTGGAGGGACCTAGAAGCGGCGGTGGACTGGGCGCATGGCCAGGGCGCGGAAAGGATCGTGATTGCGGCGGAGTCGATGGGAGCGGCGATCACCGGGCAGTACCTGACGCATGCCGCAGACACGCGCACCATTGCCGGCTTGGCCCTCGATGCACCGGCGCTGGATTTTCCGGCCGTGATCCATGCCGGCGGCAAGCGCTACTGGGTGCCCCTGTCGGACCTCGTGGCCACGGCCGGGCTGGAGATTTCAACGCTGTTCCGGCGCGACCTCAGGCAGGCGGTGAGCCTTGACGCCGTGGCGGCCTTCGACGGGCCGATCTTCGTAGCGCACGGGACGCGCGATCCGCTCGTGCCGTTCTCGATCAGCGAGCGGCTTGTGGCGAAGCGGCCGGACATCCTGTTCTGGAGGACGGACGCAGACCGGCATCCGATGAGTTTCGAGTCGGATCGGGCGGGTTACACTGAGGCGCTACGGCAATGGCTGGCTGCGGTGCGACAGCCTGCCGCGACCGGTCCCAACCAGTGATGCCCGCAGCCGGCTTGCGTCAGCGGATGACGAAGCGGACCAGGAACGGCAGGACGATGGCGGTGAGAACGACCGGTGACATCATGATGATGGCGTCGAGGTAGTCGATCAGGTGCGGCATGGCTTTTCCCCTGTCTATCGGGAGACCATGCCCCAGCGGGGCTGAACCGGCGCTGGGCCGGGCGTTCATATTCCGTTAACAGCCGTTAACGCCCGCCCGCCTCAGGCCTTGTTTTCCTTGAGGTATTTTTCGAGCCAGTGGATGTCGTAGTTGCCGGTGATGATGTCCGGCTCCTTGATCAGGCGCTGGAACAGCGGGAGGGTGGTCTTCACCCCGTCGACCACGAACTCGTCCACCGCGCGGCGCAGGCGCTGCAGGCATTCGGGCCGGGTGCGGCCGTAGACGATGAGCTTGCCGATCAGCGAGTCGTAGTAGGGCGGGATCGAGTAGCCCTGGTACACCGCGCTGTCGACGCGCACGCCGACGCCGCCGGCCGGATGATAGAAGGTGATCTTGCCAGGCGAGGGGGCGAAGGTCTGCGGGTCCTCGGCATTGATGCGCACTTCGATGGCGTGGCCGTTGAACTGCACGTTCTTCTGCTCGATGCTGAGCTTTTCCCCCGAGGCGACGCGGATCTGCTCGTAGACGATGTCGACGCCGGTGATGCGCTCGGTGACCGGGTGCTCCACCTGCAGGCGGGTGTTCATCTCGATGAAGTAGAACTTGCTGTCCTCGTAGAGGAACTCGATGGTTCCGGCACCCGAGTACTTGAGCTTCCGCATGGCGGCGGCGCAGACTTCGCCGATCTCGATCTGCTCGGCCATCGGCACGGTTGGCGCGGCGGCTTCTTCCCAGACCTTCTGGTGGCGGCGCTGCAGCGAGCAGTCGCGGGTGCCGAGGTGCACCGCATTGCCCTGGCCGTCGCCGAGCACCTGCACTTCGATGTGCCGCGGCTTGCCGAGATACTTTTCCATGTAGACGGATTCGTTGCCGAAGGCGGCCTTCGCCTCGGCGCGCGCCGTCGACCAGGCGAGCAGCACGTCGGCGACGGTGTGCGCCACCTTCATGCCGCGCCCACCACCGCCGGCGGTGGCCTTGATTAGCACCGGGTAGCCGATCTCGTCGGCGGTCGCCAGCGCCTCGGCCTCGGTCCTCACCTCGCCGGCCGAGCCGGGGACCACCGGAATGCCGAGTTCGACCGCCGTCCGCTTGGCGGTGATCTTGTCGCCCATGATCTCGATGTGGTGCGACGAGGGGCCGATGAAGGTGATCTTGTGTTCCTGGAGGATCCGCGCGAAGCGCGCGTTCTCACTGAGGAACCCGTAGCCTGGATGCACGGCGTCGGCGCCGGTGATCTCGCAGGCGGCCATGATCGAGGGAATGTTGAGGTAGCTGTCCTTGGCCGGCGGCGGTCCGATGCAGACGCTTTCGTCGGCAAGGCGCACATGCATGGCGTTGGAATCGGCGGTCGAGTGGATGGCGACCGTCTGGATGCCGAGCTCCTTGCAGGCCCTGAGGATACGGAGCGCGATCTCGCCGCGATTGGCGATGAGGACCTTCTGGAACATCTGCCTTACTCGATGACGACGAGCGGCTGGCCGTATTCGACCGGGGTGCCATCCTCGACGAGGACGCGGGTGACGGTACCGGAACGATGCGCCGGAATCTGGTTCATCGTCTTCATCGCTTCGATGATGAGGACGGTCTGGCCTTCCGACACCTTGGTGCCGACCGGTGCGAACGCGGGCTTGCCGGGCTCGGGCGACAGATAGGTGGTGCCGACCATCGGGGAGGTGAGGGTGCCCGGGTTGGAACTGAGATCGTCATGCGTCGGCGCGATGTTGGCGGCCGCGCCAGCCGGAGCGACGGGCGCCGGTGCAGCATGGGCCGCCGGAGCCGGGGCGTAGGCCGGCATGGCGACCTGCTGCACGGCCTGCGTGGCGTAGGACCGGGTGACGCGGACACGCATGTCGTCGCGCTCGATCTCGATCTCGGCCAGGTTCTGCTCGTTGAGCAGCCGGGCAATGGCCTCGATCAGCTCCTGATCGGCATTCGGGGGCGCCTTGGTCATGTTCTGCCTCTTATAGTTTTTCGGCCAGTGCGTGGAGCGCCAGCCTATATCCGGTAGCGCCAAGACCGCAAATCACCCCCGTCGCCACCGGCGAGACATAGGAATGATGGCGGAACGCCTCGCGGGTGTAGATGTTCGACAGGTGTACTTCGATCACCGGCAGCGCCACGGCCCGGAAGGCATCGTGGATGGCGATCGAGGTATGCGAATAGGCGCCCGGGTTGATGACGATCGCGTCGAAATTGCCCAGCGCCTGCTGGATCCAGGTGACCAGTTCGCCTTCGATGTTCGATTGCCTGCAGGTGACCTCGAAACCGAGCGCATTGCCTTCGGCAATCGCCATCTTCTCGATGTCGGCAAGCGTCTGCGTGCCGTAGGTCTGGGGTTCGCGGGTCCCGAGCATATTGAGGTTCGGGCCGTTGAGGACGAGAACGCGGTGAGCCATGGTTCGTGCCTTTTGCACCGGCCCCCCAGCGGGCGCAAGCGTGGCGCGGAGTAATGCACGAAAAAGGGCGGTTTTGCGGCGAGAGAGCTGCTGGCGGCCCATTGATTGAGCGGTGGCTGTGGACCCCCACCCCTGTCCCCTCCCCCTAAGTAAGGGGAGGGAGACGAAAGCACCGGCATTTGTGGAAGGGTCTCCCTCCCCCGTTCAGGGGGAGGGGACAGGGGTGGGGGGCGGCTCGCACCAGCGTCGAGGCTATCCCCGGATCACCCCGGCTGAGCGGGACACACCGTCGCGCCGCAGGCGCGCATGTTCGCTATACGCTGCTTCAGCGCATCAAGACCGATGGCGCCCGGGATGACTTCCTCGCCGATGATGAAGGTCGGCGTGCCGGTGATCTTGAGCCTGTCGGCGATGCGATAGCTCTGGTCGATGACCGCCGCGACGTCGGGAGTGTTCATGCCCATTTCCAGCGTGATCGGATTGAGCCCGAGATCGGCGGCTGCCTTCAGCGCCGCGGCCTTGTCGACCTGGCCGCGGTTGGTGAACAGCGCTTGGTGGAACGCCCAGTAGTCGACCTGGGCGTCGGCGACCTGCACCGCGACGCGCGCCGCATCGATGGAGCCCTGCGACAGGATCGGGAACTCCTTGAGGATGACTCTGAGGTTCTTGTCCTCGTCGAGAAGAGTCGCAAGATCGGGCAGCGCCTGGCGGCAATAGGTGCAGTTGTAGTCGAACATCTCGACCAGCGTGACATCGCCCTGCGGGTTGCCGAGGACGATCTGGCCCGGCGCTTCGTAGATCGCCGGCTTCAGCTCGGCCAGCGCGGTCTTCGTGGCAGCCATGCGCTCGGCCGTCAGCTGGGCCTCCAGCGCTGCGGAGACTTTTTGCATGATCCCCGGATTTTTCAGCAGGTAGTCCTCGATCATCGGATTGAGCGTCGATGGGTCGAGCGTTGCGACGGCGGTTGAACCCGGCAGGTTCTGTTTGGGCTGGCGCGCGATGAAATCGGCGACGATGGTCTCGACTGCCGACGGTGTAAGGCCGGGCTCGGGCTTCGGCGCCTTCGCCACCACGTCCTCGACTATGGCGCGCACCGCGCCTTCGTTGACAGCCGGCCGCGCCAGGAGGGAAGCGCCGAGACCGCCGGCGAGGATGCCGACTAGCAGGACGAGGATGGTCGTGAGGCGCGACATACAAGCTCCGCAACGGACTGTTTCGGCGACTGTCTAGCAGACTAGAGCGATTTTGCCATGGCGAGGTAAAGGGCCGCGTCGATCGGCTTCAATTCTAGTTGAGGCGCCGCCGCAATTCCCTTAGCCAAGGCGCCATGCAGGACGACACCAAGCTCACGGGCCTGAGGCCCTTCTACGTCATGGAAATCACCGCGCGTTCCAAGCTCGTCGAGGCGAGCGGCCGGACGGTGATGCATATGGAATCGGGCGAGCCCGGCGCACCGCCGGCGCCACGCGTCCGCGAGGCCGTGGCAGCAGCGCTCGACCTGCCGCAGCACTACACCCACTCCGCCGGCCAGATCGAACTGCGCCGGGAACTCGTGGCCTATTACCGCGCGCAGCACGGGGTGGAAGTCGATCCCGAGAGCCTCGTCGTCACCATGGGCTCATCCTCGGGCTTCATCCTGGCGTTCCTCGCCGCCTTTGGGCGCGGCGCGAAGATCGCGGTGACCCGCCCCGGCTATCCCGCCTATCTCAACACCCTCGACGCGCTCGGCATGGAAGCGGTCGAAATCCCGGTGAGCGCGGCCGCCGGCTGGCGCCTCAGCGCCGCCGATATCGAGGCGGCACATGCCGGCGAAAAGTTCGACGGGCTGCTCTTCGCCTCGCCGGCCAATCCGACCGGCGCTGCGGTGACCCGGGAGGCACTCGAGGAGATCGTCGAGACCTGCGCCCGGCTCGGCGTGCGCATCATCTCGGATGAGATCTATCACGGGCTCGACTACCGGGCTCCGTCGGTGTCGGCGCTCGAGTTCACCCGCGACGCAATCGTCATCAACAGCTTCTCGAAATACTACTGCATGACCGGCTGGCGCATCGGCTGGATGGTGCTGCCCGAGGCGTTCAACCGCCGCACTAATATCCTGCAGCAGAATCTGTTCATCGCCGCGCCGACGCTGAGCCAGATCGCCGGCCGCGTGGCGCTCGGCGAGCGGGAGTATTCCGAGGAGCAGAAGGCGCAGTATGCGGTGAACCGGCATGTGCTGGCCGAAGGGCTGGCGCAGTTCGGGCTGGCCTCGGCCAATGAAGGCGATGGCGCGTTCTACGCCTATGTCGATTTCTCCCGCTTCACCAACGACTCGCTGAGCTTCTGCATGCAAATGCTGGACGAGGTCGGCGTGGCGGCGACGCCGGGGATCGACTTCGACAGGCTGAACGGCAACCGCTTCGTGCGCTTCTCCTATGCCGGGACGCGGGCGACGGTCGACGAGGGCCTGAACCGGATCGAGCAGTTCCTGAAGGGGAAATGAGCGGCCGCTGAATGGCGGCCGCCCGACGCAGCTAGCGCTGGCTCGGCGAAAAGACGCGGAGCCGGTTCCGGTCCGGGTCGGCCGCCGTGAAGGTGAGGCCGAAATCCATGCGGGTCGGTTGCTGGATGATCTCCACGCCCAGCTTCTGCCAGGCATCGAACGTGGTGGCGACCTGGTCGTCGGTCTCCACCTCGACGCAGAGTTCGCCGCCGCCGGCGCCGTCCGGCCTGGGCTGCACCTCGTTGCGAGCCCAGAGCCCGAGGGTGAGGCCGCTGGAGAGGGCGAACAGCGCCCAGTTGGGCGAGCTCTCGACCGGCGTGGCGCCGAGGAGGTTGCTGTAGAGTTCGGCCGCCTTGGGGGCATCCTCGACATAGGCGATGACGAAATTGAGCTTGGACATTGGTGTCTCCTGTTGCTGATGGAGACAGCCTAGCCGGCGCGACTGACAGTTTCCGGCAGTGGTCAGCGCGACGGCACGCCCTCGCGTTCGCGCCATTCCTTCAGCATCACGGCGCGCCGGGGCGGATAGCGCATGCCCGTGACCTCCATGCTCGAGATGCGGTCGATCCGGAAGCTGCGATAGTCCTGCCTCAGCTCGCACCAGCCCGCGACGACACGCACCTTGTCGAAGAAGCCGATGACGAAGGGCCAGATCGTGCGGTCCGTGCTCGATCCGTCCGCAGCGCGGTAGGCGATGGCAACCTTGTGCTCGTTACGGATGGCGACCCGCAACGCCCCGAGGTCGGCGACCATCGGGATCATCTCCCCGCCGCCTACGAGGAGCGCGGCCGCGGCATCGACATTTTCCCGCAGCTCGGACGGCGGCACGGCGGAAATCTTGCTGATGGCGTTGGTCGCCGCGAGCCCCAGCCGCTCGTCGGCGGCCCGAACCGCCACCCAGCGCGAGCCGAGCACCAGCGCTTCGATCTCGTCGGCCGAGAACATCAGTGGCGGCAGCGTGAAGCCGGGGCGGAGGATGTAGCCGATGCCGGGTTCGCCCTGGATGTCTGCCCCCTGCGCCTGCAGCGTTGCGATATCGCGGTAGAGCGTGCGGATCGAGATGCCGAGTTCCCCGGCGAGGGCAGGGCCGGCGACTGGTGTGCGGTGCCGGCGGAGTAGCTGGATCAGGTCGAGCAGGCGTTCGGTGCGGGACATGGTCTGATCGTAGCGGATTTCGGCTCGGCGCGAGAAGGCGCATAGTTTCCGTCATCGCAAAGGGAGGCTCGACATGACCGCGACCACACGCACCACCGGCATCCTGCTGATCGCCGTTCCGCTGGTCTTCACTGCGGGTTTCACCGGCCTGCAGATGACGTTCGACTATCCCGATATCCTGCGCCAGCCGGCGGGCGAGGTGCTGACGCGCTTTGCCACGGCGGGGCCGGACTTGCATCTCTACTGGTACGCCATGATGGCGGCGGCGCTGGGCATGATCCCGGCGGCAATCGGGCTTGGCCTGTTGATGTGGCCACGCGACGCGTTTGTTGCGGCGCTGTCGATCGGCGCGGGGGTACTGGCCGGACTGGTGCAGGCGCTCGGGCTGCTGCGGTGGGTCATCCTGGTG
>NZ_JAQGJL010000194.1 GCF_028290645.1 Devosia sp. | reverse complement strand
CGGCGCCATGCCGAGGCCGCCGACCAGGCCGGCGGCCTCATCGGTCAGGATGTCTCCAAACATGTTCGTCGTCACCACGACATCGAAACTCTGGGGGTCGCGGATCAGTCTCATCGCCATCGTATCGACGATAACCTCGTCGACCGCGACGTCGGGGAATTCCTTGCCGATCCTGTAGCATTCTTCCACGAACATGCCGCAGCCGAGCTTGAACACGGTATTCTTGTGAACGATCGTCAGGCGCCTGCTGCGTTGCTGCGCGATTTCGAATGCGGCCCGGGCGACGCGGGACGAGCCGACGCGGGTGATGACGCGAACCGAGATCGTCACATCCTCGGTCGGACGGAATTCGCCGCAACCGGCGACGACGTTGCGATCGGGCTGGAAGCCTTCGTTGTTCTCACGCACGATGACCAGGTCGATGTCGTCGCGGATGGCGCCAAGCCCTGGATAGGACCGGGTCGGCCGGACATTGGCGAACAGGTTGAACTGCTTGCGCATGATCGGATGCGGGTTGATGGCGCCGGGAACCTTTGGATAGGCTTGGTGCCCGATCGGACCGAGGATGAAACCATCCATCTTGCCCAGGGCGTCCATCGTTCCTTCGGGAAAGGTGGAGCCGTGGCTGTCAAGTGCGCTGCGCCCGATCGGCATGGGCCGCCAATCGATGGTGAGACCCGCCACCTGTGCCGCCGCCTTGGTGACCTCGACGGCCGCCGGCACGATCTCATGGCCGATGTCGTCGCCATTCAGTATCCCGATGACGAGATGCTTGTTCATGTGATGATCCTTGGTTGGAACCGGTCAGGGGGTGGCGGCGGTGGCGAGGGCGATGGAGCCGATGTCCCCGGCCTGCTCGACGTCCCAGGCTTTGGCCAGCAGATCCCTGGCTGGCTGCTCTCCGATGACCTGAGCCGATTGCTGGAAGAATTTTTCGCCAATCGCCGCATCCGAAAGCGGGCGTTCGAGGCTGCCGATGGCATGGGCGACGGAAAGTTCGATGCGCTCGCCATCCTGCAGCGTGACCACGATATCGACGGCGTCCTCGTCAATGGCGCTGTTGCTGGTCGCCTTGACCCGGTCGCGAAGCGCCACGACGGCCGGGTCGCGAACGGCCTCATCGGTAAAGGCGGACGGCGTACCGTCGCCGCGCAAAAGCGCAATGGCGGCGGCGTGGTAGACGCTGAACTTCCCCTCGAGACCTGTCCTTGGCTCCGTCTTGCCGGTCAGCTCCAGCACCAGCGGATGAGTGCTCAGTTCCACCGAACGTATCGCTTCGACCTTGGGGCCCAGTTGCGCCCTGATCTGCTGGCATCCGTCGATCGTGGGATGGATGACGATGCCGCAGGCAAAGGGTTTGTAGCTGTTGAGCGCTGCTTCCCAGCGGGTGCCAAGACCCTCGGTGATCTCGGCGTAATCCTGCCTGGTGGATAGCACGTTGGCGAAACCGCGCGGCGCCTCGATGGCGCGTTCGGAACTGTCGAAACCTGCCTTGGCGAGGAATGCCGCCATGGCGCCGTTCTGCGCGGCGCGGCCGGGGTGGAAGCTCTTGCACATTGTGCCGAACATTTCGCGCAGGCCCGACGACTGGGTTGCGGCAATGCCGAGGGCCCAGGTCATCTGCTGGTGATCGAGCCCCAGCAGCCGGCCGGTTGCCGCCGCGGCGCCGAACACCCCCGTCGTACCGGTAATGTGCCAGCCCCGATCATAGTGATCCGGGTATACGCTGTTGCCGATCCGGCATTCGACTTCGATGCCAACGACAAGCGCCGTCAGGAAATCTCGCCCGCTTATATTACGGCTCTCCGATACCGCGAGGATTGCCGAGGCGACTGGCCCGGCCGGGTGGATGATGGTCTTGAGGTGGGTGTCGTCATAATCGAGGACATGGGAGGAAATCCCGTTGATGAGGGCCGCATGCAGCTCGTCAAGCCGCTCAAGGCGGCCAAGCACCTGGGCGCGTCGGGGCCCGCTGAACATCTGGACGGTTTCGAGCGCCCGGTCGACGGTCTCGTGCCGGGCGCCGCCAACGGCACATCCAAGCCAGTTGACGAAAGTCCGTACGCCTTCAGTCCGCACCTCCGCGGGAATGGCGTCGTGGGTGACGTCCACGCTCCATTTTGCCAGTCTCCTGGTGATTTCGGTGTCGTCCATGAATTGCCGTATCCTGATGGGCAGCGCTTTGGCTGCCGGTCCCTTTGATCCATTGCGACAAGGCTTCGCAAATCCCCATTGCGAACGGCATGGTGATCGTCGCGCGACACCCTCCCCGCATGTTCAGGGGCGACTTTGCCTGCGCCTTGGGTGATTTAGCCGAAGCAGGGTCGCACCGAACCTTAGGTGCAAACTGTCGATTGTCAACAATTTAGTGACGCATACGACAGCCGTTCCACATCCCGGCAAGCGCGTGCAAACGATGCTCAGGTGGCTGAAGTGCGGCGCTTGCGGGTCGGCTTGTCCGGTGCAGCGGCAGATGCCGTTTCCGGGGGAGTTCCGGCTTTGCGGGTCCGCTCGATGCCGTTCAGGATATGGGTACGTGCCGCCTTGAAGGCGCGATCGGCATCCCTGGCCTCGAGGGCATCGACGATCTCCCGATGCTCATTGTTGGAGACGCGCAGCACGTCGCCGCTCGCGAGCGCCCGGTAACGCTGGATGTGTAATTCCCGGACGAAGCTCTGGTAGATCTGGGCAAGCCGTTGGTTGCCGGCGAACAGGGCGATCCGCTCGTGAAATTCGAGATTGATCGGGTAGTAAATGTGAACGTCACCAAGCGCGACGACGTTCTCCATGCCCTCAAGTAACTGCCGGAGCTGTGCGATCTGATCGTCGGTAACGCGTTCGGCCAGCATCATCGCCATGCATCCAAAGATGCCGGCGCGCGCCACGGATAGATCCAAGGCTTCATCGTTTGACAGCGCGCGGATGAAAAAGCCGCGATTGGGCACGATTTCGATCAAACCCATCGCGGAAAGAGCGCTGCAGGCCTCCCTGATCGGCCCCCGGCTGACCCCGAGGCGCTGCGACAGGCCGTTTTCATTCACCCGCTGGTTGGGCTTCAACTCACCGTCGATGATCATTCTTTCGATTTCGGCCTGAACCACGTTCGCAAGCGAACGCGTCCTCAGGAAATCGATGTCCGAGATATTGGACGCTTGATTCAACGGATCCGACATTCAAAAACCACTGTGAGCTTGACGGGAACAAGGATCGCATGCGGTGGGAGAACGCTTGTTTGGGGGCTCCTGCCGTATGCCATCTGACAACAATTGCAACTCTAACCACACTGCCGGGAGCCAGATTGTCAACAAATGACCGTCATGACACCGGCGCCGGCCCCTCGGGGCGGCGACCCACGGCCCACCGGATCAGCGGCGGAGCGAAAAGGTTGGTCATCAATGATCGGGTGATCTGGAAGCCGGCGATCGTGGCCGCCAGCAGTCCGAGCGTGGTCGCTGCGGCAATCATCTCGCCAAGGCCGCCCGGGGCGACGGCAAGCATGGCCGAAGCATGGTCGAGTGCGCTCAGCCGCTCCAGCATCCAGCTGAGGCCGAGGAATGCAGTGGCAATCAAGGCCAGGCCGGACAGCACTCCGGCGAACGCCACGCGCGGAAGTCGTCTGAACTGATCCACCCGGAAGCGGAGGCCGAGCGACGCTCCGATGGCGATCTGAGCGGCCACCAGGACGGGTTGCGGCATGGCCGGGATCGTGAAGCCTGCAGCGGCGATCAGGAGCCCAAGCAGCATCGGCGCGATCGCCCAGGCGTTGGTGACGCGAAGGCGAGTGGCCACCGCCGCAAACAGGCCGGCGACAACGACCATCGCGAAAAGAACATAGGGTGGCTCCGCCGGGGTGGAAACCACTGCCGTCGCCACAGGCGTAGGCGCTGTCAGCTCCAGCCAGAACGCGACGAAGGAGAGGATCATTATCACGCGGAGCGTGTGGATGGTGGCAACGGCCTGCTCGTCACGCCCCAGTTCGCGGGCCAACGTCGCCATTTCGGACATACCCGCGGGAAGGCAGGCGAGCACCGCAGTTGCCCGGTCGGTTCCCGCGACCCAGGCGATCGGCAAGGCGAGGGCCAGGCCCATGAGATTGGAGGCCAGCGCAACGCCAACCATCAGGGGCAGCAGGCCGACCAGTTCGACGATGACCTGGGGGTGCATCACCGCGCCGATCGAAGCACCAACGATCAGCTGGCCGCCCCGGCGCATCATATGGCCGCCGTGCATGCGAGTGAGGAGATTGGCAACAAGGCCTGATCCCAGCATCGAGCCGAGAATGAAGGCGAGGGGCAACTGGAGGGCGTGAAAGGCGAAGCCGCAGACCGTTGCCGCCGCGAGGGTCACGAGCGTCAGCACAACGTCCGGGAGCCTGGCCATGCGGCTACACCATCAGGGCGCCGCCATTCACGTGAATGGTCTGGCCCGTAATGTAGCGCGCAGTCGGCCCGCACAGCATCCTCACCGAGGCTGCAACGTCCTCGGGGGTGCCACGGCGACCGAGGATGCTGGTACGCGTAGCGTGGTGTTTCGGTTGCGTTTCTGCCCGTTGCGTCTCGATAAGCCCCGGGGATACGCAGTTCACCGTTATCCCATGCGCCCCCAGGTCGTGGGCCAGTGCCTTGGTGAGGCCGACGACGCCGGCCTTGGCCGCAACGACGTGGGCGCGATTGCCCGCCCCGGAATGACCGGTCAGTCCGCCAATGGTGACAATGGCGCCCTGATTGCTTGCCTTCAACGGCGCGAGGGCTGCCTTTGTCAGCAGGAAAACGCTGTCGAGACAAACCGCCATCACCCGGCGCCATTCCACATAGTCGAGTTCCTCGATCGAGCTCTCCGGCCGGATCGCTGCATTGGTCACGAGGATATCGAGCGAGCCGAACGCCTCGAGCGCTGCATCGACGATCCTCGCGGCGATCTGGGGGTCGCCAAGCTCGCCCAGGGCGACGGCACTCCTGCCGCCGGCCGCGACGACGAGCTGCGCCGTCGTTTCGGCCCCCGTCTTGTCGCCGTGCGCATGAACCAGAACCGAAGCGCCCCCACTCCCGAGCGCGACAGCGATGGCCCGCCCGATATTGCGCGAAGCGCCGGTAACGATGGCGACCCGGCCGGCCAGTTCATTTGCACTCATTGGCCAGCCTCTATTCATCCACCGCGAACTGGGCGATCAGCGGGGCGCTCTCGGGGGCGTGGAAAATCCTGCCGCACAGATCGAGCACCAACTGCGGGTTGCCGATCCCGCCATAAGCGGCATTGGCAAGGAACTTAGCGTGGACGTCTTCCCGGGACAGCGGGGCTTCGACGCCGCCGCGGATATGATCCTGGCGCCGCTCGAAAACGCGGCCGTCATGGGTTTCGACCCTGACATGGCCGGTGAAGCGGTCCGGATAGGGATCGTTTGGATCGATCTCGTAGGTCACGCGCCGGCTGATGTCGAGCAGCGCCGGATCGGCGATCGCCTCGTCCGAAAAATCGGCTAGCCCTGCCCGCCTGCGGACAAGGCCGAGGGCAACGCCGAATGGCGTGCTGAACTTGGCCGCGTAGGAGGTCGGTGGCGAGCGCTTGAGCTCGAGCGGCTCCCAAAGCCGGTGCACATAGCCTTCCGAGGTCAGGCAATGGATCTTGCTGACCTCGGCCGCCGCAACGCCGTTGTCGGCAAGCCACAAGGCGCAGTCGATATAGGGCTGCACCATCGTGCCGCAGGGATAGGGCTTGAAGGTGATCGTCTGCGAAATCCAGCGCTGCCCGAGACCTTCGAAAAGCTTGTCGTAGCGCGGCGCCACCGACGGTGCGAAGGCCTTGAAGAAACCGTGCTCGCCCTCCAGCACCTTGGCCGGTCCCACAAACCCGGCGCGCCCGAGAAGCGCCGCGCGCAGGCCCGATTGCGCCGACCAGCCGGCGTGCATTCGCTTGGTCCAGCTTCCATCCCCGAGATACTCGATGATGCCCGAGGCCGTCGATCCCGCAATGCCGAGCCCATCCTTGAGGGCCTTGGCATCGACTCCGAGCGCGACACCGACGGCGAAGGCCGCCGCCAGCGATCCGAGCACCGCAGTCGGATGGAAGCCGGCCCTGTGGATTGCCTTGGGGGTCAGGAGCCCGAGCCGGCACATCACCTCGAGGCCTGCCGCTATGCCGAGCAGCACCCGTTCCCCCGAGAGGTTTTCCCGCTCCGCAATGGCGAGGACCGCCGGGACGATAACGGCGCCGGAATGCACCGGGCCGCCCTCGAAAGTGTCGTCGAAATCTTCGCCATGCGCAGCCGTGCCGTTCAGCAGTGCCGCGTCCGCAGCCGTGAGGCGATGCCGGTGCCCTATCGCGATGTTGTTGCCGCGCTCGGCGGCCTGAAGAACGCTGGCGACATAGTCGGTCTGCCGTGCGGCAAGGCAGAGCCCTACCACATCGATGAGGATCGCCTCGGCCTTGGCTGCCATCTCTGCCGGAATGTCCCGCGGCGAAAGCCCGGCCCCCCACCCCGCCAGTTGTTCCGAGAAGGTCTCTTCGTGCATTCGTATCTCCAGGCTGAAAAAAAGCAGGCGCGGCGGTCAGGTCGCAGGCGGGGCGGGCCGGTCGGTCCGGCGGGTGCGGAACTCCTGGACCAGCGAAATGCCGAGGAAGACCACCGACAGGGCAAGGAAGACAACCGCTATCGGGTCCTCGAGGAAGATCGTGTGGTCGCCCCCCGAGATCACCAGTGACCGCCGGTAATTGGCTTCGATCATGTAGCCAAGCACGAGCCCGAGGATCACCGGCAGCATCGGCAGGCCGAAATAGCGCATGCCCAGGCCGAACACGCCGGCGGCGAGCACGATGCCCAGGTCGAATACGCTGTTGTTGATGGAGAACGCTCCGGTCAGCACCAGCGCCAGGATGAATGCCATCAGATACGGCTTGGGCCGGTTGACCAGCCATACGCAGACCGAAAGCGTAAGATAGGCGGCCGGTATCAGCGCGATCGAGGCGACGATAAGGCCGCTGAAAAGGCCGTAGAGGATCGTCGGATCCCGATCGAACAGCACCGGTCCCGGGATCAGGCCGTGGATGAGGAAGCCGCCGAGAAGAATTGCCGTGGAGTTCGAAGCCGGGATGCCGAAGGACAGAAGCGGGATGAGACCGACACCCGCATCCGCATTGTTGGCAGCCTCCGGAGCGGCGACGCCCTCGGGCGACCCCTTGCCGAATTCTTCCTTGTGCCTCGAAAAGCGTTTCGCCTCGTTATAGGCCATGAAGGACGCCACGGTCCCGCCGGCGCCCGGCATGATACCGCAGAAAATGCCGATCCCCGAGCCGATCAGGTTCGAAAGCCAGAGCCGCTTCTGCATCGCCCAGTTGGGGAATTTCAGGCGCGAGGCGTTCCCCTTGACGGCATCCCACTGGCTTTTCGTGGCCACCTGCTCCAACACCTCGCTGACCGCGAACAGCCCCACCATGACCAGAATGATCGGCACGCCGGACAACAGATCCGCGCTGCCATAGGTGAAGCGCGCTACACCACTCACCGGGTCCGTTCCGACGGTAGCGATCATCAGTCCGATCAGTGCGGCGAGAACGCCTTTGGTCAGGAGCCCCTCGGAAACCGTGGCGATGACACTGAGGCCGAGCAGGCCGAGCGCGAAATACGTGGTCGGCCGGAACTGCAGTGCCAGTTGCGAGAGCGGCGCGGTAAACAGGATAAGGCAGAGGATGCCGGCAAAATTGCCGATGGTGGACGCATAGAGCGAAATGCCCAGCGCCTCGCCGGCCTTGCCCTGCTTCTTCATCTCATAGCCGTCGATCAGCGTCGCGGCCGCCGCATTGGTGCCGGGCGTCCGGATCAGGATAGCCGGCACGGAGCCGCCATACTCCGCGCCCACATAGGTCGCCGCCAGCAACACGATCGCCGGGATCGGGTCGAGCGTGTAGGTGAAGGGAAGCAGCAGCGCCATCGTGATCGAGGGCGAAATGCCCGGCAGCGCACCGCCGAAGATGCCCCACACCATTCCGAGGATCGCCATCGGCACAATCAGCGTCGAGGTCAGCAAGCCGAAGCTTTGCAGCAATGCATCCATCAGGAGGGACTCCAGCAATCCAGAACGAAAGAAGGGCCCGAAAGCCGACCGCGGCGGCGGCCGTCAGATCAGGCCGGAGAGGAGCCCGTTCGGCAGGTTGATTCCGAGAAAGGCGTCGAAGAGCAGCCACAGCGCAAACGAACCGGCGATTGCCACCACCGCCGTGCGCCAGGTCAACGGCACCCGCTGGTAGAGGAACATCGCGGCCAGCAGCAACGCGGTGCTCGGCAGGTAGCCGAGCCACCTGACGGCGGCGATATAGAGGGCAGCGATCAGGACGACACCCCCGGCGACGAGTGCCGTCCTGCCGGGGGTTTCAAACGCTTCGGTGACCTTCGCCTCGATCAGCGGGCCGGCGCGGCGCATCCACAATTGATGCGCGATAAGCAGGATTGCGGCGCCACCCATGATCCAGCCCAGGGTCATGGGCACTCCCCCGGCACCAACTGCGTCGCCCAGTGCGCTCCTGGAAATCTTGGAAGCCTCGGTGACGTAGAACACCGAAAAGACCAGCGCGATGACCCCCAGAGCGATATCCCGCGTCATCGCGCTGTCTCCGGTTTCAGCCGACTAGTTGATGACGCCGGCTTCGGTAAGGAATGCCTTCTGTTCCGCCGCGAAGCTGGTAATGAACGGCCCGTACTCGGCGTGCGGGATAAAGCTCGGGACCAGGCTGGATGCCGAATAGCCCGCCTTGTACCCCGGAACTTCGAGGAGACGCGGAATTGCCTGTTCCCAGGCGGCCACGGCCTCTTTCGAAATCCCCGCGGGACCTGCCAATCCACGGAACTTTCGAATGACCATGTCGATACCGGCCTCCTTGAGCGTGGGTACATCGGGAAGTTCGGGCAAACGCTGTTCGGTGGCAACGGCGAGGACGCGAACCTGTTTGCCTTCCAGTTGCGAGCGCAGTTCCTGAACTTCCCCCACCGCGATGTCGAGGGTGCCGTTCAGCACATTGATCATCGTCTCGCCGCCGCCTTCGCTGGTGACGATGGCTGCGTCGATGCCGGTCTTGCGCTTCAGTTCTTCGAGGGCGATGCGCTCGAGCGAACCAGGATTGCCGGCGCCCCACGCCGTGCGGTTGGTCTTGCCGTGCTCAAGCACCTCGGCCAGCGTCTGGTAGGGCGCATCGGCACGCGTGTAGATGACCTCGGGATCATAGAAGACGTTGACCATCGGCTCGAGATCCTCGTAGTTCGCCGAAAGGTCGCTCATCAGCGAAGTGTAGATATAGGTCGGGGTCGTGGCGTAGAGCACGCTGCCGTCGGTCGGCGCCTGCGCCATGTGCGCCATGGCATTGGCCCCGCTTCCCCCGCTGACGTTCTCGACGACGAAGTCGGCGTCGATGATATCCCCCAGGTAGCCCGCCATGTCGCGCAGGAACACGTCGCTGCCGCCGCCGGGGCTTGAATGCGTCACCAGGGTCACGAGCTTGGTCGGGTATGGGATCTTCTCCTGGGCAGCAGCAGGAAGCAGCAGAGCTGCCATAAGCCCTGTGGCAACTGCGATGGTTGCCGGAAGATGCTGGAAAGTTCTCACGA
>NZ_JAQGJL010000183.1 GCF_028290645.1 Devosia sp. | reverse complement strand
CACCGCAACGCCCAGCACGCCTGGGACCCCAAGAACCAGCGCCCCGACCTCAGGCGCATCTTCAACACCCGCCTCGCACCCGGCGAGAGCATGCGCGTATTCCCGATCTCGAACTGGACCGAGCTCGATATCTGGACCTACATCTATTCCGAAAGCATCGAGATCCCGCCGCTCTACTTCGCCCGGCCGCGCCCGGTGGTCGAGCGTATGGGCACGCTGATCATGATCGACGACGACCGCTTTCGTTTCGAGCCGGGCGAAACGCCGCGCGAGGAAATCGTCCGCTTCCGGACGCTGGGCGACTATCCGCTGACCGGCGGCATCCGCTCCGACGCCGCGGACCTGCCCTCCATCATCATGGAAATGCAGGCCTCCCGCACCTCCGAGCGCGAAGGCCGGCTGATCGACAGCGACCAGGCCGGATCGATGGAAAAGAAGAAGCAGGAAGGGTACTTCTGATGGCCAGCGTACCCATGACCGCCCTCTCCGCCGAAACCACACTCGATCTCTGGCTCGCCGAGCAGACCGAAAAGGGCCTGCTGCGCTTCCTCACCTGCGGCTCGGTCGATGATGGCAAGTCCACCCTGATCGGCCGGCTGCTCTATGACAGCCAGCTCATCCTCGACGACCAGCTTGCCAGCCTCCGGAAGGAAAGCCGCAACCGCACCACCGGCGACGAAGGGATCGACTTCTCGCTCCTCGTCGACGGCCTCACTGCAGAGCGCGAGCAGGGCATCACCATCGACGTCGCCTACCGGTTCTTCTCTACCGACTAGCGCAAGTTCATCGTCGCCGACACACCGGGCCACGAGCAGTACACCCGCAACATGGCGACCGGCGCGTCGAACGCCGATCTCGGCATCGTGCTGATCGACGCGCGCAAGGGCGTCCTCACCCAGACCCGCCGCCACAGCTTCATCCTCAGCCTCATCGGCGTGAAGCACGTGGTGCTGGCGGTCAACAAGATCGATCTCGTCGGCTACCACCCCGATGTCTTCAACGCCATCGAGGCCGAATACCGCGAGTTCGCGAGGGACCTCGGCTTCGAGACCCTCCAGGCCATCCCGCTCTCGGCGCTGAAGGGCGACAACATCCTGAAGCCGAGCCCGCATACGGCCTGGTACAAGGGCCCACAGCTCGTGCCCTACCTCGAGAGCATCGAGGTCGCGACCGATCGCGTCGCGCGGCCCCTGCGCTTCCCGGTGCAGTGGGTGAACCGCCCCAACCTCGATTTCCGCGGCTTCTCCGGCACTGTCTCCGCCGGCGCCGTGACGGTCGGCGACGACATCCTCGTTGCCGCCTCGCGCAAGCCCGCGAAGATCACCCGCATCGTCACCATGGACGGCGACCAGCACCAGGCCATTGCCGGCGAAGCGGTAACGCTGGTGCTCGATCGCGAGGTCGACATCTCCCGCGGCGACGTCCTGGTGCACCCCGGCGAAGTGCCGGACTATTCCAACCAGTTCCAGGCGCGCCTCGTCTGGATGAGCGACGAGCAGGCCATTCCCGGCCGCTCGTACCTGTTGAAGCTCGGCGCACAGGTGGTGCCTGCCTCGATCACCGGCCTCAAGTTCAGGACCAACGTCAACACGCTCGAAGAAAGCGCCGCCAAGACCCTGGAACTGAACGAAGTCGGCACCGTCACCATCGCCACCGACAAGCCGATCGCCTTCGACAGCTACAGCGACAACGCGCAGTCGGGCAGCTTCATCCTGATCGACCGCATCTCGAACGCCACGCTGGGCGCCGGGGTCATCGAGTTCGGCCTGCGGCGCGCGCAGAACCTCAGCTACCAGAGCTTCGACGTCAACCGCAGCGTGCGCGCCGAGATGAAGGGCCAGACGCCGCAGATCGTCTGGTTCACCGGCCTCTCCGGCTCCGGCAAGTCGACCGTCGCCAATCTCATCGAGAAGCGCCTCACCGCCGAGGGCCGCCACGCCTACATCCTCGATGGCGACAATGTCCGCCACGGCCTCAACAAGGACCTGGGCTTCACCGACGAGGCGCGCGTCGAGAACATTCGCCGCGTCGCCGAGGTGGCGCGCCTGATGGCGGATGCCGGGCTGATCGTCATCGTCTCGTTCATCTCGCCGTTCCGCAACGAGCGCCGCCTGGCGCGCGAGGTGGCGAGCGACGTCAAGTTCACCGAGGTCTACGTCAACACCCCGCTCGAAGTCTGCGAAGCCCGCGATCCCAAGGGCCTCTACGCCAAGGCCCGCCGCGGCGAGATCAAGAATTTCACCGGCATCTCAAGCCCCTACGAAGCCCCCGAAAAGCCCGACATCGTACTGCACGGCGCGCTACAGGATCCCGTGCAGATGGCAGACGATCTCTACGCCCGGGTGTTCGAGTGGGACACGGGGTATTCGATCTAGGGGGTCGTCAGTCCATCACAGCCGCCGGTGTCATCCGCGGAAGCGGCGAACCAGGGCTGGGCCACAGACTGGTAGGGCTGCTATGTCACGGGCGTCGGCCGAGGAGCCCTACGCCTTGCCCTCATCGGCGGTCATCGGCTTCTCGTCCATGTCGATGAGCCGGGTCTCGACGCCGGTGTCGAAGCCCCAGTCGAGAGCCTCGAGTTTCAGGGCATCGAACAGGGCGTCAGCGCTGACGCTGCGACCTTCGAGTTTGCTGAGGACGGACGAGAAACGCGCGCCCAGATCGTCGGGCGCGCTCACACCAGCTGCAGGGACCACGGCCACACTTTCTGTCAGGGAGCGGCGAAGTCGGACGAGCCCCCGACTTCTCGGGCGCGGGGCTACTGCAGAATCCTTTAAGGAGTGCCTCTTGGACAAGATACAATTTCGCTTTCATTCGGAAAGCGCGCTGTGGGCCAAGCAACAGAGCTTCAAGCGCAGTTTTCTACCGCACTTCTGAGGCTATCGATCTGAACCGGAGATGAAAAGCGCCCGGCCGCGACTATCGAGGCGGCCGGGCCTTCATTTGGCCGGAAGGGTTAACTAGTTGATGACGGCAGACGGGCGACCCAGTCGCCGAGCCGGGTGAGATTACCGCCGAGCTTGGCATGGGCAAGTGGCCGGAAGTCCTCGACGAATGAATCGGTCGCTGCGTTGGGGCTGTGGCGGAGGAGGGGCTCCACCCAGGCGAGCATGAACGGCTCCAGCGCCTGCTTGCCGGTCTGGAACGTCTGCTCCTTGCCATTGACCTTCTCGACGATCGCCGGATCCTCGGCCGCGGCGAGACTGAAGGCCGCGATGGTGCTCAGCTTGCCGTCGCAGGCCGCATAGCCGTCATAGCCGGTGAACTTGAGCAGGTCGGCGGTGACGATCAGCGGCGCCGTGGCGTGCAACTGGTAGTTCAGCGCCTTGTCGGCCCGGTTCATCTCCAGCGGCAGGCTGCCATCCGGCGAGGCCTGGCAGGTGACGAGCTCGAAGCTGCCCTTCGCCCAATCGAGCATGGCGCTATCCTCGTTCAGCCGGCCGATCGCCGCCGCGGCAAGCCCAGCCCAGGCGCGCAGGTTCGCCTTCCTGGCGTTGGGCGGCGCTTCGGTTTCGAAGAACTGCTCCATCGCTTTCGCCGCATCGGTAAGCCACTCGACCACTCGCTGCCGCTTGTGCGCGTCGAGCGGGCCGGCGGTCTCCGCCTGCAGCAAGGCAATCGCGAGCCCGGCATAGCGCGCCGGGATGGCGAGCTTGACGTTCAGCGTCTGGAGGTCGCTGAGCGCACCGGCGCTGGCCCATTGGTCGAGCCAGTCGAGCACGCACCCGGCTCGCGCCTTGTCGCCGTCGACCAGCGCGGTATTGGCCATCTTCATCAGCTCCCCGATGAATCTCTCGACCGGCTGCAGCGCTAGGTCGACCTCGGCGTTCGAGACCTCGTCGATGTCGGATCGGGTCTTGCTGTCGTCGGTGTAGCGGCTGCCGAAGGTCAGCGCGACCACCGGCGCGGGGGCCGCGGGGCAGGCGAAAGGGTTCTCCCCGGCGCGTGGAGAGGTCGCGCCGAGGAGCAGCGTCATCGCGGTCGCGATGCCGAGAGCACTTCGCATATCAGTTCTCCACCGCCATCGAGGCGAGCAGCCGCTGCGCTTCGGAGTTGCCCAGCCCCGCCGCGTCCTTGAGCAGGACCGTCGCCTGCTGGATCGACGGCTCGATGCCGATGCCCATCGCATAGGCCTTGGCGAGTTCCACCATGGCGACGGCGTCTCCCGCATCGGCAGCCCGCTTCAACCATGTGCTGGCATCGCGCGCTTCCGCCACGCTCGTGCCGGTTGCTCGCAGGTAGAGCGCCAGCTCGCGCATCGCCACGGCATCGCCGGAGGCTGCCGCCGCCGCGTAGCGCGACGACCAGTCGACCTCCTCCATCACCGCCGTCTGGATCGCTGGCGGCGCCTTGAGCACCTTTTCGCGGATGTTCCCGAGATCGGCCACCGGGGCATCGTCGATCATCCGCTTGAACATCGCCACCGCCTTGGTCGGGGCATAGTCCTCGCTGTCGGGGTCGGCGTAGATCTTCACCAGCCGGCTCACCGCCGTATCGTCGCCCATTGCCACGGCCTGCTCGAACAGTTCGATGGCGGTCTTGGCCCGCTCCTGGCCGCCCATCGCCATGTAGCGATCGGCGATGGCGGTGTGGCGCCAGCCGTCTTCGCCTGCAAGCCGCAGGCTGACTTGCAGCCAGTGCTCGGTCTCGGCGTCGTCGGCCGTTGCGACGAACGCGCCGGCGAGCTTGATGGTGTTCTCGAAGGTGCAGTCGACGACGCTCGCCGCGCGATAGAGGTAATCGTGCCGCTGCGCCTCATCCTTGGTATTGGATGCGGCAAAGATCAGCGCGTCGGCGTCGCCGCGCTCCTCGATCGCCTTGTTGTAACGCGCGAGGAGTTCGGTACTGGTGACGCCGTCCGCCTGCATGATGGGCAACAGCCTCAGGATAGCGTCGCCCAGGCCCTGCTGCGCGGCCTCGGTAAGATAGCCGATGGCCTCCTGGCGCTTCCCAGCGTCGTTGGGGAAGTAGTCGAGCAGCACCGAGCCGAGATCGACCGCGGCACGCGGCAACCCGTCGGCGCGCGCCTGTTTCAGCGCCGCGATGGTCTCTTCGATCACCTCCGGTGTCGGCGATACGCTCAGGCGATGGCGCGCCAGCGCGTCCACTGTCGCCGCGTCGGGATCGATGCGCGACTGCCAGAACGCCAGCATCTCGGGGCTGGCGCCGTTCCGGCTGAGATAGTCCACATAGTAGGCGACCGAGTTGGGGCGTCCATATAGCGCGTGCGTCTGCAGTTTTGCGAGACCGATCGGGTCGGCCTCGGGGTTGAGAGCGCCGATCTCGTCGGAATCCATGAAGGCGGTGGAATTGCCGGCCGCGTCTTCGGTCCGCTGCCAGAAGCTCGCGAGGCGCATGTCGGCGCCCTTGGGAGCGCGGCAGAGATAGGCCTGTCGCAAGTCGGTCATCGGGTCGATCTTGCCCGCATAGGTGACGGCAAAGCCGAGCAGTTCGGTCGCCCGCTCGAACACGCCCGGCTCGTCGCGGTGGCGCAGCAGGATGAACGCCAGTTCCTGCGCCGAGTCGGCGTCCTCGAGGGCAACGCCCTTCTCGAGCAACGCCTTGGCCTCCGCCTCGCCGGCCCAGCGGCCCTTCTCCTGCAGCACCAGCTTGGCAAGCTTGGAGAAGGCCCAGCCCGGCGGCTGCGGCATGCCGACCAGCTGCGTCAGCGTCCCCTTGAACGCCTCCTTCTTGTCCGGGATGGCCTGCTCGGTTTCGAGCAGCGTCGCCAGCCGGAACAAGGCATTGCGGCTGCCCAGCTGCGAGGCTTGCCGGTAGAGGGACTCGGCCCGGTTCGGATCCTCCGGCAGCAACGCGCCGGCCTCGTAGAACTTGCCCAGTTCGACCTGCGCCGCCGCTACCCCGCGATCCGCGGCGAGGTTCAGGTATTTCAGCAGGTTGTCGTTGTTCTTTACGATCAGTTCGCTTGCCAGGTGGAGCTGAGCGACCTTCCAGGCTGCGCTGGCGTCCCCCAGATCGGCGGCAAGCCGCAGCCACTGCTCGGCGATCTGGTGGTCCTGCTTGACCACGAGCCCCTTGGAGTACTCTCGGGCGATGCGGCCGATGCGGTCGCAGATCTCCGGATCGAGCTTGCCGACCAGCGCGCCGAACGCCATCGTCACCGCAAGCTTGGGATCGAGCTCCCATCCGGGCACCTGTTCGCCCCCGATATTCATCGAGGCGAGGCGGAGCAGTGCGTCGGCATTGCCGCCCATCGCTGCGCGGGTCAGGTAGTCGAGACCCTTCGCCTTGTCCTTCTTGACCACCAGCCCATCCAGATAAAGCGTCGAGAGCAGGTTCAATGCCTTGGGCGCGAGGCTGCCGGCATTGGCCTCGAGACCGTCGATGACTCCTGTCTCCCTCAGCTGCGGTACCTTGCCGGCCTTGAGGTAGAGGTTGATCCGGTCGATAGCCGTGTCCGGCACCTTGGGCGCCGGCATCCTGGCGACCACCATCAGCATCTTGTCGACCAGCTCGAAATTGCCGGTCGCGTTGAGATCGCGAAGCCGCCGCGCATCGCGCAGCACCTGGTCGGGGTCGCCCTCCGGGACGGACGTCCCGTCCCACGCCTGCCAGCGCGCCACCACGTCGGGATCGGCCTTCTTGGCGACGCAGACCTCCTGCGCCGGAATCTCCGGCGGCAGGAACGTCACCTCGACAGGCGCGGCCAGGGTGGGGGTCGCAAAGCTGACGCCGAGCAGGAGGGCTGCGGCGATGAGGCGGGGGACGGGAGCGGGCATGTTTGCCTCCGATTGGCGCTTACTGCGCGCGGAAGAACGCGTTCTCGACGGCGGTGGCGGTGTAGCTGCCGTTCGATCCGGTGAAGATGATCGAGACGCCGCCGCGACGCTTGAGATCGAGCGAGGCGACGGTGGCCTTGGCCGCACCATCGGCCTGCACCTCGAAATCGAGCGTGAGGGGGGCCTTGAGTGCGACAGACTTGCCGGTATCGCCCGCAACCGCCTCGATCGCCTTGACCTTCGCCGAGGGCACGAACAGGTCGACACTGGTGAGATCGGAGAGATTGTAGAAGTACACCGTCGCCTTGCTCGGATCGCTCGCCGGCTGGTCCTCGAGCACCAGCGGCTCGCCTTCGACACTCCACGCATAGGTGTAGTAGGCGCCCGGCGCCGCGGCGATCGAACCGGCGAGGTCACCCGCCGAGACCGGGATGTCGCCCGGCTGCACGTTCACATAGGCCGAGAGCCCGTCGGTGACGTCGTCGACAGTGGTGCCGTTGACCACCGCCACGGCGGCCCCAGGCACCAGCACGCGGACGAATGCCGAGTTCGGATCGACCGGCGCATCGTAGAGCCCGTCGTCCTGCGCGAACGCGACGGGCGCGGCGCTGAGCAGCATCAGGCTGGCGATGGCGATGAGTTTGGGGGTTGAGCGCAGCATATGGGCTCTCCTTCCTAGGTGTTGCAGAGGGATATCGCCGCCGTCTTCTCCGACAGGCGATCGAACTTGATCGAGACCTTCGAGAGTTCGAGGCTGTCGAGGGATTCGAGCGGGATGAAAAAGCGGCCGGTGCCGCGGAAGCGGTCGCCGCGATGCACTTCGCGGGTGAAGGTGCGCCCGTCGATGCTCTGGAAATCCAGCACCGCGTCGCGGCTGCCGTTGTCCCCGGCATCGGCAAGCAGCACCTGGTTCGGGGTGATGGCGGTGCCGGTCAGATCGGCCTCGTACAGCCCCTTGCTAGCATCGACCACCGGAGCGGTTCCGACCGGCTTGCAGTCGCTCCGCGCCGCAGCGATCAGCTCGGTCATCGAGCCGGTGCCGAACTGGGCGAGGTTGTTGTAGATCGGGTTCTCCCAGACGAGGAACTTGGGGCGACGGGCCTGGAACTCGCGTGAAGTGAGATACGAGGTGATGGCGCCGAACTGGTTGCCGCCGGTGATCGCCATGTTGGCAACCGGCAGGCTCGAATACTGCGCGAGAAAGCCCGAGAAGTTCGGGACCAGCGCATCCGAGAAGCTGGTGCCGACCAGTGCGATTTCGTCGTTGGTGGCGCCTGGATCGGCGGCCCCGCTATCGCCGAAGATATCGAGGCTGGCATCGGCGCTGGCGACTTCAACCGTTTGGTAGGCGGTGCTGATCACCGGCGGCAGGCTGAGCACGCAGAACTCCTGCAGCGCGCGCCGCATGCTCGAGACGGCCAGTTCCGCCCCCGTCGCCTTGGTTTCGTAGGTGACGGGCTTCACGTCGGCGTAGCCCGGCAGCTGCTTGATCATCCCGCCGATCAGCTGCGCCGCCGTTTCGGCGCCTTTCGAGGTCCAGTGGAAATCCGAACGGAAGAACGGGGGGTTGCTGGCATCGGTGGTGCGCAAAGCCGACAACAGGTCGACCGCGATCACGCCCTTCTCGTTGAGCCGCTTGACCTGGTCCTCGTAGACCGCCGTCGCCACGTTCTCGTCGAAGCCGAAGAGCTTGGCTTCGTCGGGCAGGAAGGTCGGGAGCGTCACGCTCTTGGTCGGGATCGGGACGTAGAGCATGGTCGTGCCGTGCGCCTTCAGCGCCTCGGCAAGCTGTCCCATCTGGATCGTGGTGTCCTCGGTGAACGGGTGCTGCATGCGCAAATCAGCGAAGATGCGAAAGAAGAACCCGTCCTTGCCTTCGACCGAGGGCAGGGTGGGGTTGTCCTCGAGATGATTGCAGCCGAAGGCCGAATTGGCGGCGAGCGCCGGGCTCGCCGAAAGCACGGCGGCTAGGGCCGCGCCGAGCAGCAGGGTCTTGGTCATTGCACTGTCTCCGTCGAGGCGGTGAGCTGGGGTTCGAGCGTGCGGAGCAGGTTCTCCGCCATGGTCCGGATGTTGAGCGTCTCGGAGGCAGCGGCGATCTTGAGGTAGCCCTTGGCCGCTTCGATCTCTGCCGGCTCCGGCGCACCACTGAGAAGCGCAAAGGCGAGATCGAGCGCCGCCTTGCTGTCGCCGCCCTCGGCGGATGCGACCAGCAGCTCGTCCGCATGCGCGAGGTCGAGCCCGAACGGGGTGCCGGCGCGGTACATGGCGATCAGCCCGTCCCGGGCCACCGCATCGCCTTTGGCGGTGAGCTTTTCGAGCACGTCCCGGGCCAGGGCGAGGTTCTTGGGCTCTTCATCGAGCGCCCCTGCGTTGAGCAGCCGGATCAAGGGCTTCAGCGCCGAGCTGCGGCCGTTCTCGGCGGCCATGCGGTAATAGCGGGCGGCCCTGGCTACCGTCCCCGGGTCATTCTCTTCCTCGATACGCCTGGCCAGATTGAACTGCGCCAGGTCATCGCCGGCATCGGCCAGCCGCTGCATCTCCTTGTAGCTGACCTCCTTGCCCGCAATCATCCGGTTCCGGATCAGCTTCAGCGGATCGACCGCCTTGTGAGCGCGTGGCTTGGCCCGGGCCGCTGCCTCCTTGGGGCTGCACGGAACGGCCGGTCCGGCGTGCTCCGAGCTGCTGCCGAGGGAGACGGGCACGCGCACCATGCAGGCAGCGCTGGCCGGCGCAGCCGCGGCCAACGAGAGCAGGACGACGAGCGCGGGGAGGCGGATCATTCCTTTGCCTCCTGTGCCGGCTGCGTCTCCCAGAGCCTGGGCTGGCCGAGATAGCGCACCGGGAACTCCCAGATCACCACCTCCGGTGGAGTGTCGCGCAGCGTGTCGCTCTCGAGGAAAGCCCACATCGGTGCCACCGGGCCCTTGCCCTCTTCCGCGAGGTTGAGGACGTCCGAGCCGAGCGAGACCTTGAGGCTCTCGCCGAAACTCCATTGCGGGTTGGCGCTGTAGCTGGTGCCGGTGAGCACGAACGGAATGGCTGAGGGTCCGAAGATGTCGGCGGGCGCGGCATCAGGGGGGGCGACAGCCTCGCGCGGTACGACAGTCTCCGGACCCAGGCCGACGAGTGGTGCCAACCCGCCGGTGACGATGAATTTCGAAAGGTCGCCTTCCCGCTCCACGGGAGCGACGTCGGCGATGGTGTACGAAATATCGCGTTTTCCCAGTGCCTTACCGACCGCGTCAGCCACCACCTCGGCCCCGAGCGGGGTCCAGTGGGTGTCCGTGGTGAGGAACAGCTGACCTTCCGCCTTGGCTTCGAGGAGCGGTGCGCGGGTTTCGATGGTGCGGATTCCAGCGTTGTCGAGGACGGTTCGGAAGTCCTCGTAGAGCCGCTCGAGATCGGTGGGGACCGCGGCGTAGCTCACGTGTTCGCGGTAGATATCCGCCTTGGCAGGCACTGGAACGACAACGAGTTCGATGCCTTTGGCTGCCAATAGGTCATGAACTTCCGCCACCCCGGCCACTGCCTCGGCCAGATCGGGGGTGCGCTTCAGAGTCGCCTCGAATTCTTCCTTCGAAAACAGCCAGCCGTCATCGCCGACGACCACCCCGGGACGTCCCTCGCGGAAGGCGAGGTAACGGGCCGCGCCCATCGCGTCGATCGAGGGCAGGCGGTGCGGCATGATCTTCTTGTAGTAGGTGTCGATCTGGATCGCGGCCTCGCCGTTGAGATAGGCCGAGGCCGATTTCGGCAGCTCGGCGATGTCGCGGCCGAGGCCGGTGACGAACTCGTAGTTGGCGATCACCGCGTAGCCGAGGAACAGCACGGGCAGGGCGAAGGCCGGGGCGGCCGAGGCGAACGATCTGGCGCTGAAGGCTGTAGCGGGCATTTTCGGCCTCAGAACTGGAAGTAGAGGAAGGGCGAGTAGGTCTGCTCGGCGAGCCGCATCAGGCAGAGGACGGCGAGCGCGCTGAGGCCGGCGGCCTTGACGAGGCTGGTGGCGGCTGCGGTCGCGGTGCCGTCCGGATTGACGGTGATCTGCGGCTCCCACAGGTGCCGCATGCGCGGTTCGGCGATGGTGATCGCAATGGCGACGACGAGCAGCGTCAGCGCCTCGCGGCTGACCATCCATGCGACCTCCGGCCGGATGCCGAGGCCGTTGAAGCCGAACATGCCGGCATACATCTGGAACGCCTGGCCGACATCGGGGGCGTGGAACATCACCCAGCCGAGGACCACCGCGACGAAGGTCAGCGGCAGGCTCCACCAGAGGCTCGGCGCCTTGGCGTCGTAGCCGGTGAGCCGCTCGATGACGAGGATGCCGCCATGCCACACGCCCCACAGGATGAAGGTGAAATTGGCGCCGTGCCACAGCCCGCCAAGCAGCATCACGAGGAACAGGTTGACGTAGGTGCGAACCACACCCTTCCGGTTGCCGCCCAGCGGAATGTAGAGATAGGTGCGCAGCCACGTGCTGAGCGAGATATGCCAGCGGCGCCAGAACTCGGTGATCGAGCGGCTGATGTAGGGCATGTTGAAATTCTCGGCGAAGCGGAAGCCGATCATCAGTGCCAGCCCGATCGCCATGGCCGAGTAGCCGGCAAAGTCGAAATAGAGCTGCATGGTGTAGGCGATGGCGCCCAGCCAGGACTCGGCGATGGTCGGGTGGGGCACCGAAAACATGGCGTCGGCCAGCGGCGCTACGCTGTCGGCGATCAGCACCTTCAGCGACAGCCCGATCAGGAACCGCTGCCATCCGGCGTTGAACAGCTCCCAACTATGCTCGCGGTGCTCGAACTGCGGGGCGAGGTCCTTGTAGCGCAGGATCGGGCCGGCCACGAGCTGCGGGAACAGCGCTAGGAACGCGGCGAAATCGACGATGTTGCGCGAGACCTTGGCGTCGCCGCGATAGACGTCGACGAGGTAGCTGATCGAGTGGAAGACATAGAACGAGATGCCGATCGGCAGCAGCAGCTGCCAATGGATCCCGAGGTTCTCCGGCGTCGTGCCCCAGAGGTTGGCGAAGCTGTCGATGAAGAAGTTGAGGTACTTGAAGGTCCCCAGCACCGCGAGGTGCCCGGCAACGCCGATGCCGACCAGCAGCTTGGCGCGCGGCGTGCCTTGGTACTTCTCGACGAGGATCGAGAACACGTAGGCCCAGAGCGTGTTGGCGCAGAGCAGCACCAGGAAATCGAAGCGCCACCAGCCGTAGAACAGGTACGATTCAATGAGCAGCGTGATGTTCCGGTACTTTTCCGGCGTCAGGTAGTACGCGGCGAGGAAGATCGGCAGGAACAGGAACAGGAACGTCTCGGACGAAAAGACCATCAGGCATCCCCCTCGAAGATACAGCTTGTCGGGCGCAGGGCGCCGGTGGGTGTGAGCTTGGCGCCGGACTTGAGCTGCAGCCCGTCGATGATCGTCGGGGTGCCGTCGGTGGCGCTGAGGTTGAAGAAGCGGTCGGTGAACTGCACCAGCTCGCCATCGAGCAGCCGCGGCGCCTGGGCGGAAAAGTCGTTCATGGCGAAGGCGAGCCGCGCGGTGGTCGAGCCCTTGATGCCGACGCGGTTGCCGTCGAGTTCGTTCGACGCGATCTCGATGACGCCGTAGTCCGGCTGGTGGGTGACGCTGATCCCGGCATTGCCGTTGTCGATCAGCCGGTTGGCAGTGACCGCGAGCCCGGCGCTGTCGCTGACCGCGAGCCCGGACTGGGCGTTCTGCAGCAAGAGGTTGCCGCCGACCGCGACGCAGTCGGCCGACGCAATCGAGACGCCCGAACGCTGGCTGCCGGCGACGAGGTTGTCGTCGATGGTGAGGTTCGCCGCTCCCCCATCGGCAAAGATGCCGTTGAGGCCGGCGTCGATGACGATATTGCCCGAAAGCTCGACCGACTTGGCGCCGGCGGTGACCTTGATCCCGTGCGCGTCGGCCCCGGCCAGCACGACATTGCCGCGCGCGAGAATATCGGTGCCGCCGCTCAGCAGCACCGCGGGGCCGGAAGAGGGGCCGAAGACGTTGCCGTCGACGATCGCCCCGTCCGCGTCGAGCAGCGCCAGCGTACCGACCCGGTCGAACCGGCTGTCGCGTACAACCGAGGGCGACGGCTTGGCGAAGAAGCCGCTTTCGAGAATGGTGACCCCGGTCAGCGGCGGGAACAGCCCGTAGCCCAGATCGGCAAACGTCATACGCTCCAGCCGTGCGCTGCCCGAGAGCGCGACCACGACGAACGGGTTGAAATCCTTGAGGCGCGGATTGACCTCCCCCGTCCCCCTGACGGCGGCGCCATCCCCGACCAAGTGCCCCGAGGCGAGCAGGAATGCTCCGGTCGAGCGGTCGAGCAGCAGCGTCTCGCCCGGCTGCAGCGCCAGCGTCGCACCATTCCACACCACGATCGGCAGGTGCGCGACATATCCGGCATCGGTCTTGTCGATCAGCCCGGACAGGTTGGCCTTGTTGGTCGCCTCGTAGAGCTGCGCCAGGCTGGTGACGCCCGCCTCGAGCAGCAGCACTTCGGCCCTCGCCTGCGCCTGGCGCAGCGCCACGTGATAGTTGGCACCGGACTGCAACGCGAGCTGGCTCAGCACCAGGTCAATCGACACCACGCTGAGCTTCACCTGGCTGAGCGTCGCAGGCCGCGCCGTCGCCTGCTCGGCCGGCGTGAAGCTGAAACCGAGTGAGGCGGCCGCCTCGTGGAGGTCGCGGGCGGGGCGGCCGGCCTCGACCATCGCCGCGAGGGCGGCGACGGTCTTTTCGTAGGCGAGGGTCCGCGCGTAGTCGGCCCCCGTGGCGGTCAGGGGGAGACAGCAGGCCACGGCGACCAGACTTGCGCGGACCCACGCCTTACGCATGTTCGCGGCTCCCGTCGGCCACCGCTGCCAGTTCCAGCAGCGGGGTGAGATGCGTCAGGGGACCGTCCACATGGCAGGCGACCTCGATGACCTGCATCGGGCCGGTACCGTCATTGATGACGTTGGCCGTCTGCTCGGGGCCGATCTCGAAGGTGGCGCCGGCGCGGATCTCGCGGCGGAGGCTGCCCATCTGCAGCATGCCGCCACCCGAGGCGACGACCATCAACCGGCGGAACTGCGAGCCACTTTCGACCGGCAGGGTGGCGCCGGGGTTCACCGTCAGGTGCCGCAGCATGTAGCCGGCGCCCGAAGCGAGCTTGCCCTGCTTGCCCCAGTCGGTGGCGCCGAACGAATGATCCTCGGCTTCGCGGCGGTTCTGTGCCTTGAGCTGCTCGACGATCTTCTTGACGTCCTGCGACTGGTCGCGGGTGGTGACCAGCAGCGCATCGTGGGTATCGACGACGACGAGGTTGTCGACGCCCACCACGGCGACCAGCCGGTCGGAACCACGGACATAGGTGTCCCTGGAATTGACCATCATCACGTCGCCGCTGACGACGTTGTTGTCGTCGGACTTCTTGCCGATGGTGTGGAACGCCGCCCAGGCGCCCACATCGTCCCAGTCCACTTCGGCCGGGGCCAGCGCCACGGTCTTCGATTTCTCGAATACTGCGCGTTCGGTCGGCAGGCTCTCGGCCGAACCAAAGCTCGCCTCCTCGAGGAGAAGCGCACCCTCTTCGTTCCCGGCATTGGCGAGCGAAGCGCTGACCGCCCCGAACGTCACCGGGTCAAACCGGCGATATTCCTCGATCACCGTGTCGGCCCGCATGAGCGAAATGCCCGAGGCCCAGTAGGCGAGGCCGGTCTCGATCAGACCCTGCGCGGTCTGCGCATTGGGCTTCTCGATGAACCTCTCGGCCCGGTGCACCCCGCGGTAGTTCGAGTACTCGCCGCCGTCGATGATGTAGCCGTAGCCGGTCTCGTTGTAGCGCGGCTTGATCCCGAAGGTGACGATCAGCCCGTCCGCCGCCGCCTTCCAGGACTCGCGGATGCGGGAGTTGAGGTCGCCCTCGATCACGTGATCCGAGGGGCAGATCAGGATCACTGCGTCGGGATCCGTGCGGGCGATCAGCAATGCCGCCGAAAGCACGGCCGGGCCGGTATTCCGCGCCACCGGCTCGGCGATGATCCGCGCATTGCGCTGCACATCGCGCAGTTGGCGACGCACTGTGCCCAGGTGCCCGGCCGCGACCGAGACGACCGGGTCATGGAACAGGTCGCCCCGGTGCCGCTGCACCGTGGTCTGGAAGAAGGTGATCGAACCCTCGTGGTCGATCGGCTGGAACTGTTTGGGCTGCTGGCTGCGGGATAGCGGCCAAAGCCGCGTTCCCACGCCTCCGCAGAGAATGACTGGATGGATGGCGTGCATGTTAGTGGCCCCCGTTCGCCTGTCCGTTGAATGAGAAGAACCGTCCCACCGCCGCCAGCGGGTCGGATTTGATCAGCACTTCCACCGGTGTCCCCACCGTGCTCGGCTCGAGCGCGGTTGCGGGCACCAGCGTCACCGGGATAGCCGCGCCGTCCGTCGCGCTGCGCAGAAGTCCCGGCAATTCCTTGGCGTCGAGCATGGCGTTGGTGGATGTGCCGTTCGGCAGGTGCACCTCGGCATGGGCGCCCGACGCGAGCATCCTGAGGCCGTTGCCATCCACCTTGGATGAGATCACCACCGGCGCATCGGTCGGCGCGACGGTCATTACCGTGTCGCCGGCGAGCACCGTGGCGCCGCTCTCGGCCGATCCCGGCGCGACGACGCAGTCGCAGGGCATCGATACCGCCAGCACTTCGCCGGAAGTGGTCCGGATGGCGAAGGCGATATCGCCCTTCACCGCCGCAGGGTTGACGAAATCGAGCTGGCCCGGGCTGATTGCCCTCAGATCCATGCCGTCGAGCGTCACGGTGGAAAGCCCGGTAACCGGCACGACGAACAGCCGCTCGTAGAGCTTCACCCCGACGAACCCGACCAGCAGCAGGCCGAGGCCCGCAAAGGCGCCCCAGCGGAGCCCCGTCATCACCCCTTGCGCGGCTGAAGGCTTCAGTTTCGGCGCCTCGGCACGTACCGTCTCAGCCTTCTCCGCGGTGCGGATCACCCCGTCGACGCCGATCAGGTCGCCGCCGACAAAGGCATTGAGGATGTATCTGAGCTGCGGCAGATGCGGCCCGGTGGGCTCGAGGAACCTGAGCGTCACGGTGCCGGCCTCCGGCGAACCTGCACCGATGGCCGCATCCACCGGCAGGCTGATCGAGTAGCCCGGGAAGTTGAACGCCAGCGTCACCAGTTGCACACGGCCGTGCAGCTGCGGGTCGATCAGCCCGGTCGCTTCCGCCCCGACGATCGACAGGCCCTGGCCGGCGAAAACCCTGCCGTTGATGACCACGTTGAAAGGCATCCGGATGACCGGGTGCTCGCTATGCCCGGCGTATTCCGGCGAGGGCGCGCTTCTGCTTGCCGCGACTTTTGGCTTGTCGATTTCTGCATGCGCTTCGGTCATTGGGGTTGAGCCCTCAGTTGGCATGGATCGGGAAGGGGCTGAGGAGCCCCGTGACGAAGATGACGCCGGCTACCAGCAGGCCCAGGGCGAGCACGTGCATGTAGCCGGAGGTCAGGGAGCGGATCCGTCCGGCGGCGCCGACGGCGCCCCCGATCGAGGTCGACTGGCGGGTCCAGCGCTGGCGGTCGAGGCGGAACATGACCGAGGTCTTGATCGCGGCGCCGAACAGCTGGCCGAAATAGAGCAGGAACGGGTAGGTGATCGGGAACGGTCCGCCGAAGGTGGCGAGCAGCCAGCAATAGGCGTAGCGCGTTGCCATCACCCACGCGATGTAGGCCACCGCTATCAGCGGATCGACGAAGATCGAGAACAGCACGATGCCGACCGGCGCGGTGAGCGTCGTCCACATCGAGACGCGCTGGTCGAGGATCGACCACCAGGCGAAGAAGCCGATCCTGGTGGGGCTCAACGCGAGCGCCCGCGCGTTGGTCCGCAGCATGTTGCCGAACCAGCGGCGCATCAGCGTCACGGCGCTTTCGACGAAGCCGGGTTTTGGCTGGGTCTCCATCGAGACGCAGGCGACATCCGGCAGGTAGGCCATCTCGTAGCCGTTCTTGAGCAGCCAGAACCAGGTCGACTTGTCGTCGCCGGTGAGGAACTTCACCCGGCCCAGGCGCCAGTGGTCGATATAGTCCTGCTCGACCGAGGCGATGAATTCCGGGTTGGTGGCGAGATCGGCGCGGAACACCGACATGCGGCCGGTGAGGGTCAGCACGCGCCCGCCGAGCGCTACCGCCGACATCATCATCTGGCGCTGCGTGAAGCGGAGCTTGAACCAGTCGCGGAACAGCGGGGCGTCGTCGATCTCGGCACGCTCGTGCGTGGTCAGCGCCCCTACCTTGCCGCCGGCAAAGAACGGGGCGGCGCGCTCGACGATATCGGCCGGGATCTGGGTGTCGCCGTCGATCAGCAGCACCACATCGTCGGAACTCGGATAGCGGCGGGCGATGGAGCGGAGCGAGGTGGCGAGCGCATCGCGCTTGCCGGTGCCGTCGATGCGGTCGATCACCACCTCGACGGTGTCGATACCGGCGAGGACCTGTGCTGCGACCGCCCGGATCAGTCGCTCATCGGCGACGTCGACCACCGAGGCGACTACGGTCGAGCCGCCGGGCGAGCGACGGGCTGCCTGGAAGATGGAGCGATAGACGCGCGTCGTAATCGCCGCCTCGATCTTGTAGCTGGTGGCGAGGAAGAAGGCGTGGGCCGGGCGGCGCTGGCTGTAGAGCGCCTCGGCGGCAGCGCGCCGCCGAGGGTATGCGATGCGGATATAGAAATGCGCACGGGCGAAGTTGACGAACGCCCAGCTGTAGCGCCAGAGCCCGATCACGCCGAGCGTCAGGAACACCCCGGCGCCGCCGGAGAAGGCAGTGGACGGCACAGTGCTGGCGATCGCCGCCACAGAGAGGATGTAGATACCGTGCGCGAAGAGGTTCATGGCTTACCAGCAGATGCCTTCGTAGGTACCGTTGGAGCGGAGCGCGGTGTTGATCCGCGTGAGGTCGACCAGCGAGCGGTACTCGCTCACCGAGTTGAGCGGCGCGATGGTCTCCTCGTAGCGGTTGCCCACGAGGATGAGGTCGGACGAGGCGATGAGGTCCTCGATCTTGCCGACGAGCCGCGACGGCAGGTCCGGTACAACGTCATTGCCGCGGCCCATGGCGCTGACGCCGCCGGCGACGGCCTGGGACACGTACGGATCGTAGATTCTGAGCTCCACGCCCTTCGAGATGAGCCGGCTCGCGAGCTCGGCCAGCGGGCTTTCGCGCAGATCGTCGGTGCCCGGCTTGAACGCGATGCCGACCAGCCCGACCGACCTGGCGCCGGAGTTGGCGACCATCGTCTCAGCCCGGTCGATCTGCGCAGCATTGGCCACCAGCACCGCATCCAACAGCGGCGACGTCACGCCCTTCCTGGCGGCGAGGTGCTGCAGGGCGCGCACGTCCTTGGGGAGGCACGAGCCGCCGAAGGCGAAGCCGGGTTTCATGAAGTAGGGGGAGATGTTGACCTTGGTGTCGGCGCAGATGAGCTTCATCACCTGCTGGCCGTCGACGCCCGAGGCCTTGGCAATGTTGCCGATCTCGTTGGCGAAGGTGACCTTCACGGCGCGCCAGGAGTTCGAGGCGTACTTCACCGCCTCGGCGGTCTTCAGCGTCACCACGTGCGAGGGCACGGGCATCTTGGCGTTGATGTCCTTGAGGATCGCCTCTGTGCGCGGCTCGAGCGCGCCGAAGACGATGAGGCCCGGATCGTAGTAGTCGGCGATCGCGGTGCTCTCGCGCAGGAACTCGGGGTAGTAGCCGACGCCGAAATCCTGGCCGGCAACCATGCCGGAGGCTTCTTCGAGCACCGGGATGCAGGTCTGGTCCATGGTGCCGGGCACGATTGTCGAGCGGATGATCACCGAGTGGAAGCTCTGCTTGTGCTTGATCGCCTGCCCGATATCGGCGCAGACGCCCTTTACGTATTTGAGCCCCACGGCGCCGCTGTCGTCGCTCGGCGTGCCGACGCAGACGAAGCTGGCATCGGTGTCGAGCACCGCCTGCTGGCCGTCAGTCGTAGCGCGCAGCCGCCCCGAGGCCACGGCACGGGCGATGATCTCATCGAGCCCGTTTTCAACTATCGGCGAGATGCCGGAGTTGACTGCGCTCACCTTTGCTGGGTCGAGGTCGACGGCGACTACCTCGTGGCCGTCATCCGCAAGGCACGCAGCGGAGACGACCCCGACATATCCAATTCCAAAGACGCTGATTTTGGCCACGACAGTCCTCTTTCAGAAGTGTGAGCAGTATTGTGCTCACCCGAGGGGCGAGCTGATTGAATGGCTACTGAGTACAGAACGCCGAGCTACAAGCTCGCTGGCCTCGTTACGCTAAGTGACATCGAACGTACTCTCCACCGCTGGAGTGATCGCTACTGACGCTTAGTTTTGGCATCCTTGCCGAGGGACGGCCGATACTCGCCATCCGATGCGTGAAAGCCTGTTCGCTGGTCCGGAATCTGAGAAGCAGTGAGGAGTCATAGGAGCCATGCGTTGGGCGCATGGCCGGGTTCCGTCATCTCATTGCAGCATTGTGGGTCCCCTAGCGCAAAACCGTACAGTGACTGCGGTATTCCGCTATCCGACCGCTGTTCCAATTCGTGCCCGAAGCATGGTCGCAATGCGGCAAAACCGTGCCTCGCTCTGGCGCTCACGGCGGCGTGATGAAAGTTTGGGCAGTTTCTGCGCGTCCGGCGGCGGATGACGATGCGATGACAATGCCGAGTTTTCCGCCTGCCGCGGTTGGACCGCTCGCCGGGCTGGGGAAAAAAGCCCATGTATTGCAAGGCCTCCCGGGAGTTCGCTCGAGTCCTTATCCAATCACGCATCTAATTCTGCGAGGATTCGCTGGGCAATTCCGCGTACCCGCCACGCGGAACGGGAGTTTGCGCCGCTGGTCGCGCTTTTGCCGTCGTTGCGCGAAAGGATTCGCTTGGGCCGAGTCGAAGGGTGTGCCCTTCGGTTCGAATGCACGGCGCCTGAGAACGCCGTGCGACTGGGTGAAGAAATGCGGGTCTCCATAATTGTCAGCAACCGGAAGCAGCCGGCCACTGGTCCTCGTCGTCGAGGACGAACCCATGATCATGCTTGGGGCAGTGCAATTGTTCGAAGCGGCGGGGTTCGAAGCCCTTGTCGCCTTCAGTTCCGACGAAGCGGTGGCGCATCTCGAGAGCCGTCCCGGGATCGTCGTGGCGTTCATTGAGTATGACGTGCCGGGCGCGCTCAACGGGCCAGCCCTCGCCGAGACGGTGCGCAACCGCTGGCCAACGCTGGAAATCATCGTCGTCTCGCGGCCGCGGGCCGGGGAAATCCCCGACCTGCCACTCGGCGCGCGCTACTTCGAGAAGCCGTACACGTCCTCCGAGATCAACCGCGCCCTCGACGAACTCGGCCTGACCGGCACCATCCCCCGCGCCCGGATAAATCTGCCGCCGCGCGGATGACAACAATCCCGTCAGCAGTGGGGCAGGGCGCGGCCACCATTGCGGCTCGATTCCGCAACGGCATGACGCGACGACGGCAGCCTTGGGTCGAATCGACGGCGGGTCCTTGGCGCGGCGACGGGGGTCGCGCTAGGCAGTGGGCTGGACCCGAGGAGCCACCCCATGAACAGACTGGACAAAGCCTACGCGGTCGCCGCGGCTGGTAGCAACGTGCGGATCACCGCGATCAAGGCGATGCAGCTCGATAGCGGCTTCTGCCTCATCCGGGTCGATACCGACGCCGGAGTCTCCGGCTACGGGGAGTGCAGCCATCTCAGCGGGGCCATCGCCCGCTCGGTCATCGAGACCCACGCGGCCGGCGGCGGGCGCCTGCCGCACCTGGCGCTGATCGGCAAGGATCCGCTCAATGTGCGGGTCCATCACCACAACATGTTCTACGCCTTCCCGCAGCGGCGGCCGCATATGCAGGTGCTGTCGGGCATCGACATGGCGCTTTGGGACCTTGCCGGCAAGCTTCTGAACCAGCCAGTGGCAAAACTCCTCGGCGGCAGTTTCCGCGACGACATCGAGCTCTATTCGCATTGCCCGCAGGGCGACTTCACCGATGCCGCGGCCTGGCCCGACCGTGCCGCCGAGCTGAAGGCCGACCCTCACGGGTTCCGGACCTTCAAGGTCGATATCCACTCGGCGCTCGGGCTCAATATGCAGGAGTATGTCCCGAGTCTCTCGCCCGGCGATATCCGCAAGGTCCGCCGCTCGTACGAGCTGGCGCGCGAGCACCTGGGCGACGATATCGACATCATCGTCCACTGCCACTGCGAGCTCGATATTCCGAGCGCCATCGCGGTGGCCGAGGCGGTCGAACCGATCAAGCCGATCTACTATGAGGACCCGATCCAGCCCGGTTTCTCCGAGAACTGGCTGGCGCTCCGGCGCACCACCCGGCTGCCGATCATGACCGGAGAGAACATCGAACTCCCCGAGCAGGCTTTGCCGTTTCTCGAGAACCAGGCCGTCGATTGCCTCCAGCCCGACATCGTCTATTCCGGCGGCATCACCGGCACCAAGGCGATTGCCGACCTCACGGCGCTCTATCGCACGCCGATCACGCTGCACAATGTCAGCGGCCTGTTGCTGAACATGGCGAGCCAGCAGCTCGCAGCGTCCATCTTCAACTGCCCGCGCATCGAGTGCACGCGCGGCGCTACCGGCCTCGCCTGGGCGAAGACCAACCCGCTCGAGATCAGGAACGGCAGGATGAAGATCTCGACCGCGCCGGGCCTCGGGGTGGAGCTGGACGAAGAATACCTAAAGGTGCATCGCGCAGAAGGCGAGCCGTACTGGGCGTGAACGGGAGGTAAGAGAGCGCAAACGATCCCCACTGCTAGCGGCCGCCTGCATCTCTCTCTAATACCGTGGCCCGGCGGCTGCGTCTCCCGCGACCTGCGCCGCCGTAGCGCCCCTATGGGAGCAGGAACATGGGCCTGATCACGCCGCCGCCACCACTGGTGCGCGAGCCAAAGCGTCGCGCAGCGCTTGCTCTTTCGCCGGGTCCAGCGAGGTCTTGATGACTTCGCCGCCGGTGCCTTGGATGGCGTCGAGAATCTTCTCGAGCGTCACCTTGCGGATGAGCAGGAACAGGGCCGAGCTGTTGGGGGCCAGTTTGGCCGCCAGCTCCTTCATGAAGGAATCGTCGATGCCGAGATCGGTGAGCGCGCCACTGATGGCTCCGGAAGCTGCGCCGAGGGCGGCACCCGAGATCGCGCCGATTGCGGGCCCTACGACAGGCAGCAGAAACAGTGCCCCGATGAGCAGGCCCCACATGCTGCCGGTGAGGGCGCCAGCGGCCGTAGGGTTGAGTAGCTGGTTTAGCTTGACGTGGCCCTGGCCCGTATTGGTGGCGATGACCGCATCCTCTAGCTCGATGAGGTACTCTCTTTGCAGATCCAGCAGTTTCTGCCGGATTTCTTCCGCCTTCTGTTCATTTGGGTAGATGATGACGACGAGGTCAGACATCTCATTGACTCCTGGTTTTGGGCCGCCAAATTCGACCATCGTGCACGCCAGAGTGGATCGCCCTGTCGATGGAGTTTCGCCATTGACCGCTCGCCCCAAAGCGGGCTGCGGCGGCCGAAGCATTGCCTCGACCGCCGCCACAGCGCCGGGGGGAGGAGGCGGCGCTATGTCGTAGCTTGGGCTAGCGCTGCTGCGCGCCCTGGTTGAATTGCCTGGTTTGCTCCCGCTTCTCTGATGCCGCCGGCGGTGACGCCGATGCGTTGGACCGCCAACCTGTGCAAGCTTAGGTCGGCTCCCGGTGCGGGGCGTTGACCGCTGTCAGCTTTGGCCAACTGCCGCGTGCATCTCGGCGTTGATCGCGGTGATGAGACTGGGCGCGAGGTAGTTGCCGTTGTAGCGTTCGCCGTTGATGAAGAAGGTGGGCGTTCCGTTCACGCCACTGCGGATCCCGCCCATGAAGTCTTCATTGATCTTGTCCAGATAGCGGCCACGCTGGATGGCATCGCGCAGATCTACATGGGAGAGCCCGAGCGAGGTGGCCAGCGCAAACAGCGTCGTCTGGCTCAAGACGCGCTGGTTGCGGAAGATCGCATCGTGCATGGCCCAGAACTGCCCGTGATCGCCGGCGAATTCCGCGGTCTGTGCGGCGTCGAGGGCGTGTGGATGAATCTCGGTCAGCGGGAAATGCCGGAACACGAAGGCCAGCCGGTCGCCGAACTGCGCCTGAACCCGATGCACGTTGGGCTGTGCGGCGCCACAATGGGGACATTCGTAGTCGCCGTATTCGACCAGCGTCACGATGGCGTTGCGGCCACCGGAAATGTGGTCACGCGCGCTTACGGGCACTCTTAGTTTCGACATCGAGACTCTCCGCGTTTGGCATTTCATCGAGTGCGTCGAGGATCCCGTCGGCGCCAGGGTTGACGCCAATCGGCGACAGGTAGCTCCAGACAATCATGCCCTGCTCGTCGATCAGGAACAGGGCCCTGCCGGCCTCCCCGACGTCATCCAGGTAGCAGCCATAGGCCTGTGCTACCTGGCCCTTGGGATGGAAATCGGCGAGCAATGGAAAGTGCAGGTTCCGCTCTTTCGCATATGCCTGGTGGCACCATGTGCCATCCACCGAAATGCCGAGAAGCTCCGCGCCGCGCCGGCGAAATTCGCCAATGATCTGGTTGTACAGGTCAATCTGATCGCCGCAAACCGGGCTCCAGTCGGCCGGATAGAAGGTGAGGATCACCCGGCGCCCCGCCAGCTCGGACAATGACAGCCGCTGATCTGGCGTTACCGGGAGCGTGAAGTCCGGCGCCTTGGTACCGGGAGACAGAATCTGGGGCATCGCAGGACCATGTTGATGTAGGGAAAAAGCGTCCGCGGGCAGGGTTACCCGCGGACGCGCGGCTCAGGCGGCTCGGGCAGGGGCAGCCCGTTGCGGAATCTCACCGCGGTGCCTCCTGAGCCTGAAGGCGAGAACGAGGAGTGTTCCGCCTAAGACGGGGGTATGCGCGTCCACCCACGAGGCGGGGACGAGAGCGCCGAGCAAGGGTGCATTGAGGGGCAGCAAAGTGGCGGCTGTCATGATGGTGCGCCTTGGCTCGTCACGCTTATGACGATCCTGTTTTCGACCGTCGTGACGCCCGGGGTGCGCCGGGCGGTGTCTTCCGCCGCCTTGCGCTCCGCCCAGCTGCGCACCGACCCGCTCAGCAGGACCCGGCCCCCATCGGCCTCGACGTGTATTGCTTTCGCGTCGACCTCGGCGTCGCGCAGGAA
>NZ_JAQGJL010000172.1 GCF_028290645.1 Devosia sp. | reverse complement strand
GGGGGAGGGGACAGGGGTGGGGGTCCACAGCCACCTGCCGCCAAGTTCCTACGCGTTCAAAACCCGCGCCGCCTCCAGCGCAAAATAGGTCAGCACCCCGTCCACCCCTGCCCGCTTGAACCCGACGAGGCTCTCCATCATCGCGCCATCGCCATCGATCGCCCCCGCGGCCCCGGCGAGCTTGATCATCGCATACTCGCCCGACACCTGGTAGGCGAACAGCGGCACGTCGAAGGCGTCGTGGCAGCGCTGTACGATGTCGAGATAGGGCATGCCCGGCTTTACCATCACCATGTCGGCGCCCTCGGCGATGTCCTGAGCCACCTCCCGCATCGCCTCGTCAGAATTGGCGTAGTCGAGCTGGTAGGTGCGCTTGTCGCCCTTGAGGCGGCTGCCCGATCCCACCGCCTCGCGGAACGGTCCGTAGAACACCGAGGCGAACTTGGCCGAGTAGGCCATGATCGCGACATGGTCGAACCCTTCGGCGTCCAGCGCCTGGCGGATGGCGGCGACGCGGCCGTCCATCATGTCGGAGGGCGCGATGATGTCCGCGCCGGCCCTTGCCTGCATCAGCGCGGCCTTCACCATCACCGCGACCGTCTCGTCGTTGAGGATCTCGCCGTCGCGCACCAGTCCGTCCTGGCCGTCCGACGAATACTCGTCGAGCGCCACGTCGGTGATAAGCCCGATCTCCGGCACCGCATCCTTGATCGCCCTGAGCGCCCGGGCCGTAAGGTTGTCCGGGTTGAAGGCCTCGCTGCCATTCTCGTTGCGTCGATCGTCCTGGGTATTGGGGAACAGCGCCAGCGCAGGGATGCCTTCGGCCGCCGCCGCCTTCGCCGCCTCGACCGCGAGGTCGACGCTCAGCCGCTCGACGCCGGGCAGCGTCCTTATCGAAGTCCGCTCGTTCTGCCCTTCGATGATGAACAGCGGCCAGATCAGATCGTGTGGGGTCAGCACGGTTTCGCGCACCATGTTGCGCATCCAGCCGGTCCGGCGCAGCCGCCGCTGCCGGCGTCCGCCGAGAAAGCTCATGTCGTGCTTGGGCCAGTCTGTGCTCATCATCGGCGCTCCGGTCGGTCGCGGCGCTTCTAGCAGGCGCAGCCCTGCTGCGCCAAGGCTCGCGCTTGTCGCCTCGGGTGATCCGCGCTATCCACGCGCATGGACTTTCAGAGCGAACTCGCCGGCCGCTACCTGAGGATCATTGCGATCATCGCCCTGCTCCTCGGGCTTGCCGACGCGACGCGCCTGCTCGGCGTTTCGAGCGGCCCGGAAAGCCCGATCGCGCTCCTCGGTCCTGCCGGCTTCACCTATCTGGCCGTTTTCTGCATCGCCCGGCTGTTCGCCGCGGTGGGGCTCTGGATCCGCGCCAGCTGGGGCGCCGTGCTGCTGGTCGGCGCCACCGTGATCGAGCTCGGCCTGTATCTCGGCGGGGTGCGCGACGTGCAGATGGGAGCCTTCGGCTTTGCGCTGCGGCTGCTCCTCGTGGGCAGCATCGCGGTGCTGTTCTTCCTCAGCCTGCGGCTCCGCCGTGCCCACGATTGAGCCCTCGGTAACCAACGATTCAGGTTACAATTTTCTGACCTCCGGTTACTTCTCGTAAAGCCAAATTCCTGAACTTTTTCCGTAAGATAGTTTTAAGTCTACGGCTTAAGTCCATCTTATTTTGACGCCCGTAGTTTGGCCCTATGAGACGCGAACAAATCGCGCAGACGACAGGACAGTGAGGCAACAATGGCAATCAAATCCAACGCCGCAGAGGCAATGGTTCCGGAAGAGGCCCCCGGGCTGAAGCCGCTCTACCTCGAGGCCGTCAGCCGTGTCGAACGGCTCCACCGCCGGCTGCTCGACCTGATCAAGGACGAGTTCGACCGGATGGGCTGGGACGACATCAACCCCGTCCAGGCGCTCCTCATGTTCAACATCGGCGACGCCGAGATGACCGCCGGCGAACTGCGCTCACGCGGCTACTACCTCGGCTCGAATGTCTCGTACAATTTGAAGAAGCTGGTCGAGACCGGCTACATCTTCCAGGAGCGCTCGCGCTCCGACCGCCGCTCGGTCCGCATCCGGCTGACCCCGAAGGGGGAGGAAGTGGCCGAGGTGATCGACGAACTCTACGATCGTCACCTCAAGTCGATCGAGAAGGTGGGCGGCCTCAACGGCGAGACCTTCGAAGGCCTCAACAAGGCGCTCGGCCGGCTCGAACGCTTCTGGGTCGATCAGATCCTCTACAAGCTCTGATCCAGCTCACTGTTGCAGTGCTGCCACAACGCCTCATTCAACGCCGGCTTTAAGCCGGCGTTTCTTATTTGTGCCGTAAATTTCGCTATGCATCGAGCCAATTGCACGGTGCTCCTCGGCCCTCGCAAGCCCCTCTCGTACATGCGTTTCGGCCGGCCCGGCGGTTCACACCTGCTTGACCGTGTTGGTACGATAGTGGGCGCGATGGTATGAGGACCCGACCTCACGGCCCCTAGCGATTTTAGGTGAATGAATGCGGCTCAATCGGC
>NZ_JAQGJL010000234.1 GCF_028290645.1 Devosia sp. | reverse complement strand
ACATGGTGGTTCCGGGCGGCACGCTCGACACCGGCCACGGCTCGTTCAACGTCGAGGTGCCGGGCCTCATCACCAACGCGCAGGACGTCTATTCGCTGCCGATCAAGGCGGATGGCGACAATGTCGTCACCTTCGGCGACGTCGCGACGATCACCCGCACGTTCGAGGATGCGACCGAGTACGCGCACGTCAACGGCCAGCCGGCGATCACGCTCGGCGTGATCAAGGAGCTGGGGACCAACGTCATCGACGTGTCCGACCAGGTGCGCAAGGTGACGACCGACTTCGTCAAGGACTGGCCGGCAGGCATCCAGCACAGCTTCCTCGTCGACCAGGCGGATTCGACCAAGAACCTGTTCCGCTCGCTGGAGGCTGCGGTGCTTACCGCCGTGGCGCTGGTGATGGTGACGTGTGTCGCCACGCTCGGCGTCCGCCCAGCCCTGATGATCGGCACCTCGATCCCGATCTCGTTCATGATCGCGTTTCTCGTGGTGCAACTGCTCGGCATGACCATCAACATGATGATCATGTTCGGGCTGGTGCTGGCGGTGGGTGTGCTTGTCGACGATCCAATCGTGGTGGTGGAGTACGCAGAACGAAAGCTGCAGGAGGGCGTCTCCAAAAAGGAGGCGTTCATCCTCGCGGCGCGCAAGATGTTCGTGCCGGTGGTTTCGGCCACCTTCACGACGCTGGGCGCCTTCATTCCGCTGCTGTTCTGGCCGGGCATCATCGGCAAGTTCATGAGCTACCTGCCGATCATCGTGATCGTGGTTATGTGCGCCTCGCTCCTGTCGGCGCTGGTGTTCATGCCGGTGATCGGCGCGATCATCGCCTCGAGCCATGTCGACCCCAAGGCCAAGGAAGCCGCGGACGTCGTGATGTACCCCGACAAGTTCGACACCAGGAAGGTGAAGGGCGCGACGGGCATCTATGTGCGGACGCTCCAGCACCTGATCCGGCATCCGATCATCACGCTGCTCGTCGGCTTCACGATCGTGGGCCTGATGTTCTACGCCTATATCTCGCACCCGACCGGCATGGAGGCCTTCCCGGCCTCCGAGCCCGAGTTCGGCACGGTCAACGTGGTCGCCCGCGGCAACTACTCGCCTGTGGAGATCCGCGACATGCTGGCCGAGGTGGAGACGCAGATCCTGCAGGTGCAGGGCGTGCAGGACTCGATCATGACCTTCGCGGGTGGCGGCAGCGCCTTCGCGAGCAGCGGACCGCCGGACACGATCGGGCAATTCAACCTGCAGCTGCAGCCGTGGAACGAGCGCGTAAAGGCCGAGCAGATCTTCCAGAACATCCGTGACCGGGTGAAGAACATCTCTGGCCTCGAAGTTCAGATTGCGGCGCAGGAGAACGGTCCGCCGGCCGGCAAGGCGATCAACCTCACGGTCGAGAGCACCAACTATGCCGACCTCGCGCCGGTGGTGGGCAAGCTCCGCAACTACGTGGAGAACGACCTTGGCGATACCATCGACGTCGAAGACGGCCGTCCTTCGCCGGGCATCGACTGGGAAGTGACGATCGACCGCGTGGCCGCTGCCAAGTACGGCATCGGCGTGCGCGAGCTCTCGCCCTACGTGCAGTTGGTGACGTCGGGCGTGAAGCTCGGCTCGTACCGGCCGGACGACGTGGACGACGAACTCGACATCCGGGTCCGCCTGCCGCTCGGCGAGCGGAGCTTCGACAGCCTCGACTCGCTGAGGATCGTGACGGCCCAGGGCCTGGTGCCGGTCTCGAACTTCATCAAGCGCGAGGCGGTGCCCAAGGTCGCCAATATCAGCCGCAAGAACGGGCTCTACGTCATGGGCGTGGCGGCGAACCTCACTCCGGGGGTCGCGGCGGACGCGAAGATCGCCCAGCTCAAGGAGTGGGTCGGGACGCAGGACTTCCCGTCGACGGCGGTGGTGAAGTTCGGTGGTGCGGACGAGCAGATCGGCGACACCAACGCGTTCATCGTCAAGGCACTGGGCGCTGCGCTGTTCCTGATCTTCCTGGTGCTGCTGCTCGAGTACAACAGCTTCTACCAGGTGCTGGTGACGCTCTCGACGGTGCTGATGTCGCTGGCGGGCGTGATGCTGGGCATGGTGGTCACCGGGATGAGCTTCTCGGCGATCATGACGGGCCTCGGCATCGTTGCGCTGGCGGGCATCGTGGTGAAGAACGGCATCGTGCTGATCGACACCTACAACCACTACAACCGTGGTGACGGGGTGGAGCCGGTGAAGGCGATGCTGATTACCGCCAGCCAGCGCGTGCGGCCGGTGCTGCTCACCGCGACGGTGACGGCGCTGGGCGTGATCCCGATGGCGCTGAACGTCGAGTTCGACTTCATCCGCCGCGAGATCGTGTCGGGCGGTCTCGCCGGTTCGTGGTTCACGCACCTTTCGGCGGCGCTGGTGTCGGGGCTGTTCGTCTCGACGGCGCTGACGCTGGTGATGGTGCCGGTGATGATCACCGCGCCGAGCGTGATCAAGAACGGTTGGGTCGGCAGCCTGTTCGGCTCGATCTTCGGGGCGATCTTCGGGGTGGTAGCCTGGCCGTTCCGGGCGCTCTTCGGGCGGAAGAAGACCGTCGCGGTGACGCCGGAAGGCCAGACGGTCGAGATCCCGGCCGGCATCGACAGCTCGAAGCGGTTCATCAGGACCGATGGTTCGGGCCTCGTCGAGACCGAGCAGGACGGCGTCACGGTGATCAGCCGCGAGGCGGCGGAGTAGCTGGACGGCAGATGCAAATTGGAGAGGCCCGGGGGTGACCCGGGCCTTTTTGTTTTGGCTGTTTTAGCTATTGTGGACGATGGGAAGATTGGCTATCTTAGCCATAACAGCTAGGAGAGTACTATGGCCGAAATGAGCGCGACGGATGCCAAGAACAAGTTCGGCGAGTTGCTGGAGATGGTTCGGACCGAGCCGGTGGCTATCCAGAAGAATGGGCGCATCGCGGCCTATGTCATTTCTCCCGAACAGTTTCAGCGCCTGATGGCCGACAGCAATGCACCGCGGGTCAATCCGCTGGTCGTCAAGCTGCATGGCGAGAGCGTCAAGCGCTGGGGCAAGGTCTACGAAGCCCTGGCCAAGTAGCCATGGTTGAGCGGGTTTACCTCACCCTCGACGACGTTACCTGGATACACGACGAGCAGCTCCGCCTCTACGGTGGAGCTGCCGGCGTGCGCGACGAGGGGCTGATCTGGTCGGCCCTACTCCGACCGCAGACCGGGTACTACTCAGATGTCATCGAGGAAGCGGCGGCGCTCTGGGAAAGCCTCGCGATGAACCACGGCTTCGTAGACGGCAACAAGCGGGTTGCCTTCGAAGGCACGATACTGTTCCTCCAAATGAACGGCGCGCTGCCGACCGGCACGGAACAGGAATGGATCGACTTCATCTACAGCCACCTGGAAGCGGGAACGTTCCGCAAGCAGGTCCTGGAGGACTGGCTCAAGCGACACACCGAGCCACTACCTTAGGTTATCGCCGCCACGTCCAGCTGTCTGCAGCTTCGGTCAGCTCGAACCTGACGGGTCTACGGCGGCGCGGGGCTTGATCCTCGGCCACATTGCCGCGCGTGCCCACTGCCAGGCGAGGCCGAGGGCCAACGATGCCGCGAAGGTCATGCCAATCGCCAAAGGCGAGTTGTCGCCGATGTGCAGGGTGTCGACCAAGAGCTTCAGGACCAGCAGGTGGACGAGATAGGCGCTGAAGGTGGCACGGCCGAGGGTTGACCACCAGGGGCCGGCCAGGTGGAGGCGCATGAACAGTGCGGTGACGGCCAGGGCGTAGCCGAGGGTGGCGAGGGAGTAGTCGTGGCCCATCGGGTAGCGGCCGACGATGAAGTAGCCCTCTGCCAGCTGCAGGGCCGCGAAGACGGCCAAGGTGGCGACGATGGCGAGAATGGGAACGCGGGCCAGCAGGTCGCCGTGGCGCCGCAGCAGCACGCCGGCGACGAGGAAGATCGGGCCGAAGAACACCCCGTTGCGATCGAGCCAGAATGGAAAGCTCTGCCCGCTCAGCATCCTCGAATAGGCCCCAAAGGTGGTGCCGAGGACGAACAGGAAGGCGGCGATCACCAGGGTGACGGTCCAGCCTAGAAATTTTCCGGAGGTCGCGACCAGCGCCGTGGCGACGACCAGGGCCGGGAGGAACCACAGGTGGAAAGCCGGGCCGCCGGTCCAGGCGAGGTTGGCGAGGGTGGGCAGCGAGAGATCGAGCGGTTTTTGCGGCTGTTCGAGGTACCGCCAGGCGACGGTGATGGCGGTCCAGGCGATGAAGGGGACGAGGACGCGCCAGGCGACGCGGCGGATGAGGCGCAGGGGCGCGGCCAGTTCCTCGGGCTTCCAGAAATAGGCCGAGAGGATGAAGAACACCGGGACGGCGAAGCGGCTCAATTCATCGACGACGAAGCCGAGGGGTTTCTGGTCGTGGAAGCCGCCGCCGGCGACGTGCAGCGAGATGATGCCGAGGAGGCTCAGGACGCGGAGGGCGTCGAGGGAGGCGTTGCGGGCTGGGGCGGGTACGGGCATGCGGACGGGTGTAGACTGTGGGGGTGGTGGCTTTATGGGGGAAGCTGGGGCGTG
>NZ_JAQGJL010000157.1 GCF_028290645.1 Devosia sp. | reverse complement strand
TTCCGGGGTTCCTGAACGACCCGGAGAAATTCCACCTGACGGTGTTCCTGACGCGGATCATGTTCCCGTATCTGGCCTGCATGTCGCTGATGGCGGCCTATGCGGCGATCCTCAACAGCCTCGGCCGCTTCACCGCTGCCGCCTTCGCGCCGGTGGTGCTGAACATCGTCAATATCGGGGCGCTGATCCCGCTGGCGATCCTGACGCTCGAGGACAGGGACACCGCCTTCTGGGTGGCGGTCGCCACCATGCTCGGCGGCATCGCGCAACTGATGCTGGTCTACTGGGCCATCCGGCGGGCCGGGTTCGTGCCGAAACTCCGCTGGCCGAAGGTGGACGCGGAGGTCCGGCGCTTCTGGATCCTCGCGGTGCCGGCGATCATCGCGGGCGGCATCACCCAGATCAACATCTTCGTCGGCACCATCATCGCCTCGGGCGCCAACGAGGTGATGTCGATCATCTACAATGCCGACCGGCTCTACCAGCTGCCGCTCGGCATCATCGGCATCGCCATCGGCACCGTGCTGCTCCCCGAACTCTCGCGCCATATCGGCGCCGGCCGCGACCTCGAGGCGCGTCAGAGCCAGAGCCAGTCGCTGTTCCTCTCGATGTTGCTCTCGATGCCCGCCGCCGGGGCGCTGATCGCGCTGGCCCTGCCGGTGGTCCGCGTGCTCTTCGAGCGCGGCGCCTTCGGCCCGATGGACAGCGTCCTCGTCTCGCAGGCGCTGATCGCCTTCGCGGCGGGCCTCCCCGCCTTCGTCCTCATTCGCGTATTGCAGCCGGGGTTCTTTTCGCGCAAGGACACCAAAACCCCGACGATCTTCGCCGCGGTCTCCCTAGTCATCAACATCGCGCTGTCGCTGGCCTTGTTCCCGACGCTGAAGCATGTCGGCATCGCGCTCGCGACCTCGGTCGCCGCCTGGGCCAATGTCGTCCTCCTCGGCATCTTCCTCGCCCGCCGTGGCCACTTCACGCTCACCGCGCATGAGTGGCGGCAAGAGGCGATGATCCTGCTCCTGACCCTCGTCATGGCCGGCGTGCTCTACGGCCTCGTCCTCCTCCTGGGCCCGGTCTTCGATCCCGGCTATTTCTTCCCCATCCAGGCGCTGGCGCTGCTGGCGCTCTGCATCCTCGGCGCCGGACTCTACTTCGCCCTCGCCCACCTGACCGGCGTCCAGCCGCTCGGCCAGCTGTTGAGGCGCTTGCGGCGAAACAGGTAGCGCGGTCTACTGCGGCCTCTTTCGGAGGCCAACATGCAAGCCGGTTATCTCGATCACCTGAAGACCGTCCTCGCCGAAATCGAGGCCGCCGGCCTGATGAAGCGCGAGCGCCAGATCACCTCGCCGCAGGGCGGCAGCATCGCGGTGGCCGGGCCCGCTGGCCCCCGGCAGATGGTCAATCTCTGCGCCAACAACTATCTCGGCCTCGCCGACCATCCGGAGATCGCCCAGGCCGCCTCCGACGCCCTGACCCGCTACGGCTTCGGCATGGCCTCGGTGCGCTTCATCTGCGGCACGCTCGACCTCCACCGTGAACTCGAGCACGCCACCGCGCGCTACCTCGAAAAGGACGACGCCATCCTTTTTGCCGCCTGCTTCGATGCCAATGGCGGCCTGTTCGAGACGCTGCTCACCGAGGACGACGCCATCATCTCCGACAGCCTCAACCACGCCTCGATCATCGACGGGGTGCGCCTCTCGAAGGCCCGGCGCTACCGCTACCAGACCTCCGACATTGACGACCTCGAGACCCAGCTCAAGCAATCGATCGAGGACGGCGCCCGCTTCCGCCTGGTCGTCACCGACGGCGTCTTCTCGATGGATGGCCACATTGCCAACCTCCCCGAGATTTGTGCACTGGCCGAGCAGTACGGCGCCCTCGTCGCCGTCGACGATTGCCACGCCACTGGTCACCTTGGGGCAGGGGGCCGCGGCACCCCGACGCTCACCGGCGCCGGCGCGCGCGTCGACATCCTCACCGGCACCTTCGGCAAGACGCTCGGCGGCGCCATGGGCGGCTTCATCGCCGGCCCGCAGCCGGTCATCGACCTGCTTCGCCAGCGCGCCCGGCCGTATCTTTTTTCCAACGCCCTCGCCCCCGCCGTCGCCGCCGGCTCGCTCAAGGCCATCGAGATTGCCGAGAAGGCCGACGACCGGCGCGAAAGGCTGATGCACCACACCAGCCGCTTCCGCAGCGGACTCAGCCGCGCCGGCTTCGAACTCCTCCCCGGCCAAACCCCGATCATCCCGGTGATGCTGGGCGAAGCCAGTCTCGCGCAAGACCTCGCCGCCGCCCTCGACAAGCGCGGCGTCTATGTCGCCGGCTTCTTCTACCCGGTCGTCCCCAGGGGCCGCGCCCGCATTCGCACCCAGATGTCCGCCGCGCTCGAAGACAAGGACATCGACTTCGCCATCGGCGCCTTCGCCGAGGCCGGCAAGGAGCTGGGGATCATATGAACGGCACCATCAGTCAGCCCTCCCTCCCCCTTGAGGGGAGGGATCGAGGGAGGGGGTGGTCCTGCGATCACCGACGGACCCCCACCCCTTCCCTCGGGCGACCGTGAACCCGACATCCGGTGCCTGGAGTGAAATCATGAGAGCCCTCGTCAAAGCCAAACCCGAACCCGGCATCTGGATGGAAGAGCGGCCGATCCCCGAGATCGGCCCCGAGGACGTGCTGGTAAAGGTCCACAAGACCGGCATCTGCGGCACCGACATCCACATCTACAAATGGGACGACTGGGCCCAGAAGACCGTGCCCGTCCCCCTCGTCACCGGCCACGAATACTCCGGCGAGATCGTCGCCGTCGGCGAGGATGTGAAGAATCTCAGCATCGGCCAGCGCGTCTCCGGCGAGGGCCATGTCGTCGGCATGACGAGCCGCGCCAGCCGCGCCGGAAAATTCCACCTCGATCCCGAGACCAGGGGCATCGGCGTCAACCTCCCCGGTGCCTTCGCCGAGTTCGTCAGGATCCCGGCCTTCAACATCATCCGCCTTCCCGACACGATCGACGACGAGCTCGGCGCCATCCTCGATCCGCTCGGCAACGCCGTCCACACCGCGCTCGCCTTCGATATCGTCGGCGAGGACGTGCTGGTCACCGGCGCCGGCCCCATCGGCCTCATGGGCGCCGCAGTCGCCCGCCATGTCGGCGCCCGCCACGTCGTCATCACCGACATGAACCCCGACCGCCTGCAGCTTGCGGCCGAGGTCGCGGATGTCGTCCCGGTGAACATCGCCAAAGAGAACCTGCGTGAAGTAATGGACCGGCTCGGCATGAAGGAAGGCTTCGACGTCGGCCTCGAGATGAGCGGCGCCCCCGCCGCGCTCGACCAGATGATCGACCACATGGTGATGGGCGGCCGCATCGCGCTCCTCGGCGTCCCCGCCCGTCCCTTCATCTTCGACCTGGGCAAGATCGTCTTCCGCATGATCACGCTCCGCGGCATCTACGGCCGCGAGATGTTCGAGACCTGGCACAAGATGCTGGCCATGCTGGAATCGGGGCTCGATGTGCGCAAAGTCATCACCCGCCGGATGAGCGCCGACAACTACGCCGAAGCCTTCCGCCTCGCCGCCGCCGGCGAGAAAGGCAAGATCGTCCTCGAGTGGTGAGGCACTCGTTTGCCCCCACCCACGGTGTCACCCCGGCGCAGGCCGGGCCCATCCTGAGGTTTATCCGGCCGCAGCGATGCCTGCCGCCTCACAGGATAGTTTCCGGCCTACGCCGGAATGACATCGCTCTTGGGGTTGGACGGAGCCAAATGCACGAGAGAACTCCCTCCCCCTTGTGGGGAGGGCCGGGGTGGGGGTAAGCCACACGCTCAAGATTCCCTCTCGGACTCTCCCATGCCCTTCACCCCGCGCGTCTTTTCCGGCATCAAGCCGTCCGGCGACTTGCATCTCGGCAATTATCTCGGCGCCATCCGCCGTTTCGTACCGCTGCAGGATACGCATGAGACGATCTACTGCGTCGTCGACATGCACGCGATCACCGTGTGGCAGGAGCCCGAGGACCTGCGGCGCTGGACCTACGAGATCGCCGCCGCCTACATCGCCTCGGGCCTCAATCCCGAGCGTTCGATCATCTTCAACCAGTCCCAGGTGGTCGAGCATGCCGAGCTGAGCTGGATCTTCAACTGCGTCGCCCGCATGGGCTGGATGGCGCGGATGACCCAGTTCAAGGACAAGGCCGGCGAGAACTCCGAGCATGTCTCCTTGGGGCTCTTCGCCTATCCCTCGCTGATGGCGGCGGATATCCTGCTCTACAAATCTACCGGCGTGCCGGTCGGCGACGACCAGAAGCAGCATCTCGAGCTGACCCGCGACATCGCCAAGAAATTCAACCACGATTTCCGCAAGCAGATCAAAAGCCTGGGCTTCGACGAGGAATACTTTCCGCACACCGAATCGATGGTCACCGGCCCCGCCACGCGCGTCATGAGTCTCAAGGACGGCAAGAAGAAGATGTCGAAATCCGACGCTTCGGACATGTCGACCATCTACATGATGGACGACGCCGACACGATTTCGAAGAAGATCAAGCGCGCCACCACCGACCCCGAACCGCTGCCCAGCGAAGCCGCCGGGCTCGAAGGGCGCGCCGAAGCTTCAAACCTCGTCTCGATCTACGCCGCGCTCGCCGATCGCAGCGTTGATGACGTGCTGCGCGAGTTCGGTGGCGCCGGCTGGGGCACTTTCAAGCCGGCCCTTGCCGATCTCGCCGTCTCCGTCCTCTCCCCGATCGCCGGCGAGATGCGCCGGCTGGTCGGCGACAAGCCCGAGATGGACCGCATCCTTCGCAACGGCGCCGACCGGGCCCGCGCCATCGCCGTGCCGGTAATGGACGAAGTGCGCCAGATCGTCGGGTTCGTGCGCTGACGATCGCCGCCTCCTGGCCCCGCTTGCGGCCCCGCCGCGCATTTGGGACAATGCCGCACCTTCCCTTTCAAGGTGCGGCGCCTTGGCTGACATGATGAGCGAATACAAACGCAAGTTTCTCGTCGTCATCGATGAGAGCAAGGAAGCCGATCGCGCCATCACCTTTGCCGCGAACCGGGTCAGGCGTACCGGCGGCACCGTGGTGCTGCTCTCGGTCATCGACAGCCAGGATTTCACCCAGTTCCTCGGCGTCGAGGACGTGATGCGGGCCGAAGCGCGCGACGAAGCCGAGCGGCTGCTCGACGCCAAGCGCGCCCGCATTTCCCAGATCGGCGATATCCGCACCGAGACCGTGATCCGCGAGGGCGACCTCGTCGGCGAGATCGAGCGGCTGGTCGCCGAGGATCCGGCCATCGCGATCCTCGTGATCGCTGCCGCCGCGGGCAAGGAAGGCCCGGGCCCGCTCGTCAGCGCCTTCGCCAACCGCGCCGGCCAGGCCGCGCTGCCGGTCATCGTCACCATCATCCCCGGCACCATGACCGACGAGCAGATCGTCGCGGTGACCTGAGAGGGCCTTGCGTTTGCGGGACCAAAACCCTATTTTAGAACGGTTCTAACGCGAGGCAGAAGCGCCCGATGTTCATCCAGACCGAAGCGACGCCGAATCCGGCGACCCTCAAATTCCTCCCCGGCCGCGATGTCCTCGTCGGCGAGCCGCGCGATTTCCGGCAGGCCGAATCGGCCGCCATCTCGCCACTGGCCTCTGCCTTGTTCGACGTCCCCGGCGTCGAGGGTGTGTTCCTCGGCTCCGATTTCATCTCGGTTACTAAGGACAGTGCCGAGTGGAGCCACATCAAGCCGGCCATTCTCGGCGTGATCATGGAGCACTTCCTCTCCGGCAAGCCCATTCTCGCCGACGGCACCGCTGAAGTCGTGACCGGCGAAGAGTTCTTCGACGACGCCGATTCCGAGACCGTCGAGGTGATCAAGGAACTGCTCGCCACCCGCGTGCGTCCGGCCGTCGCCATGGATGGCGGCGACATCACCTTCAAGGGCTTCAAGGAGGGCACCGTGTTCCTCCACATGCAGGGCGCCTGCTCGGGCTGCCCGTCTTCGACCGCGACGCTCAAGAGCGGCATCGAGAATTTGCTCAGGCACTTCGTGCCGGGCGTCGAGGCCGTGCAGCAGGTCTGAGGCGTGCTGCAGCGCTGAAGTTTCAATCGCCCGGCCCTTGGTCGGGCGATTTGCTTTTGGCCACTGGTGGCTGTGGACCCCCACCCCTGTCCCGTCCCCCTAAGAATGGGAGGGAGACCAAAACACCGGCGTCAGTGCGTGCGTCTCCCTCCCCAGTAGGGGG
>NZ_JAQGJL010000228.1 GCF_028290645.1 Devosia sp. | reverse complement strand
CTGGCCCTGGGTGTCGATCTGCAGGAACCGGCCGACGATGGTCTTGATGGTGGAATTGTACTGGTTGATCTCGGTGATCAGCTGCCGCTCGGCGTCGGTCAATGCTCGCGGCTCGGCGGCGCCCGGTTCCTGTGCAAGCGCCGGGAAGGCGGCGAGGAGGGCGGCAAAAGCGATGAAGCTGCGGCGGATCATCTGGGCGGGGTCCTTCGTGGTCCTGACGGTGGAAGATGCCTCTAGTTAGCAATTGCGGCAACAGCTAGAAGGTTCCGGGTCGGCCCGATGGCCGCCCGCCTCATACTTGTGTCCTTTTCCGCCTGACGCTTCAGCACCCATGGCTTTCACCAGCACCTTGACCGGCGCGATCCGGGCCCTAGCGGCGCGGGCGCAGCGCCCCGATCGCATCATCATCTTCGGCAGGAACGAGGGGTATCACGCAGAGGCGGTGGCGCCGGGCGCCCCGGTCTGGCAGGGGATCGAGGGCGTCGGCGAGGTGGTGATCGCCGAAACGACGGGCGAGCTGTTGCGGCAGGGGTTTGCCGGGGGACGGCAGAGCATCGTCATCATGCTGCGCGAGCGCAACCTCAAGCGCTACCCTAGGCTGTTCTGGGGCCTGAGCCCGAGCCGCCGGGCTGTGGCGATCTGTCACGACAAGATCCGGTTCGCGGCCTTTGCCGAGGCGAAGGGGCTCGGCGAACTGGTGCCACGGCGCTATGGCGAGAGGGAGCTCCGGTTCCCGGCTGTGATCAAGCGGCCGCGCATGGCCAATGGCAGCGGCGTTGCCGTGGTGAGCTCGGCGGCGGAACTGGCCGAACTGCGGCAGGTCGAGCCTTGGGCCGGCCATCGGCTGCTGATCCAGGAACTGGTCGAGGGCAACCTCGACTGCGTCACCCACTGCGTGGCGCGGGGCGGCCGCATGGTGTGGCACTGCTCGTACCAGTATCTCATCGATCCGGTAACGCGGGTGCAGCGGCCGACGACCATCGTCGGGCGGCGGCGGCATGAGCTCAACGGGGACGAGCAGGCGCAGCTCGAACGGTTCCTCGTCGCGCTCGACTATAGCGGCCCGGCAGTGTTCGACTACCGGCGGGGTGCCGACGGGCGGCTCAAGGTGTTCGAGATCAACGCCCGCTTCGGCGGCTCGCTGTATCGCAGCGAAAACATCGAGGATTTCCGGGCGGCGATGCAGGCGGTGATCACGCATGCCGCGCCGCCGGGGCTGTTCTCGATCTAGGCTAATAGGCCTCGGTGCCGCCGCCGGCGAGGATTTCGCGCTTGCCGGCGTGGTTGGCGGCGGAGATGACGCCTTCGCGCTCCATGCGCTCGATCAGCGTCGCTGCCTTGTTGTAGCCGATGGCGAGGCGGCGCTGGATGTAGGAGGTGGAGACCTTCTTGTCGAGTAGCACGACGTTGACGGCCTTGTCGTAGAGCCCGTCGCCCGAGCCGCCGTAGTCGTCGCCGCCGGCGGGGACGCCGTCTTCGTCGAGTTCGTCCTCGTCGGCGGTGATCGAGTCGAGGTAATCGGGGCTGCCCTGCGACTTCAGGTGTGCGACGATCGCCTCGACTTCGCTGTCGGAGACGAACGGACCGTGCAGGCGCCGAATGCGGCCGCCGCCGGCCATGTAGAGCATGTCGCCATTGCCGAGCAGTTGCTCGGCGCCCTGCTCGCCGAGGATGGTGCGGCTGTCGATCTTCGACGTCACCTGGAAGCTGATGCGGGTGGGGAAGTTGGCCTTGATGGTGCCGGTGATGACGTCGACCGAGGGGCGCTGGGTGGCGGTGACCATGTGGATGCCGGCGGCGCGGGCCATCTGGGCGAGGCGCTGGATGGCGCCTTCGATGTCCTTGCCGGCGACCATCATCAGGTCGGCCATTTCGTCGACGATGACGACGATATAGGGCAGCGGCTCGAGGTTGAACTCCTCGCTCTCGAAGATCGCCTCGCCGGTTTCGCGGTCGAAGCCGGTTTGAACGGTGCGGGTGATGACCTCGCCCTTCTGGGCGGCTTCGGAGACGCGCTGGTTGAAGCCGTCGATGTTGCGCACCCCGATCTTCGACATCTTGCGATAGCGGTCTTCCATCTCGCGGACGGCCCACTTGAGCGCCACGACCGCCTTGTTGGGGTCGGTGACGACGGGGGTCAGGAGGTGCGGGATGCCGTCGTAGATCGAGAGTTCCAGCATCTTGGGGTCGATCATGATCAGCCGGCACTGCTCGGGGGTCATCTGGTAGAGCAGCGACAGGATGAAGGTGTTGATGCCGACCGACTTGCCCGAGCCGGTGGTGCCGGCGATGAGCAGATGCGGCATGCGGGCGAGGTCGGCGATGATCGGCTCGCCGCCGATGGTCTTGCCGAGGCAGATCGGGAGCTTGCCCTTCATCTTCTCGAAATCCGACGAGGCGAGCATTTCGCGCAGGTACACCGTCTCGCGCAGCTCGTTGGGGAGTTCGATGCCGATGGCGTTGCGGCCGGGCACCACCGCGACGCGGGCGGAGATGGCGCTCATCGAGCGGGCGATGTCGTCGGCGAGCGAGATGACGCGGGATGACTTGATGCCGGGTGCGGGCTCGAGCTCGTAGAGGGTGACGACGGGGCCGGGGCGGACGTTGATGATGTCGCCCTTGACGCCGAAATCGTCGAGCACGGATTCGAGTTTTCGCGCCATGGCTTCTAGCCGTTCAGGGGCGTGCTCGGGGCTGGTGCCCTTGTGCTTGGGCTGGGCGAGGAGGCTGAGCGCCGGGAGCTCGAAACCCTGGGGTTCGTCGAGGAGCGAGCCCTGGGCTTCGCGCACGGCGCGGCTGCCGGGCTGCGGACGAGGGGCAGGGGCGGCGACACGTGGAGAGGCGGCTGCGGGGGCGCCGTTGCGGGCAGCCATGGGGCCGCGCAGCGGCGTCTGCATCTCCCAGCGCGGCATCTCGGCGGAATCGTCGTCGGTCTCGGGGTAGTCGTCGAAGGGCGGCTCCTCGTGGGCGGCTACGATCGAGCGGCGTTCGATGGTGAGAGGAGGCTCGGCGTTTACCGAGGGGGCCCGGCCGTGAAGGCTCGGCTCGACCGCTTCGCCGCGCCAGGCATTGGCCTCGGCTTCGGCGGCACGGCGCTCGGCAAGGCTGGCGCGGGCCCGGCGGAAGGCGGTGCGGGCGGAGTAGCCGAGGTGCACGGCGGCGCCGAGGACCACGTCGAAGATGGAATCGCGGTCGGAGTCGTCGTCTTCGGGATCGGCCGCAGCGGCGGCCTTGCCGGCGCCGGCTTTCGCCCGGCCCTTGCCCTTGGGCATGTCGGGTAGCTTTACCTTGCCGAGGCCGGTAGCCACCCAGAACAGGGCGATGGTGGGGGCGGCGATGATGATGGCGAAGAGGGTGGCGGTGACCGGTTGCGGCGATTCGCCGGTGACCAGCACGGCGAGATTGGTGAAGCCCGTCCCCATGAGGCCGCCGAGCCCGGTGGGCAGCGGCCAGCTCTGGGGCGCGGCGATGAAGGCGAAGAGGCCGCAGCTCAGCAGGGTCGCGGCGATCCAGGTGATGAGGCGAAGGCCCATGCGCGAGGCGACGCGATGGCGAATCAGCCCCCAGCCCCAGAGCGCGGGCGGCACGAGCAGGACGAGCGTCCCTAGCCCGAAGACCTGGAAGGCGAAATCGGCGATCACCGCGCCGGGAAAGCCCAGCCAGTTCCGCGCCGGCTCGCCCGAAGCATAGGAGAAGCTCGGATCATCCACCGACCAGGTGGCGAGCGAGACGAGGACGATGGCCACGACGCCAAGCAGGATCGCACCCATCAGGCGGACGGGTATGCGAATCGCTATGGCGGGGACAGTTTCTCGGCGGGCGTCTTCGAGCAGGTGCTGTGCCGGCATCGTCTGGTACACTCTACAACTGGAACGCTGAACCGGCCGCAGACGGCGCGCCGATCGAAGGCTGATCCTAGGAGGTTAGGGTTAACTCGGAGCTAACCGGGAAGGTGGGATCGGCATGACCGAGCGCGATGCCGCGGCAGCTGAATTGCTTTGTCGCGCGAGTTGGCTACGATCCCGGCAATGAACGACGAACGCTATGCCGAGGCCGTACGACACCACCAGCAGGGGCGCCTCGCGGAGGCGCGGCGGGGCTATCTGGAGGTCCTGGCGGCCAATCCAGGGCATGCCGATGCGCTGCATCTCCTGGGGGTCGCCGACTTCCAGCAGGGCGAGGCCGAGGCGGGGGTGCGGCGCATCGCCGAGGCGATCCGGCTGCGGCCGGACGACGGACGGTTTCATGGCAATCTCGGACTGGCGCTTGCTGCGGCCGGCCGGTCGCCGGAGGCGCTCGAGGCCTATGACCGTGCGCTGGAACTGGCGCCCGACTTCGCCGAGGCGATGGCCAATCGCAGCGTGACGCTGGCGGAGCTTGGCCGGCGGGAGGAGGCGGTTGCGGGGTTCGAGCGGGCCGCCGGGCTCAGCGAGGGCAGGGCGCCGCTGCAGGCCTCGATCCTGGCGCGGCTCGGGGCCGCGCTCACCAAGCTGGGCGATAGCGCCGGGGCGTATGAGGCGCTGAGCCGCTCGCTCGAGATCAATCCCGGCAACCTGCAGGCGGCCGGGGCCCGGCTGTTCGTGCTCAACTATCTGTCGGATGTTCCGCCCGTGCAAATGGTCGAGGAGGCGAGGGCGTTCGGCGGGCTGGCGGCTTCGCAGGCAAAGATGCGGTCCTCGCACCGGAATACGCCGGAGCCTGACCGGCCGCTGCGCGTAGGCATCGTTTCGGGAGACTTAAAGTCTTCCTCGATCTCGCGGTTCCTCGATCCCCTGCTGGAGATCGACCCCGAACAGTACCGGGTCCATGCCTACTATACGCGCAGCCGGGTCGACGAGGTCACGCGGAAGCTGCAGGCGGGCCTTCCGGTGTTCCGGCAGATCGACAGCATCAACGATTCGGCGGCGGCCGCGCTGATCGAGGAGGACGGGATCGACGTGCTTTGCGATCTGTCGGGCCACTCGTCCGGCAACCGGATGGGGCTGTTCGCGCGGAAACCTGCGCCGGTGCAGTTCACCTGGCTCGGATATTTCGCGACCACCGGACTGGCGGCGATGGACTATGTGCTGTGCAACGACGTGGTGGTTCCGCCGGCGGAAGAGTGGCAGTGGGTGGAAAAGCCCTGGCGCATGCCGAGTACGTATCTCTGCTTTTCGCCGCCCGGTGACGAGATCGACCCCGCACCCGGGCCGGCCGTTCGCGATGGGGTGGTCACCTTCGGCAGCTTCAACAATTTCAGCAAGCTG
>NZ_JAQGJL010000131.1 GCF_028290645.1 Devosia sp. | reverse complement strand
CAGCAGGCACGCCGATCGGCCGGCCCCTCGGCCGACGCGGCCGCGGAGCTGGTGCAACTGGGCAAGGCCGAAGCGTTCGGCGTGCTCGATGATCATGATGGTGGCGTTGGGGACGTCGACGCCGACTTCGATAACCGTGGTGGCGACGAGGATCTTGGCCCGGTTGCGCTGGAAGCGGTCCATCGCCTCCTGCTTGGCCGCGGCGCTCATCCGGCCGTGGACCAGCACGACCTGGTCGCCGAACACCTTTCTCAACTCGGCGAACCGGTCTTCTGCCGCGACCACTTCGAGATGCTCGCTCTCCTCGACCAGCGGCGACACCCAGAAGGCCTGCGCGCCTTCCTCGATCCGGGCCTGCAGGCGCTGCACCACGCGGTCGTACTCGGCAATCGAGGTCACGGCGGTATCGATCGGCTGCCGGCCGCGGGGCTTTTCCCGGAGGATGCTGACCGCCATGTCGCCGAAATGGGTGAGGACGAGGGTGCGGGGGATCGGCGTGGCGGTCATCACCAGGAGGTCCGCATGCGCGCCCTTGGCGCTGAGGGCCAGCCGCTGGTGGACGCCGAAGCGGTGCTGTTCGTCGACGACGGTCAGGCCCAGATTGTGGAACTCGACGGCGGACTGGAACAGCGCGTGGGTGCCGACGACGATGCTGGTCGAGCCGTCGGCGATGCCGGCCAGCGCCACTCGCCGTTCGGCCGCACTCATCTTGCCGGTCAGCAGCACGATGCCGAGCCCGACCTGGTCGGCGAGCGGCTTCAGCGTCCGGTAGTGCTGGCTGGAGAGGATTTCGGTGGGCGTCATCAGGGCCGATTGGGCGCCGCTTTCGGCCATCGCCGCCATAGCCATCAGCGCCACTACGGTCTTGCCAGCGCCTACATCGCCCTGCAGCAGGCGCGACATCCGCTCGGGGGCGGCGAGGTCGTGCCGGATGTCCTCGACCGCGAGCCGTTGTCCCTCGGTGAGCGTGTAGGGCAGGGCCGCCTGCACCCGGGCGGTGATCTCGCCGGTGAAGGTGCGGGCGATGCCCCGCGGCGCCACCAGCTGGGAGCGGACGATGAGCAGGGCCAGCTGACCGGCGAGGTATTCGTCATAGGCGAGCCGCATCCGGCCCTTCGACCAGAGCTGTGCGTCGTCGGGCGTCTCGGGCGCATGGGACGCAACCATCGCGGCGCGGAAGGTCGGCCAGCCGAACTCGGCGATGCGCTCGGCCGGCATCCACTCGGGCAGGTCCGGCAGCGTGTCCAGCACCTGCCGGGTGAGCTTGATCAGTGCGCGGGAACTGAGGCCCTGGGTGAGCGGGTAGACCGGCTCGACCAGGGGCATGTCCTCGAACCTGTCGGCCTCGACGACATAGTCGGGATGCGTGATCTGCTTTTCGCCCTGGAAGAAGCCGATGGTGCCGGAGACGTAGCGGGTCTCGCCCACCGGTAGCAGCTTTTCCACCCAGCCACCCTGGGCGCGGAAATAAACCAGCTGGATCTCGCCGGTTTCGTCATGCGCAAACACCCGGTGCGGGATGTTCGGCCGGCCCTTCGGCGGCGGCTGGTGCCGGTCGATATGGAGTTTCAGCGTGGCGATGTTATTGTGCACCGCCTTGGCAATCCCCTCCATGCGGCGTCGATCCACCACGCCGGTCGGCATGTGCATCAACAGGTCGAGCGCGATCGCCTCCTGCCCCTCGGGAGCGCCAAAGAACCGGGTGAGCAGGGCAGACAACTGCGGTCCCACGCCCTTGATGGAATGGAGTGAGCGGAACAGCGGATCGAGGGCAGACGGACGCGGCACGAGTCGGAAACCTCCTTGGCGGAACCTAGCCGAGACAATGGCTGCCTGCCACGTGACACGGCCGCGATATCCGCGTAAACACGCGACCCAATATCTCCGAGACCGCCCGATCATGGCCCTTCCAGAAGACGCCGGTGAACAATTGTCTATGCGGCTGCGCCGGCTGCGTTATCGCGCCTGGCACCGGGGCACGCGGGAGATGGATCTGCTGCTCGGGCCCTATGCCGATGCGCGTCTCGCGGGGATGGCGCTTGGGGAACTGGATCGCTTCGAGACGCTTCTGGAAGAGGCCGACACCGATCTGCTCAAATGGCTGATGGGGCCAGAGCCTACCCCGGCCGGCGCCGACCACGAACTGCTCGCCGACCTACTCATGTTTCGAACGTCCAAATGACCGACCAGCGCCCTAATCGCATCATCTCCAATGTTCCCGACGGCATGCAGCCGGTGGTGCTCGCGCGGCTGGTCGAGGAGCGGCTGAAATCCGCCCCGGAAGCACCGGTCAGCGCCGTGTTCGTCGCGCGCGACGGCCGGCGCATGCAGCGCATGGTGGAAATACTCGAGCAGTTGATGCCGGGCCACCAGATCCTGACGCTCCCGGCCTGGGACTGCCTGCCATATGACCGCGTGTCGCCGAACGGGGTCACCATCGCGGCGCGGATGACGACGCTGTCGACGCTGGCGAGCGGTGCGGCGAAGGGGGCGATCGTCCTCACCACGGTCAACGCGCTAGTGCAGAAGCTGCCGCCGCGCGACGTGGTGGCCGGAATGAGCTTTGTTGCCGCGGCGGGGCAGATGGTGGACAGCGAGAGGCTGATCGCCTGGGCGTCAGGCAACGGCTACCTCCGTGTTCCGACGGTGCGTGAGACCGGCGAGTACGCGGTGCGTGGTGGGTTGGTGGACCTTTACCCCGCGGGCGTCGAGTCGCCGCTGCGCTTCGATTTCTTCGGCCGCCAGCTGGAGACCATCCGGACGTTCGATCCGGATACGCAGCGCACCACCGGCAACCTCCGGACCATCGCGCTGGCGCCGATGAGCGAGGTGCTGCTGAGCGAGGAGGCCGTCAGGCGCTTCCGGGCCCGCTACACCACGATGTTCGGCGGCAATACGGTGGACGATCCGCTCTACGCCGCGGTGAGCGCCGGCCAGCGCTATCCGGGCGTCGAGCATTGGCTGCCCTTCTTTTACGAGGACCTCGATCACCTCGCGGCCTATGCCGAGGATGCGCCGTTCGTCTTCGACGACCAGGCGAGGGAAGCCTTTGCCGACCGGCAGAGCCAGATCGCGGACTACTACGAGGCCCGGGAGGATGCGCGGCACGAAAAGCAGTCGTCCCAGGGCGCGGCGCCCTATAAGCCGGTGCCGCCCGGGCAGCTCTACGAGATGGAACGCGACCCTTATGCGCTGGCGCCGCAGAAGGGCGTCGTGCAGCTCTCGCCGTTTGCCGCGCCGGACATGCGGAAGGCCGACAATGCCGGTGGGCGGGTGGCGCCGAGCTTTGCCGCCGAGCGGCAGCAGCAGGACGTCAACCTGTTCGAGGCCGTGGTAAAACTGTTCCGCAACGAGCGGAAGACCGGCCGCAAGACCATCATCGCCTGCTGGTCCGAGGGCTCGCGCGACCGCATGGCGCAGGTGCTGGCCGATCACGGCCTCGCCCATCCGCGGCTGGCAGAGAACTGGCGCGAAGCCGAGACGACCTCGTCCGAGACCACGGCGCTGGTGGTGCTTGGGCTCGAGACCGGGTTCCAGACCGATGACATGCTCGTTCTGTCCGAGCAGGACATTCTCGGCGAGCGCCTGCTGCGGCCGCAGAAGCGGAAGCGGGCGGCCGATGCGCTGACTGAAGCCGCCGGGCTGGCGGCGGGTGACCTCGTCGTCCACGTCGACCACGGCATCGGCCGGTTCCTGGGGTTGAAGACCATCGAGGTGCAGGGCGCGCCGCACGACTGCGTCGAGATCGAATACGCCCAAAACACCAAGCTCTACCTGCCGGTCGAGAATATCGAGCTCTTATCGCGCTACGGCGCTGATGCCATTGTCGAGCTCGACAAGCTCGGTGGCGTGGCGTGGCAGGCCAAGAAGAGCAAGCTCAAGAAGCGCATCCGCGAGATGGCGAAGCAGCTGATCAAGATCGCGGCGCAGCGGCAGCTGACGACCGTGCCGCCGATGGACGTGCAGCCGGGCCTCTACGAGGAGTTCGCGGCGCGCTTCCCCTATGACGAAACCGAGGACCAGCTGGCGGCGATCAGCGCGGTGTTCGAGGACCTGGCATCGGGGCGCGTCATGGACCGGCTGGTCTGCGGCGACGTCGGCTTCGGCAAGACCGAGGTGGCGCTGCGTGCCGCCTTCGCGGTGGCGATGTCCGGCCGGCAGGTGGCTGTAGTGGTGCCGACGACGCTGCTGTCGCGGCAGCATTTCAAGACCTTCTCGGAGCGCTTCTCCGGGCTGCCGCTGCGCATCCGGCAGGCCTCGCGGCTGGTAGGGGCGAACGAACTCAAGGCGACCAAGGAGGAGCTGGCCAAGGGGACGGTCGACATCGTCGTCGGGACCCATGCGCTGCTGTCGAAATCCATCCAGTTCAAGGATTTGGGGCTGCTCATTATCGACGAGGAGCAGCATTTCGGCGTCGGCCACAAGGAGCGGTTGAAGGAGCTGAAGGGCAATGTCCACGTCTTGACGCTCACCGCGACGCCCATCCCGCGCACGCTGCAGCTGGCCCTGACGGGCGTCCGCGACCTGTCGCTGCTGGCGACCCCGCCGGTCGACCGCCTCGCCATCCGCACCTTCATCTCGCCCTTCGATCCGCTCAGTGTCCGCGAGGCGCTGCTGCGCGAAAAGTATCGCGGCGGGCAGGCGTTCTATGTCGTCCCCAAGATCAAGGACCAGCCCGATATCGCCGAGTTCCTGCGCCAGCAGGTGCCGGAGGTGAGCTATGTGGTGGCAAATGGCCAGATGCCGCCGGGCGAGCTCGACGACATCATGAACAACTTCTACGACGGCAAGTTCGACGTGCTGGTCTCGACCACCATCGTCGAATCCGGGCTCGATATCCCGAACGCCAATACGCTGGTAGTGCACCGCGCCGACAATTTCGGGCTGGCGCAGCTCTATCAGATCCGGGGCCGTATCGGCCGTGCGAAGCAGCGCGCCTATGCGCTGTTCACCATCCCGCCGGACCGCAAGCTCAACGACACCGCGGAGCGCCGCCTGACGGTGCTGCAGTCGCTGGAATCGCTCGGGGCGGGCTTCCAGCTCGCCAGCCACGACCTCGATATCCGCGGCGCCGGCAACCTGCTCGGCGAGGAGCAGTCGGGCCATATCCGCGAGGTCGGGTTCGAGCTCTACCAGGCGATGCTCGAGGAAGCGGTGGCGGCGCTGCGCGATGGCGATGCCGACTACGAGGATCGCAACGAGTGGAGCCCGACGATCTCGCTAGGGATGCCGGTGATGATCCCCGAATACTACGTGCCCGACCTGCAGCTGCGCATGCAGCTCTACCGGCGCCTCGGCGACCTTTCCGATGCCCGCGAGATCGATGCAGCCGGCGCCGAGCTGATCGACCGGTTCGGCCCGCTGCCCGAGGAGGTAGAGGCGCTGCTGAAGGTCATCCTCGTCAAGGCGCTCTGCCGCACCGCGAATGTGGAAAAAGTCGACGCCGGTCCAAAGGGCGCAGTCGTGACCCTGCGCCACAAGGAGTTCCCCAACCCGGCCGGGCTTGTACGCATGGTCTCCGATCCGCAGATGCAGGTCCGCATCAAGCCGGATCAGAAACTCGTGTTCAGCCGTGACTGGCCAACGCCCGAGGCGCGCCTCAAGGGAACGGCGGCAATCCTGTCAAGAATGGCCCGGCTCGCAACGGAATCGAGTACTGCTGCAACACTTGCAGGTTAAAGCTTCCGGAAGTCCTCTTGGTCATGTTATTGCCCGATTTCGTGCCTTGAAGAGCGCACGAAATAGGGTGGCCGGGAGAGTCACCGTTGGTAGGACACCACAAGGAAATTCAATGACCCTCAAAAAGCTTGTCGTTGCTGGTTTCGCGGTTGCCGCGCTGATGATGCCCACCTTCGGGGCGCTCGCGCAGGACGCCACCACGCCGGCAGCCCCCGCCGAGGGTGCGGCAGCGCCCGCGGCGCCTCCCGCGGCGGATGGCGCTGCTGCTCCTGCGGCTCCTGCGGACGGCGCTGCAGCTGCTGCTGCCCCGGCCAATCCCGCCCAGAACTGGCTCAAGGTCTGCGACCCCATCGATGGCGGCAAGCAGGCCTGCATCATGCGCCAGGTGGTGGTGGCCAATAACCAGTTCCTCGGCTCGTTCCTGTTGCGCGATGATCCGGGCCAGGAGAGCCGCCTGCTCGCCGTCGCGGCCGTGCCGCTCGGAGTGCTGCTGCCCTTCGGCCTGACCTGGCAGATCGACGGCGGCAAGCCGATCCGCGTGCCGTTCATGCTGTGCGATCCGACGAGCTGCGCCACCCAGCTGGTGATCAACGAGGCCTACGTGAACAGCCTCAAGAAGGGCGGCGTGCTCAAGCTGACCGCCAAGAACCGGCAGAACAAGGATCTGGTCATCGACATCAACCTCGCCGGTTTCACCACGGTCTACGATGGCGCCGCTGCGATGACCTTCGACGAGTTCAACAAGAAGTCGAGTTCGCCGACCGTGCTCGAAAAGCAGCTGCAGGATCGCGCCGAGGAACTGCGCAAGCAACTTGGCGGCGATGCCGCCCAGCCCGCAGCACCGGCGACGCCGGCCCCGCAATAAGCGGCTCGGCATCTCGAATTGAAAGGGCGCCTCTGGGCGCCCTTTGCGTTTTCAGCGATTGCCCATGCCGAGGCCGAACGCTTGCTTGCGCAGCGGCGGAAGCAGCCGCAGCGCCCAGAGCCCGCCGGCGCGGAGGGCCTGCGCCGGCAGGAAATCGCTGAGCAGAGAGCGGAACAGCGCATCCACCATGCCGCCGGTGCGCTCGAGATCGTCGGCCCGGCGCGCTGCGTAGTCGGCACTGACCGCCTGCGCCCAGTGGGGGACACTGCGGTCAGCGGCGGCGAGTGAAGCCGCGAGATCCGCCACGTCGCGCAGTCCGAGATTGAGTCCCTGCGCGCCGATTGGCGGGAACGCATGCGCGGCCTCGCCCGCGAGCACGATGCCGTCCATGCCGGCGCGCTCGACGGTCAGCGTCGAGAGCAGGAACATATGCGTCGGGGTCAGCAGCTTGATGTCGCCGAACAGGCGCTGCGACTTCTTGAGGAAGGTCTCCCGCAGCCCTTCCGGGCCGGACGCCTGTGCCGCCTTCAGTACCTCGCGATCGTCTATCCAGACGAGATTGGCGCGCGACCCGCCAGCCGGCACCAGGGTGAACGGGCCTTGCTCGTAGTGGAATTCTACTGACGCGCCGCCGAGCGGGCGGCCCAGCTCGAGGTCGCAGACCAGCGCGGACTGGGTGAAGCCGTGCTCGCGGGCCCGGAAGACGGTGGCGACGCGCACCAGCGATTTTTTGCCGTCCGAGCCGACCACGAATGGCGTCTCGATGACCGTGCCGTCCGATAGCGTCAGGATCCAGCCGTCGCTGCCCCGGTCGATGCCGGACAGCGACAGTTCGCGCGTCTCGAGGTTGGGCAGCGCTGCGCCGGCCACCTCGAAGGCTTCGAGCAGCTTGATGTTGGGGAAGTTCCAGCCGAAGGCCTCGAGCCCGGCGTCCTTGCTGTCGAACAGCGTCTCGGGGGCGCGGATCAGCCGGTCGGTGGCATCGATGATGCGAATCTGGGTCAGCGGGTGGCCGAGGCTCGACGGATCGCCGATCAGGCTCGAGGCCCGGAGGTAATCGACACTCGGACCCATCAGCGCCGAGGTCCGTCGGTCGGGCGGGCCCTTGGGGGCGAGATGGAGGGTGCGGAGGCCGGCTCGCGCCACCGCGACCGCGGCGGCGACGCCGGCAAGGCCGCCGCCGACCACCACTGCTTCGGGCAACCTGCTCACCGCGCCAACGCCAGCCGCCGGTCGCGGCCGCTCGGGATGACCAGCGCGCCGGCATAGGAGCCGGCGAACAACGCGAGAAGGAAGATCAGCAGGTTGTCCGGCCAGAAGGCGATCAGCGAGATCGCCGGGCCGGGGCAGATGCCCGACATGCCCCAGCCGATGCCGAACAACGCGGCGCCGGCCAGCAGCGGGCCGTCGATGTAGTGGAACTCGGGCTCATGGAACCGGGCGTCGAACAGCGGCGCCTCACGTCGGCGGCCGGTACGCACGGCGACGAACATCACCACGATCGCCGGCACGATGACGAAGGCGAGGCTCGGGTCCCAGCCGCCGGTCGGGATGGCGGTGAAATCGAGGAAGCGCAGCACCTTCAAGGGATCGACCATCTGCGAGATGTAGAGCCCGGCGCCGAACAGCAGGCCGCTGAGCGCTGCGGTGGCGAGATAGGGCAGGCGGGTCGAGGCGGTCATTTCAGACGATCCCGGTGATGGCGACGGTGAGGATGGCGACGCCGAAGAACACGGCGACCGCGACGAACGAGCGCCGCGACAGCCGCGCGATGCCGCAGACGCCGTGCCCCGAGGTGCAGCCATTGCCGACCTGGGTGCCGAAGCCGATGAGGAGGCCCGAGG
>NZ_JAQGJL010000126.1 GCF_028290645.1 Devosia sp. | reverse complement strand
GCCGGCCATGATCTTGATCCGCCCCCGCGCGGTGGCGTGGGCGGTGGCGATGTTGGGGAGACCGTCGAGTGCCCGGTGGGCACCGCCCGAGGTGAGGATGCGCTCGAACTCCAGCGACACCGCTGCTTCGGTGGCCTCGGCGAAATCCGGCACGAGGTCGATGGCGCGATGCAGCGTGCTGCCGAGGCCCTGGGCGTGGTCGAGCAGCCGCTTGAGCACCTTGAGGTCCAGTTCGCCGTTCGGTCGGGAGGCGCCCAGCACCACGCCCGCGAGGCCGGCGGCGCGAATGGCGTCGATGTCGGCGAGCATGGCGCCGATGTCGGCGTCATCGAAGATGAAGTCGCCGCTGCGGGGGCGGACCATGGCGTAGACCGGGATCGGCGCCCTGGCGGCGAGCGCCATCAGCCCCGGCAACGGCGTCAGCCCGCCGAGTTCGAGCGCCGAGCAGAGCTCGATCCGGTCGCCGCCGCCGGCAATGGCCGCCGTAAGGCTTTGCGGGTCGGCGACGCAGACTTCGAGGAGGGTCACGCGGCATGCTCCGTGAAACCGAGGATGGCGGCGCCGACGAGGCCGGGCTCGACCGTCAATTGCGAGGGCACCACCAGCGGTTGGTTGAGCCGGCGCAGGATGCGTTTGCGGACTTCGGTGTCGAGCAGCGCAATGATTTCGCGCACCTTGCCGAGCCCGCCGCCGACCGGGACGATGCCGGCGCCGACGACGTTGACCACCAGAGCCAGCGGACCGGCCAGGAGGTCCACCTGCACCTCGATGGTGCGCCGGGCCGCCGCGTCGCCGGCGCGCCACGCTTCGACAATCGCGGTGCTGGCGAGGTCGACGCCGTGGAGGTGCTTGTAGAGCCGCTCCAAGCCACGCGCTCCGCCGACCGTATCGACGCAGCCGATCTGGCCGCAGCCGCAGTTGAACCGCGGAATGGCGACCGGCGGGGTGCCGGCAGAGGTCGCGGCGACCGGGCCATGGCCCCATTCGCCGGCAAAGCCGCCGGCGCCGTTGACGATATGCCCGTCGATCACCAGCCCGCCGCCGACCCCGGTGCCGAGGATGGCGCCGAAGACGATCCGGTGGCCCCGCCCGGCGCCTTCGATGGCTTCGGCAATGGCGAAGCAGTCCGCGTCATTGGCGACGAACACCTGTCGGCCGAGGCGCGCCGAAAGTTCGGCTGCCAGCTGCCGGCCGTCGATGCACGGGATGTTGGCACAGGTGATGGTGCCGGTCGCCGGATCGACCACGCCGGTGATCGAGATGGCCACGGGCACATCGGCTGGAGCGGCGCGCTCGGCGACCCCGCGGATCGCCGCGACGAATGCGGCGAAATCCTCGAGCGGTGTTGCGACGCGTCCGAGCGGGGTCAGGTCGGACGGGCTCTTCGCCAATGCGCCCTTGATCCCGGAACCGCCAATATCGAGGCAGATAATCATCTGTGTTGAGTGCTTTCTAACGAGCAGGCGTCTAGGTTCGTGGCGGCTGGCCGACTCGGCCGGCGCGAAGGGTGCGATGGCGCGTAATGGTTGAACAGAGCCGGCAACAGGCGACCCCCACGATCGACGATGTCGCGACGCTGGCGGGCGTATCCCGCGCCGTGGCGTCGCGCGCGCTCTCGACCGAAAAGCGCCCGGTCTCGGCCGAAAAACGCGATCGCGTGCTGCAGGCGGCGGCGGAGCTCGGCTATCGGGTGAATCTCCTGGCCCAGAGCCTCACCACCAAGACGGTCAACCTCGTCGCCGTGGTGGTCAACCACATCCATGATCTGTCCGATCTCGACCTGTTCGACCTGCTGCTGGCCGAAACCCAGGCGATCGGCAAGCAGGTCATCCTCATCCGCGTCGGCTCGGTCGACAAGGTCGAGGAGTTCCTGCGCCAGGGCGTCGCCTATCACGTCGACGCGGCGCTGGTGTTCTCCGATTTCGCCGACGCCGAGACGGTGCGGAAGATGTTCCGCTCCGACCTGGTGGTTATGCTCAACGGGCGGCACGACATGCTGTCGCCCACCGTCATTCCGGACGAGGCGATGGGCATCGGCCAGGCGGTGGCGGACGCTGCGCGGAACGGCGTCAAGACCGCGGGGCTGGTCACGGGGCGTGCGTCCTCGCTGGTCGAGGAGGCGCGTATCGCCTCCTATGTGCGGGCATTCGCAAAGCATGGGATCGAGCTTGTGCAGACGGTCCAGGGTGACTATTCCTATCAGAGCGGGCACGCGGCGGCGCCGGCGGTGGTCGGCTTCGAGTGCCCCGATGCGGTGTTCTGCACCTCGGACGCCATGGCGATGGGCATTCTCGACGTCTGCCGCGAGGATTTTCCGGGCAACCGGCCGACGCGCTTCCGGCTCTACGGATTCGACAATTTGTCCCTGACCGATTTCGACGCTTATCCGATTTCCTCGATCGGCTACGACAAGGCGGACTATGTGCGCCAGATGGTGCGGTTCATCGCCGATCCGTCCGCGTTCGTTCCGGGCCAGCCGCCGGTGATGATCCCGACGCGGTTCGTGCCAAGGAAAACGAGCTAGGGGTTCACCCCTGGAGGCTGCGTTTTCCCTTCTCCCCTCAGGGGAGAGGGCAGCGGCAGCACTGAGCAATCAGAACGGGGTTCCGGGCCGCCTTTGGGGGACGGCCCGGTTGTTGGCTCGGGTGGCGTGCGAAGGGAGGGCGCCGCCCTTGCCGGTTCTTACCAGAGCGCGATCAGCTCGGGCGGGTTGGCGGTCTCGCCCCACCACTTCTTGTAGTTCGCCGAATAGGCGCCCGACTGGATGTAGTCCGACACGAACATGTCGAGCCAGCGCACGAACTCGGTATCGCCCTTGGCCACCGCGATGCTGATCGGGTCGTTCGAATAGAGGCCCGGGAGCGTCACGAGGGTGGGGTTCTTGGTGGCGAGGTAGTCGAGGAGCGAGGAGTCCTCGATGGCCGCGTCGACGCGCCTCTGCTGCAGCTGCAGCACGCCATCGGGGGCGAACTGGTCGACATAGACCAGCTCGGCGGTCGGTACGGCGGTCTTGATGAAGGTTTCGCCGGTGGTGCCGCGGCCGACGACGACCTTCTTGCCGGCGAGGTCTTCGAGCTTGGTGATGCCCGAGTCGGCCTGCACGATGACGCGGAGACCGGCGCGGTTATAGGGGATGGTGAAGTTCACCGACTTGGCGCGCTCGAGCGTCGCCGACGTGTTGGCGACGACGATGTCGAGCTGGCCCGAGACCAACATCGAGATGCGCGCGTCACCCGAGACGTCCGTGAACTCGACCGGCACGCCGAGCTTCGTCGCGATCATGTTGGCGACGTCGACGTCGTAGCCCACCGGGTTGTTCTGCTCGTCGCGGAAGCCGATCGGCTCGCCGCCGAGCGACACGCCGATGCGCACGACATTGCGGCCGCGGATGTCGTCGAGCATGCCGGCGAAAGCCGGGGCAGCCGTGCCGGCGACGAGCGCCAGCGCAGCAATGGCAGTCAGAATACGCTTCATGGTTTGGTTCCTCTCCTGATCATGCAGTCTTCGCTGCCATGAGCTCTGGCTCGGGCATCGACTCGTCCCAGAGCCAGTAGCGGATCTCGCCCTGGCACCGGAAATTCACCACCTCGTGGTTCCCCTTGGCATCGACGGCGTGGATCACCACCCCGCCGAGGAACCCTTCGCTGAGTTCGTTTAGCTCCTCGACCGCGAGCTTGATCGCGTCACCGAGCGAGTAGCCGAGCTTCATGGCGAGAACGATAGTGCGGCTGGTCGCGCAGCGCATCGTCATCTCGCCGGTATGGGTGCAGGCGGCGGCGCCGTAGCGGCTGTCGGCATAAAAGCCCGCGCCGGGGATCGGGCTGTCGCCGAGGCGGCCGGGATATTTCCAGGCCCAGCCGGAGGTCGAGGTGGCAGCGTGGATGCCGCGATTGGCATCGGCGCTGAGATAAACCGTGGTGTCGCGCACCCGCTCGGGGTCGGTGATGGTCTTGAGCAGCGGCACCAGCGGCACGTCGGGGAAGCGCGCCGCGTCCTCCGGGCCCAGCTCCTTTTCGAGCCGCTCCCACCAGACGCGCCTTGAATCCTCGAGCAGTACGTCGTCGACGGAGAAACCGGTTTCAGTGGCGAAGCGGCGCGCGCCCGCCCCGGTCAGCATGACATGCGGCAATCGCTTCAGCACTTCGTGGGCGAGGCGGGCGACCGGGATGGTATTTGGCACTGCACCGACGCTGCCGATCTCGCGGGTGGTGCCGTCCATCACCGCGGCATCGCATTCCATCTCGCCCAGCATGTTGGGCCAGCCGCCATAGCCGACGCTGCGCACCTTGGGTTCGGCCTCGACCTTCGAAATGCCGGCAACCATGGCGGTGAGGCTGTCGGCGCCCGACTTCAGCATGTCGACGGTGGTCGGCACGCCCGCCCAGCCTTCGGCGTTGGCGATGAACAACATGGTGGTCAGTCTTTCCGCATCTTGGATAGAAACTGCGCGACGCGCGGCTGTGCGAGGCCACCGTCGGCTGCAAAGAATTCCTTGGTCGGCAGGTCGACCAGCAGCACGCCCTTCTCGAGAAAGACGATGCGATTGGAGATCTGCCGGGCGAACTCGATCTCGTGGGTGACGAACAGCATGGTGGTGCCGCTGGTCGCGAGCTTGGCGAGGATGTCGAGCACTTCCGAGGTCATCTCGGGGTCGAGCGCCGAGGTCACCTCGTCGAGCAGCAGGTAGCGCGGGTTCATCGCCAGCGCCCGGCAGATGCCGACGCGCTGCCGCTGGCCGCCCGACAGCTGCGCCGGATAGGCATCGGCGCGATCGCCGAGCCCGACCGAGGCGAGCAGCGCCCGGCCCTCGGCTTCCGCCTCGGCCTTGGGGCGCTTCAGCACTTCGATCGGCGCTAGCGTAATGTTCTGCAGCGCCGTCATGTGCGGGTAGAGGTTGAAGAGCTGGAACACGGTGCCGCTGCGCTTGCGCGCCTCGGCCAGTTCCTTGGGCTTACTCACATCGAAATCATCGACCGTGATCTTGCCCGCATTGAGCTTTTCGAGCCCGTTGATGCAGCGGATCAGCGTCGACTTGCCCGAACCCGACGAGCCGAGGATGGAGACCACCTCGCCCGGGTTCACCACAAGGTTGACGCCGTCGAGCACCACCGCCTGGCCAAAGGCCTTTTTGACGTTTTCGACTTTCAGCATTTCAAAGGCCCCGGAAGGCGGTGTGCGACCGCAGACGTTTCTCGAGCCGCGCACCGATCGCCGCGACGAGCTTGGCGGTGAGGTAGTAAAGGATGCCGACCACCGTCCACACCATGAACGGCTTCAGCGTCCTGAGGTTGAGGTTGGCGCCGATCTTGGCGAGATCCATGACGCCGATCACCGAGATCAGCGAAGTCACCTGCAGCTGGTTGACCAGCAGCGCCGTCAGCGGCCCGATCGAGAAGGCGGCCGCCTGCGGCGCGATCACGTGGCGCAGCACCTGCCAGCGCGATAGCCCGAACACCCGCGCCGCCTCGATCTGGTCGCGGCCGATCGATTCGATCGAGGACACCGCGATGACGTAGACGAAGGCCGCGGTGTTGGCCGAGAGCGTCACGATCGCGGCCTGCACCGGCGTCACGTTGACGTGGAAGAACGCCGGAAAGCCGAAGAACACCAGGAACAGCTGCACCAGCACCGGCGAGTTCTTGAGGATTTCGGAGACGAAGGTGATGACCTGCGTCAGCACCGGCACGCGGTAGAAGCGCACCACGCCCCACAGCACGCCGACGAACACGCCGATCAGCGTGGTGACGAGGAACAGCCCGATGGTGACGCCGAGACCCTGCAGCAGCAGTACGATGTCGTACGGAGTGAACTCGGCGAAACGCATCAGCTCACCTGTTCCTGGAGGTCGCGGTTGAGCCGGCGATGCAAGAGCGTGATGCCGAGCGAAACGAGATAGGTCAGCGCCGCATAGACCACCAGCAACACGACATAGACCTCGAACGGCCGGAAGGTGTCGGAGGCGACGATCTTGGCCTGCCCGGTCAGCTCGTTGAGCGTGATGGTCGAGAGAATGGAGGAGGTGAGGATCATGTTGATCAGCACCGAGCCGAGCGGCCGCACCGACGTGCGAAGCGCGATGGGGAGCACGATCTTGGTGAAGGTGACGCGCTTGCTGAGCCCGCTGACTTCCGCCGCTTCGAGGATGCCGTTGTCGATGGCAAGGATGCCGGCGCGGATCGCGTCCGAGGCATAGGCCCCGCCGGCGATCGACAGCGCGATGACGCCGGTGGTGAAGGCGTCGATATAGATGCCGATCTCGGGCAACCCGTAATAAAAGAAGAACAGCTGGACGATGAACGGGATGTTGCGGAACAGGTCGACATAGGCGAAGGCCAATCGGTTGAGCCATTTGCTCGACGAGGTGCGCGCGATGGCGACCAGCATGCCGAGGATGACGCTGCCGCAGAGCGCCAGGACACAGACTTCGACCGTCAACAGCGCGCCTTCGGCCAAAAAGCCGAGATGCGGGACAAGGATGGTGAGATCGAGCCGCACGCGCCCTCCCGCCGACTGAAACCGGTTTCACTTTATGTGACGGTTTTGCAATGTCAAGTCGCGAGGTGGCCATATCGCCGCTGCGCCGGGAGCCGGAAACTCCGCACACGCCGCCGTGATCGGCATTGGCCGGCAAGTGTGACCGCAATGCACTCGACAATGCCGGCGGCATCTTGCTGGGTAGTATCGTTAATTTTCACGTTCCAGCGAGATCTGCCTTGCCCACCCGCCGCCTCTTCATGATCGGGAGCGCCGCCCTGGCGCTCAGTGCCTGTTCGTCCACCGGACAGCGCCAGCTGACTGCCTCGAACATCATCCAGGTCGACGAGCCGTGGGCCAGCTACTACTCGATGAAGACCGACGAGCCGTTCCCGATCCCGGGCGTCGATATCCGCCGCATCCCGCAGAAATTCTGGCGCCAGGAAGTCGACTATTCCGGCAAGGAAAAGCCGGGCACCATCGTCGTCAACACCACCGAGCGCTTCCTCTATCTGGTCGAGCCGGGCGGGCGCGCCATGCGTTTCGGCGTCGGCGTCGGACGCGAGGAGGGGCTGAATTTCCGTGGCAGCGCGGTGATTGCTCGCAAGGCCGAATGGCCGCGCTGGACCCCGACCGCCAACATGGTCAAGACTCAGCCGGAGCGCTACGGCCCGGTCGCCGCCGGGCTGGAGCCCGGCCTCAAGAACCCGCTCGGCCCGCGCGCCCTTTATCTCTATCGCAACGGCCAGGACACGCATTTCCGCCTGCACGGCACGCTCGAGCCCTACACCATCGGCCAGAGCGTCTCCTCGGGCTGCATCCGGCTGATCAACCAGGACATCATCGACCTTTACAGCCGGGTTTCCACGGGAACGCGGGTGATCGTTACCGGCTGACGGGATCAGTGCCGACGACCGGGTGACAAATCCCGTTTCGCTGATCATTATGCCTTCCCGGAATCGGCGGTGGGGTAGTCCGTGGCGTCCAAGGCCAATATCGATGCCTGGTTCGAGCGTATCGGCTTTGCCGGCTCGATCGCTCCGTCACTGGAGACATTGAGCCAGCTCGTCCAGCTGCATGTCGCGGCGATTCCGTTCGAGAACCTCGATCCGCTGATGGGCGCGCCGGTGCGACTCGATCTCGCGAACCTGCAGCAAAAGCTACTGTTCGACCGCCGCGGCGGCTTCTGCCTCGAGCAGAACCTGTTGTTCAAGGCCATGCTCGAGGAGCTCGATTTCGAGGTGAAGCTCCATGGCGCCGTAGTGCGCTGGGGCGCGGACGACGGCGAGGATCGGCCGGTCAGCCACGTGCTGCTGACCGTCGACGTCGCCGGCACGCCCTATCTCGTCGATGTCGGCTTCGGCGGGCTGACGCCGACCGCGCCGCTGCGGCTGCGTGCCGATCTCGAGCAGGCGACGGTGCACGAGACCTTCCGGCTGAGCGAGGCCGACGGCCTGTGGCGGCTCGACGCCCGGCTCGGCGAGGACTGGAAGGCGCTCTACACCTTCGATCGCACCGAACTTGGCGAAGATCAGCTGCTCGACGTCAACGAGTCGGTTTCCACCCGGGGCCTGTTCGTCGAGCGGCTGGTCGCGGCGCGCGCCGAGAAGGGCCGCCGCCTCGCGCTCGACAACCTCAAATTCAGCACGCACCTCACCGGCGGCCCCAGCGAGACCCGGATGCTGACCTCGGTGGCGGAGCTGCGCGAGGTGCTGTCGGGTCCGTTCGGCATCAGCCTGCCTCATGACGAGCGGCTTGATCCGGCGCTGCAGAGAATCGTCGACGGCGGGCTCGACTGATGGCGCCGATCAAGGTCGATCCGGACAAGGTCCGCGAGTTCAAGGACGAGCAGGCGTTCTACGACTGGCTCGCCCGGCACCACGACAAGTGGGACGAGGTCTGGATCAAGATCCACAAGGTCGGCTCCGGGATGGCCTCGATCACGCCCAAGGAGGCGATCGACGTGGTGCTCTGCTGGGGCTGGATCGACGCGGTGCGCAAGGGGCACGACGACAAGAGCTTCCTGCAGCGCTACACGCCGCGCGGCAAGAAGAGCATCTGGAGCCAGATCAACGTCGACAACGTCGCGCGGCTGGTGAAATCCGGCCGGATGACCGAGCATGGCCTGAAGCATGTCGAGGCAGCCAAGGCAGACGGCCGTTGGGACAAGGCATACGGCGGCAGCAAGGACATGAAGATCCCCGATGACCTTCAGGCCGCGATCGACGCGGAACCGGCGGCGAAAGAGATGTTCGGCAAGCTCAGCGCGCAGAACCGCTTCGCGCTCGCCTTCCGCACCCACAACATGAAGACCCCGGCCGGCCGGGCGAAGAAGATCGAGGGCTTCGTCGAGATGCTGAAGCGCGGCGAGACCATCTATCCGCAGGGCAAGCAGAAGTGACGGTCTGGGTGGCGTTCCTGCGCGCCGTCAATGTGGGCAAGCGCCAGATGAAGATGGCCGAGCTCAAGGCGCTCTGCGAGGAGCTGGGCTACGCCCGGGTCAAGACCATCCTCGCCAGCGGCAATGTGCGCTTCGAGACGGACCGCGATCCCAAGACGGAACTCGAGGCGGCGATCGAGACGCGCTGGGGATTTTTCAGTGAGGCGGTGATGCGCTCGGGGGCGGAGATCGAGGCGATGCTGGCCTCCAACCCGTTCGCTGGACTGCCGGCCGACGGCGCTTTCCACCGCTATGTGATGATGTTCGACAAGCCATTGCCGTACAACGCAAAATTCCTCGGCGTGGCCGGAGATTATGACGTGGTGCGGGTGGATCGGCGCGACATCTACCTTGTCGGCCACCGGCAGCCCGATGGGCGGCATGGGCCGGGGCTGGACAAGTTCGACCGGCAGTTGGAGAAGGGCGCGGTCGCGACCATGCGCAACTGGAACACCATCCCCAAGGTCTTAAAATGATTACGGTTCTCGGCTCCACCAATCTCGATCTGATCGGCACCGTGAGCCGTATCCCGAAGCCCGGCGAGACCGTGCCGGGGAGGGAATTCTCGATGGCGGCCGGGGGCAAGGGGGCCAACCAGGCGCTCGCGGCGCGCCGGGCCGGGGCCGAAATGCGCATGTTTGCCGCGGCCGGTTCCGACAGTTTTGCAATCGAAGCGCTCAAACTTCTGCGCGCCGACGGCGTCGACCTGACCCACGTGCGGACTGTCGCCGGCGCCACCGGCATTGCCATGATCTTCGTCGACGAGGCGGGCGAGAATGTCATCGCCATCCTCCCCGGCGCCAACGGCACGATGGGCCCGGCCGATGCCGACGCGGCTCTCGCCGGCCTCGGCATCGGCTCGGTGCTGATGCTGCAGCAGGAGATCCCGCAGCCGGCCACCGAACGGGCGCTGGAACTGGCCAAGGCCCAGGGCGTCGTCTCGATCCTCAACACCGCGCCCTTCCTTCCGACCACGAGGGCGGTGGCCGAAAAGGCCTCGATCGTCATCGCCAACGAGACCGAGTTCGAACTGTTGACCGGCGCCGGACTCGACCGGCTCGATGCGGCGATGGCCGACTGGGCGAAATCGCAGAACCAGACGGTGATCGTGACGCTGGGGCCGGACGGGGCGCGGGCCGCGACGCCCACCGGCAGCTTCGCCGTGCCGGCACTGAAGGTCGATCCGGTGGATACGGTGGGGGCAGGGGATACGTTCTGCGGGTACCTGGCGGCCGGGCTCGACCGGGGGCTGGACCTCGAGTCGGCGATGCGGCGGGCGGCGGTTGCGGCGAGCCTTGCGGTGCTGAAGCCGGGGGCGCAGCCGGCTGTGCCGTACGCGGCTGAGGTGGAGAAGGCGCTGGGACAGACTGCCTAGTTCGAGCGTGGGGCCACTCCCACCCTCGGTCCCTCCCCACAAGGGGGAGGGAGGCGCGTGAGCCGCAGCCTCGGTTCATCTGGCACAAATCACTCTTTATCCCTCCCCCTTGTGGGGAGGGATAAAGGGTGGGGGTGGCCCCACGCGCAATTCCCGATACTCAGTCCGCCAGCACCTGCGCCTCGTACGCCCTCAGCATCGGCTCGAGGTGATTCTCGAACAGCAGGCCGGGGGTCTCCTTGAGGGCCAGGGGGTAGGCCGCTTCGGCCGCGAGCGAGAGGCCGAGAAAGGCGATCAGGCCTTCGGCCGCATCGGGGGCGGCGAAGCGGTACTGGCCCTTTTCCAGACGTTCGAGCAGCGCCTTTTTCGAGGCGATCATCCGCTCGGTGACCCCCTCGCCATTGCTCATCGAGCTCGGCAGCTTGATGTAGTCGTGCTGCGGCGTGCCGAGGTGGTGGACGGTAGCCGCCGTGCGCCACAGCTGCATCAGCAGTTCGAGGTCGGTCATGTTGGTGAGGTTGAGATCGTAGCGCGCGTCGCAGCGCCGGCGGTCCCATACGATCATCGAATCCATCGACAGGTTGACGAACTTGTACCCGCCGGGGCTCAGCACCCGGTCCGGCCCGTCGCCGACGAGGCGCAATCGGTTGTAGCCCGCGTCCATCACCTCGAGTGCCGACGAGACGATGGGCGAGGATGCGGCGAGCGCCGCGACCGCCAGCTCGAGCTTCCTGGGCTTCATCCGGTCGTCGGCATCGAGGATCGCCACATAGGGTGTCTGAATGCGGTCGAGCGCCAGGTTGCGGGCCCGCGAGGCGCCGGCGCCCACCCGGCCCGAGCTCAGGAAGTGGAAGCGGTTGTCGGCAAGGCCGGCGCGGCCCAGCAGGTCCTCGTAGTCCTCGCCGTCATCGGCGACCACCCAGATTTCCCAATCGGGGTAGGTCTGGGCGAGTACGCTCCTCACCGCTTCCCCGATCAGTTTTTCGGCCTTGTAGGCGGGGATCACCACCGCCACCGTTGCATCCGTCAAAGTCAAGCCCCCGGCCCGTCAGCGGACTTGAAGCGCGCCCGCGCCCGACCCATATCAATGCCCGTGGATCGGTGCCACTGAAACTCGGGCCGGTCCATTACGTTGCTTGGAACAAGGACGATCGGATGTCGCGCGTCTCGATGTTTTCGGCGCCATTCCTGCTCGGCTTCGATGCCTTCGAAGAACGCATCGATCGGATCAGCAAAGCCGCCGACGGCTATCCGCCCTACAATATCGAGCGTTCGCTCGACCAGGAGGGCGCTGAGACCTTCCTCATCTCCATCGCCGTAGCCGGGTTCGGCTCAGCCGACCTCGAGGTGATGGTGGAGGACAACCAGCTTCTGGTGCGTGGGCGCCAGAAGGACGACGCGGCCCGGCAGTACCTGCATCGCGGCATTGCCGCGCGGCAGTTCCAGCGAAACTTCCTCCTCGCCGACGGCATGGTGGTGAAAGACGCGATTTTGAGGAACGGCATGCTGATGATCGCAGTTGTTCGTCCAAGAGCCGAAAAAATCGCCCGCCGTATCGAGATTCGTTCTGCCTAGAAAGGGGAACACAGCATGCAAGAGAACAGAGAAGCAAACATCGACAACCCCCTGCGGAGCCTGACGCCGGCCCAGTTCATGGCGCTTGGCGGCAATGCGGTGGTTTATGTCAAGCACGTCAAGGGCGCGGACATGGGTCCGATCCTGCCCGACAGCGAATTCAGTGAAGAGTCCGACTTCCACATCGTGGTTTCCGCCGACGGCTCGCCGCTGATGGTTGGCGACAGCGAGGAAGCGGTCGCAGAGTGGCTGGCCGACAAGTCCTTCGGGATCGTGACGCTGCACTGAGCGGGAGCTGAGGCCTCGAGCCTCCGCCGCACCACCCACCCTGGCCCTCCCCACTGAGGGGAGGGGAGTTCCGGCCTTCATCCTCATACCTGCGGACACTTTCGCCTTCTCCCCTCGGGGAGGAGGTGGCGCATGGCGCAGGATGAGGGGTCGCGATGCAAGGCATCGCCGATCCGAGGAGCGACAGCGTCTAGGGAGACAACCCCTCATCCGCCCTTCGGGCATCTTCTCCCGCAAGGGAGAAGGCAGGGGGAGAAATCCGAAATCGTTGGCTGTTACGCCGCCCGCGTCGTTTGCAGCGGCTGGGTGAGGATTGCGTACATCTCGGCCGCGTCGTGGCTGCGGCGCAGCCGGCTCGTGACCGAGTCGGTCCTCAGGATCCGGGCCACCCGGGCCAGGGCCTTCAGATGATCGGCGCCCGCCCCCATGGGGGCGAGCAACAGCATCACGAGGTCGACCGGCTGGTCGTCGACCGCTTCGAACTCCACTGGGGTCTCGAGCCTGGCGAATACCGCGGTGACCGCGCCGATGCCGGGAATCTTGCCGTGCGGGATGGCGATGCCGTTACCGAGGCCGGTCGAGCCCAGCTGCTCGCGGTCGTTCACGGCCTCGAAGATCGTCGCGGCGTCCTGTCCGGTGACGCTGGCGGCGCGTTCTGAAAGCCTTTGCAGCACGTCGAGCTTGGTCTTGATACCAGAACAAACAATTACGGACTCCTCGGAGAGGATGTCAGCCAATTCCATCAAGAATTTCCCATCGTGGAAGCGGAAAGAGCAAGCTCTTCCGGAGCCCTAGTTCGGCCTGAGGGCCGGATCGATCCAGCCAATATTCCCGTCGGCGCGGCGGTAGACCACATTCAGGCCACCATGTCCAGCATGCCGGAATACCACCACTTCCGCCTGCGTCAGATCAAGCTGCATCACCGCTTCGCCCACAGACATCTGAATGAGGCTGGAGGTCGCCTCGGCGATAACCGGCGGCGAGTAGTCTTCCTGCAACTCGTCGTCCTCGCTGGGGGCGGCCAGCACATAGGACGGCGCCTCCTCGGCGGTGCCGTTGGGGTGCCGCCGGTGCGCCTTGAGCTTGCGGTTGTAGCGCCTGAGCCGCTTCTCGATGGTCTCGGCCATGCCGGTATAGGCCGAGATGGCGTCGCCGCCAAAGGCACTCGATTGCAGCACGGCGCCGGAATCGAGATGCACCATGCACTGGGCGCTGAACCCCGAGCCTTCGGGCTCGAGGGTGAGGTGGCCGGTATAGTTGCCGTCGAAATACTTCTTCACTACCGTGTCGAAATGGCCTTGCGCCTTGAGCCGGAGCGCATCGCCGACATCCATGTTCTTTCCTGAGACGCGCAGAGTCATGGAGGTCCTCTTTCTCTTTTTGGTGTAATCGGCCGAGGCGGCCGACACCATGAGATGTGGGCACCCCGGTGCGGGGAGTCTAGACCGCCCCTGCACAGGGGGCAATGCGCGGCTGGCGGTTGGGTTCAATTGCGAGGGATAGGACTTAGGGGGAAGCCCTCGCGTGCGGTGCGAGGGGGTCCACGCTCCTGTCCCCTCCCCCTGGCAATGGGGAGGGGACCCTGCAACCAGGGCCGGCCTTTTGGTCTCCCTACCCCGATTCAAGGAGAGGGGGACAGCCTCACGGCCGGTGCCACCCCTGTCCCCTCCCCCTGAACAGGGGGAGGGAGACCCTGCCACCAAAGCCCGAGTTTTCGTCTCCCTCCCCATTCCTAGGGGGAGGGGACAGGGGTGGGGGTCGGCTCGCACCGGCCATCAGGCAATATGCTCTACCGCCCCGCTGCCACCAGCGCCCGCTTCTGCCGGCGGCGGATGACCGAGGAGGGGATGTGCATGCCCTCGCGGTATTTCGCCACCGTGCGGCGGGCGACCTCGATGCCGCGCTCCTTGTGCAGCATCTCGGCGATGGTGTCGTCCGAGAGGATATCGGCCGGCAGTTCCGCCTCGATGATCTGACGGATGCGGTGGCGCACCGCCTCGGCCGAATGGTCGGCCTCGCCGGTCGAGGAGCCGAGCGCGGTGGTGAAGAAGTACTTCATCTCGAACAGCCCGCGCGGCGTCGACACGTATTTGTTCGAGGTGACCCGGCTCACCGTCGATTCGTGCATCTCGATGGCGTCGGCCACCGCCTTGAGCGTCATCGGCCGCAGGTGCGTGATGCCGTGGACGAGGAAGCCGTCCTGCTGCTTGACGATCTCGGCGGTGACCTTGAGGACGGTCTGCGCCCGCTGGTCGAGGCTCTTGGCCAGCCAGTTGGCGGTGGCGAGGCAATCGGTGAGGAAGCTCTTTTCCGCCACGTCGCGGGTCTTCCGCGTGACGCTCGCATAGTAGGTGCGGTTGACCAGCACCCGCGGCAGCACCTCGGCATTGAGCTCGATCTGCCACTCGCCGCCCGAACCGCGCCTGACGAAAACGTCCGGGACCACCGATTCGACCGGGCCGGCCTCGAAGGCGCGGCCCGGCTTGGGATCGAGTTCCCTGAGCTCTGCCAGCATGTCGACGAGATCCTCGCGGTCGCAGCCGACGGCGCGCGCCAGGGCGCCCATGTCGTGCTGGGCGATGAGCTCGAGATGGTCGAGCAGCCGGACCATCATCGGGTCGAGCCGGTCCTTCTCGCGCAGTTGCAGCGCGAGGCACTCGCGCACGTTGCGCGCGAACACCCCGATGGGGTCGCATCCCTGCAGCTTTTCGAGCACCGCCTCGATCGCCGCGACTGGCGCGCCGAGCTGTTCTGCCACCGTCTGGAGTTCGACCGCCAGGTACCCCGCCTCGTTGAGGCTGTCGATCAGGAACTGCGCGATCAGCCGCTCGGCGGGGTCGCCGGTGATTAGGCCCGCCTGCACGGCGAGATGGTCGCCGAGGGTGGGGCGCGCGGCGACGAACTGGTCGATATCGACCGCTTCGCCTTCGCCGGAGCCGCCGCGTTCGGCCCAGAGCGATGAATCGGTCTGCCGGTCGGGCGCCGACTGGTCGGGAAAGACGTTCTCGACCTCGGTGTCGTAGCCGTTGGCTATCGAATCCGCCGACTGGATGCGCTCCCCGAAATCGACCGTGTCCTCGGCTGCGTTGAGCTCGACCAGCCGCTCCGGCAGCTCGTTCGCTGCCTCCTCCGGCGCCTCGGCCCCGTCCTCGCGCTCGAGCAGCGGATTGCGCAGCAGCTCGGCCTCGACGAAGGCGTTGAGTTCAAGATGGCTGAGCTGCAGCAGCCGGATCGACTGCATCAATTGCGGCGTGAGCGTCAGGCTCTGGCTCTGACGAACCTCAAGCCGTGGCGTCAAGGCCATACACGCATTCCCCCGAGGCAATAAGACTTCCCGCGGGCGAACATGCATGATTGGGCCACGGAGGGCAAGAAGCGTGCCAACGGGGAAAGGCGTGAATGGTGAATGGCGGGGGAGGTTTGGGCGGCCTTCCTCACCATTCACACCTCGAACGTATCCCCCAGATACACCCGCCGTGCCTCCGGGTCGGCGGCGATGACCTCGGGCTTGCCCTGGATCATCACGTGGCCCTCGTGGATCAGGTAGGCGCGGTCGACCAGCGATAGCGTCTCGCGCACCGAGTGGTCGGTGATCAGCACCCCGATGCCGCGGCGGGTGAGGTGGCGGACCAGCATCTTCACCTCGCTGACCGCGATCGGGTCGACGCCGGCGAAGGGCTCGTCGAGCAGCATGAACAGCGGGTCGGCAGCCATGGCGCGGGCGATTTCGACCCGCCGCCGCTCGCCGCCCGACAGCGCCAGGGCGTTGGATCTGGCGATGTGCCGGATGCCGAACTCGTCGAGCAGCTCCTCGAGGCGAAGCAGCCGGTCGCGCTTTTTCGGCACGTGGCCCTCGAGCACAGCGAGGATGTTGCCCTCGACGCTGAGGCCGCGAAAGATCGAGCTCTCCTGCGGCAGGTAGCCGATGCCGAGCCGGCCGCGCTGGAACAGCGGCAGGTTGGTGATCGGCCGCCCGTCGAGCAGGATCTTGCCCCGGTCGGGCTTCACCAGCCCCATGATCATGGTGAAGACGGTGGTCTTGCCCGCGCCGTTCGGCCCGAGCAGGCCGACCGCCTCGCCGCGGCGCACCGCGAGGCTGACATTCTCGACCACGGTGCGCTTGCCGAAACTCTTGTTGAGCCCGTGCGCCACGAGCCACCCGGTCTGGTCGACCCTGGCCCCCTGGGTCGCTGCGGCGCCCTCGTTCATTGCGGGGTGAACACGCCGGTCACCCGGCCCCCTTTGCTGCCCTTGAACACCGAGTTCCCGGTTTGAAGGTTGATGGTCAGTTCCGGCCCGCTCACCGTGCCCTGCGCGTTGACCACCGTGACGTTGTCGGTGAGCCGCAGCACCTGGCTGTCCGGATCGAACGTCGCCTTGCTGCCGGTGGCCTCCTGGGTGGAGGTCTTGATCCTCACCTGGCCGGTCGCGGTCAGGCTGTCGATGTCGCCCTCGCCGCCGCTGCCATAGATCACCACCACCTTGTCGGCCCACAGCGTCAGTCCGGTGCGGGTGATCACCACGTTGCCGGAGAAGGTGGCGTTCTTGTTGTTCTGGTCGATGGTGAAGCCGTCGGCCGTCACCTTGACCGGCTCCGCGGCAACCGCCGGCAGCGCCAGCAGCAGCGCCGTGAACAAGGCTGCAAGCCGCTTCACTCTGTCTCTCCCGGCGTCGTGACGAGGTTCACGGTGACGTCCTTGAAGGTGTAGATGCCGGTCGTCCGGTCAAAGGTCATGCCGTCGGAGGTGAGGGTCGAGCCGCCGGGCAGCTTGAGGTCCACGGCGCCGCTCGCCACCATCTTCCAGTTCATCAGGTCGGCGAACACCGCTTCGAGCGTGCCGTCGAGCCCGCTGGTGCTGGTGACATGCGCGACGCCCGGCACGTCGAGCAGCTGGTCGTTGGCCTGGAACCGCGCTGCCGCCGCCTCTGCCGTCATCGCCGCGCCGCGGGTCGGGGTCATGGTGAAGGTCGCGTCTTCCATGTCGATGAGGTCGCTCTGCGTCGTCGCCACCTTCGCCGCCCGGGCCGTGAGAGCATAGAGCGTGCCGTCATCGCCGGTGGAGGTCAGCCTGGGCGTCTCGACCACGAGGTTGTCGCGGTCGATCCGGATGCTGGAAAAGCCGAAGCGCTCGGCGAGGCTGCCCAGCACGATCATCCCCAGCACCACGGCGAACACTGCCGCTCCCGCCGCCGGCACGATCCAGCGCAGCGCCCCGACCACCCGGTTGCGCCGGCCGAGCCTCGCATAGAGCCGGGCACGCACATCGGTCGGGGCGGCCAGCGACGCCATCAGCTATGCGCGAAGATGTCGGTCTCGTCCCAGCCCAAGAGGTCGAGATCGATCCGGTGCTTGAGGAAGTCGAAGCAGGCGGTGGCGAGCTCCACCCGGCCCTCGCGCTTCAGCATGCGGTCGAGATGGCGCTTGATGTCGTGGAGGTAGAGGACGTCCGACGCGGCGTAGTCGAGCTGCGCCTCGGTGATCTTCTCGGCGCCCCAGTCCGAGCTCTGCTGCTGCTTCGAAAGGTCGATGTTGAGCAGCTCGCGCACGAGATCCTTGAGCCCGTGCCGGTCGGTATAGGTGCGCACGAGCTTCGATGCGATCTTGGTGCAGTAGACGGGGCCCGTGACGACGCCGAAGCGATGCTTCAGCACCGCCATGTCGAAGCGCGCATAGTGGAAGATCTTGGTGACGCCGGGGTCGCTGAACAGCTTGACGAGGTTAGGCGCCTCCCTCAGGTCCGCCGGGATCTGCACCACGTCGGCGCTGCCGTCGCCGGGCGAAAGCTGCACCACGCAGAGGCGGTCGCGGCGCGGATCGAGCCCCATGGTTTCGGTGTCGATCGCCACCTCCCGGCCATAGCGCGAAAGGTCGGGCAGGTCGCCCCGATGCAGTCTGATAGTCATGTCTTGATCCCGGTCCCGCGATTGCGCTGTGATGCCATAGCATAAAGGCGTTGGAAAGGCCGGGCAGCACCGCTACAAACCGTTAGCCGCGCGGCCAGGCGGCTTGTGGCGGGTGGAATTTCGATGACGCTGAGCAAGGTCCGCGACGGACTGAGCGGTTTACCGCGCCGCGCCAAGCAGGCCATCCTGATCGCCTTCGACACGCTGGCGCTGCTCGGCGTGCTGTGGCTGAGCTTCACCATCCGCCTCGGCGGCCCGTTCACCCCCATGCCGGCGCACATCCTGCTGATGCTGCTGGCGCCGGTGGTGGCCATTCCGGTGTTCGTGCGGCTCGGGCTCTATCGCGCCGTCATCCGCTACCTCCCCGAGCGGGCGCTGTGGACCATCATCCAGGCGATGATGCTGGCGACGCTGTTCTGGGTGTTCGCGCTGTTCCTCGCCGAGGCGACGAGGCTCGCCATCTTCCCGCGCACCGTGCCGTTCTTCTACTTCATCTTCGGCACGGTGATCATCGCCGGCTCGCGCTTCCTTGCGAAGGCCCTGCTCTGGCTGCCCGAGACCGGCATCGACCGCCGGGGCGGCGTGGTGATCTATGGCGCCGGCTCGGCCGGCACCCAGCTCGCCGAGGCGCTGCGGGCCCAGCGCGCCAGCCATGTCGTCGCCTTTCTCGATGACGACCAGAACCTCTGGGGCCGCGACGTCGCCGGCATCCGAGTCTATCCGGCAAGCAAGCTCGGCGAGCTGATCCGGAACCGCGGCGTGCGGGAGGTGATTCTCTCGGTCCCCTCGGCCGACGCCACGCGCCGCGCCAGGATCGTCGCCGAACTCAGCCACCATCAGCTGAAGATCCGGGCCTTGCCGGCCATCGCCGACCTGGTGTCCGGCAAGTACCTGGTGAGCCAGCTGCGCGAGATCGATATCGACGACCTGCTCGGCCGCTCGGCGGTGCCGGCCGATCCCGAACTGATGCGCGAAATGCTCGCCGGCCGGGTGATCCTCGTCACCGGCGCCGGCGGCTCGATCGGCTCCGAACTCACCCGGCTGATCGTCAGGCACGGACCCAGGAAGCTGGTGCTGCTCGAGGCCAACGAGTTCGCGCTGTACGAGATCGAGCGGTCGCTGAAGCCGCTGGCCGAAATGCCGCTGGTGCCGGTGCTCGGCTCGGTCGCGGATGCGGGGCTGCTCCGCCGCACGCTGGCAACGCATGGCGTCGAGGTGATCTTCCATGCCGCGGCGCACAAGCACGTGCCGCTGGTCGAGGCGAACCCGCTCGAGGGCGTGCGCAACAACGTCATCGGCACCAAAACCCTGGTCGAGGCGGCCGTCGCCGCGCGGGTCGAGCGCTTCGTCCTTATCTCGACCGACAAGGCGGTGCGGCCCGCGAGCGTCATGGGCGCCACCAAGCGCTGGGCCGAGCTGATCGTCCGCCATCACGGCAAGGCCCGGGACGGCGGGAGCGGCATGCGCTACTGCTCGGTCCGCTTCGGCAACGTGCTCGGCTCGAACGGCTCGGTGGTGCCGCTGTTCCGCGAGCAGATCGCCGCCGGGGGGCCCGTGACCCTCACCGACAACCGCATGACGCGCTACTTCATGTCCGTCCACGAGGCGGCCGAACTGATCGTCCAGGCGGGCGCGCTGGCCGAGGGCGGCGACATCTTCCTGCTCGACATGGGCGAGCCGGTCGCCATCCGCGACCTCGCCGAGAACATGATCCGGCTTGCCGGGCTGTCGGTGAAATCGGCGGACAATCCGGCCGGCGACATCGCCATCCTCGAGACCGCCGCGCGGCCGGGCGAAAAGCTCACCGAGGAGCTGTTCTTCGATCCGGCCAACGCGCTCCGCACCACCCAGCCGAAAATCCTCCGCACCCCACCGGGCGCCCGCAACACCGACGGCCTCGAGGTCGCCCTCGCCGCCCTCGAAGCGGCGCTCGCGGCCGAGGACGAGGCGGAAGTCCGGCGCGTGCTGTTCGAGTATGTGGAGGAATAGGCCCACGTGGCGCTTGGCGCTGCGGTTACCCCAAGAGCCGCGGCACAAAGCGGCAAGAATGGCGCAGGCGCAGCAGTCCCGGGGAAGCAGCGCAGCTCTCGATGAATACAGTGGCCGCAAGGACTTCCGACCTCATTCCGGAGCGAGCCATGCGACGCCTGCCCATCGTTCCCGCCTCATTTTTCTCGATCGTGCTCGGCACCATCGGGCTCGGCATTTCGTGGCGTGTGCAACGGCTCTGGGAGCTTCCCGGCGGGATCGGCGAGGGCTTCATCTGGCTCGGCATCGTCGTATGGGCGGTGCTGGCCGCACTCTACGTGTTCAAGTGGGTCGCGGCGCCTGGGGCCGCCAAGGCGGAGATCGCCGATCCCGTGCAGTGCTGCTTCGTCGGCCTCGCCGGCGTGGCGACGATGCTGGCCGGCCTCGGGCTGCTGCCCTACAGCGAAGGCATCGCTGCGCTGCTTTACGCGCTGGGGGCGATCTTCACCCTCGGCTTCGGCATCTGGCGCACCGGCCTGCTATGGCGCGGCGGCCGGCCGGAAGCTGCGACCACGCCGGTGCTCTATCTGCCGCTCGTCGCCGGATCGTTCGTCGTCTCGGACGGGCTTTCGGCCTTCGGCTACCCCGATTGGGGCCAACTGGCGTTTGGAGCGGGCTTTTTCACCTGGCTCGCGATCGAGTCCGTGCTGCTGCGGCGCCTCTACACCGAACCCCTGAGCGAGGCCCTTCGGCCGACGCTCGGCATCCAGCTGGCGCCTCCTGCGGTGGGCGCCCTCGCCTATGTCAATGCCACGAGCGGGGCCGGCGACATCCTGGTGCACGCCTTCATCGGCTATGCGGTTCTGCAGGCGCTGCTACTGGCCCGGATGATGCCCTGGATCGCGCGGCGGTTCGCGCCCTCGCTCTGGGCCTTCAGCTTCGGCGCCACGGCGCTTGCCTCTGCCAGCCTGGTCCTTGCGTCACGCGGCGACGCCGGGGCCATCGCGGTGGTTGCGGTGGTGGGGTTCGTTGTCGCCAACCTTCTGGTCGTCGGCCTGATCGTCGGCACGGTGGCGCTGCTGGTCGCCGGCAAGCTGCTTCCCGCTCCCCTCGGTATCGCCAAGCCATGAGGTTGCGAACCTGAACCGGTCGTGGAGTGACGCCCTCACCCGCCGGTGAGCGCGATGAACGCACTCATGGTGACGAGCGAGCCGACGGTGGTGAGGGCCAGCACGGAGGCGAATTCAACCGGCGCGATCTTGTACTGCAGCGCCAGCATGGCGATCAGCACCTGCGAGGGCACCGAAATTGCCACCACCGCCTCGCTGAGAACCGGATTGCCGTAGCCGAGCAGCAGCAGGGCAATGATGACGAGGCCCGGCTGGATGATGTTCTTGGCAATGACGAGAAGCAGCACGGGACCCGACACGGTCACCTTGTTGCTGGCGAGGACGATGCCGGAGACGAACAGCGCGACCCCGGCGGACGCCTGACCCAGCAGCGCCAGTGCGCTGTCGAGCGGCGGCGGCACGGTAACACCCAACAGGACCACGACCACCCCGAGCACCGGCATCCACACCACCGGCTGCCGGAGCGCCTGGACGATTTTCGAGCCGACGCTGACGGGCTGCGGCTTGGCGCCATCCGGGCCTGCCACAGGCTGGCTGTCGATCGAGAGAAGAATGAGCGTCGCCGGGATGACCGTCACGAAATTGATGATGTTGCCGAGCGCCACCGGTCCGTTGCTCGAGGCTCCATAGAGATATCCGAGCACCGTAGGGCCGAGAAAGGCGAGATTAGGCGCCGAAGCGGCGAGGGCGGCGAGGGCGCTCATGCCGATGGAGAGATGGAAGACGAAACGGG
>NZ_JAQGJL010000118.1 GCF_028290645.1 Devosia sp. | reverse complement strand
GTTGCTGGTCATCGCACCCTTCTTCGTCATGCCGACCGTCAGCGCGCTGGTCTGGAAGAACCTGATGATGCATCCGATCTACGGCGTGATCAGCTTCCTGACGCGCGGCGTTGGGTTGGCGCCGATTGATTGGTTCGCCCAGCTGCCGATGCTGGCCGTCATCATCATCGTCGCCTGGCAGTGGCTGCCCTTCGCGACGCTCATCCTGCTCACTGCGCTGCAATCCCTGAGCGAGGAGCAGAAGGAGGCCGCCGAGATGGATGGTGCCAACGCCCTCCGGCGCTTCATCTACATCATCCTGCCGCACATGGCCCGGGCCATCACCGTGGTGATCCTGATCCAGACCATCTTCCTCCTCGGCATCTTCGCCGAGGTGCTGGTCACCACCAATGGCGGGCCGGGCTACAACTCCACCAACCTCGCCTTCCTCGTCTACCGCACGGCGCTGCTGAGCTTCGACGTCGGCGGGGCATCGGCCGGCGGCGTGGTGGCCGTGATCCTCGCCAACATCGTCGCGATCTTCCTGATGCGGGCCGTGGGGAGGAACCTCGATGCGTAAGATTTCAAGCATCGCGGCCGCGGCCACCCCCACCCTCGGTCCCTCCCCGCAAGGGGGAGGGAGGCGCCGGAGCCTCATTATCGTGGGCGCTGAAGCATCAGTCGTCTCCCTCCCCCCTATGGGGAGGCATCAAGGGTGGGGGTGCCCCTCGCACCAGTCTGTCAGCGAGCGGAGGCACTAATGGCCCGCGAAGTCACCCTGCAGCGCAAGCTCACCTTCACCGCACTCGCCTGGCTGGTCGCCTTCCTGTTGTTCTTCCCGATCCTGTGGACCATCCTCACCAGCTTCAAGACCGAGGCCGAGGCGATTGCCTCGCCGCCGACCATCATCCCCACCTGGACGCTCGAGAACTATTTCGAGGTGCAGGCGCGCTCCGACTATTTCCGGCACTTCTTCAACTCGGTGTGGATTTCGGTCGGCTCGACCCTGATCGCGCTGCTGATCGGCATCCCCTCGGCCTGGGCCATGGCTTTCACCCCCACGAAGAGGACCAAGGACGTACTGATGTGGATGCTGTCGACCAAGATGATGCCGGCGGTCGGCGTGCTGGTGCCTATGTACCTGATCTTCCGCGATACCGGGCTCCTCGACACCGTGTGGGGGCTGGTCATCATCCTCACCCTGATCAACCTGCCGATCGTCATCTGGATGCTCTACACCTACTTCAGGGAGATCCCGGTCGACATCCTCGAGGCGGCGCGCATGGATGGCGCCATCCTCTGGAAGGAACTGATCTTCGTCCTCGTCCCGATGGCGGTGCCCGGCATCGCCTCGACGCTGCTGCTCAACATCATCCTCGCCTGGAACGAGGCCTTCTGGACCATCAACCTCACAGCATCCAAGGCCGCGCCGCTGACCGCCTTCATCTCGTCCTTCTCGTCACCGCAAGGCCTGTTCTGGGCCAAGCTCTCCGCCGCGTCGACCCTCGCCATCGCGCCGATACTGGTGCTCGGCTGGCTCAGCCAGCGGCAGCTGGTACGCGGTCTCACCTTTGGCGCCGTGAAATAGGGAAAAAGAAATGGGCTCCATCGCTCTCGAACACGTCAACAAGGCCTTCGGCGGCCACCAGGTCATCTCCGATGTTTCCCTCGAGATTGAAGACGGCGCCTTCGTCGTCTTCGTCGGGCCCTCGGGGTGCGGCAAATCTACTCTCCTCAGATTGATTGCCGGCCTCGAGGACACGACCTCGGGCGCGATCCTGCTCGATGGCGTCGACGTCACCGACCAGGGCCCGGCGCATCGCGGCCTCGCCATGGTGTTCCAGTCCTACGCGCTCTACCCGCATATGACGGTACGCCAGAACATCGCCTTCCCGCTCAAGATGGCGAATATCGAAAAGCCAGTCGCCGACAAGAAGGTCGACGCCGCCGCCCGTGTCCTCAACCTCACCGACTACCTCGACAGGAAACCGCGCCAGCTCTCGGGCGGGCAGCGCCAGCGCGTCGCCATAGGCCGTGCCATCGTGCGCGAGCCCAAGGCCTTCCTGTTCGACGAGCCGCTCTCCAACCTGGATGCGGCGCTGCGCGTCAACATGCGCATCGAGATCACCGAACTGCACCAGCAGCTCAAGACCACCATGGTCTACGTCACCCATGACCAGGTCGAGTCCATGACCATGGCCGACAAGATTGTGGTGCTGAACGCCGGCCAGGTCGAGCAGTTCGGATCGCCCATGGATCTCTACAAGACTCCGGCCAACAAGTTCGTCGCCGGCTTCATCGGCTCGCCCAAGATGAACTTCCTCGCGGGCGCCGCCGCCGACAAGTACAGCGCCACCACTATCGGCATCCGCCCCGAGCACATGCGGATTTCCCGTGAATCAGGCGATTGGCCGGGCCGCGTGGGGGTTGCCGAACACCTCGGCTCCGATACCTTCCTCCATGTCCACGTGGACGGGGCGGAACTGCAGACCGTGCGTACCGAAGGCGACAAGGACTTTGCCCCGGGCGACCAGGTTTGGCTCAGCCCCGACCCCAGCCGGATCTACCGCTTCGACCGCGGCGGTCTGGCGCTCCGCTGAACGATTTTCTCGCGCCGCATCCCAAGGCACATATTTGGGGTGCGGCCCCCTATCGACGAGGTTGCCCATGCCGATCGAACTCTCCGTCCGAAACCTATCGGAGATTTCCGAGCTCGCCGCCGTGCCGCGCTACCGTCCATCCAACCTCAGGGCGGGGATCCTGCATTTCGGCGTCGGCAACTTCCATCGCGCCCACCAGGCGGTCTATCTCGACGACCTGTTCAACCTCGGCCTCGACCATGACTGGGCCCTTGTCGGCGCCGGGGTGCGCGACGCCGATGCGGCGATGCGCGCGACCCTCGAGGCGCAGGACTGGCTGTCCAGCGTCGTCGAGCAGGAAGCCCATGAGAGCACCGTCCGCGTCACCGCCCCGATGGTGGATTTCCTCACCCCCGGCGACGCCCGCGCCATCATCGGCAAGCTCGCCGACCCGGCGATCCGCATCGTTTCGCTGACCATCACCGAGGGCGGCTACTACATCGATCCGGCGAGCCAGCGCTTCGATCCCAGCCACCCCGATATCGGCTACGACGCCGAGCACTTCGACGCGCCAAAGACGGTCTTCGGCCTCATCCTCGCCGGCCTCGTGCGCCGCCGCGACCTCGGCATCGCCCCGTTCACGGTGATGAGTTGCGACAACATTCCCGGCAACGGCCACGTGACGGAGAACGCCGTCGTCGGGCTGGCAAACCTCATCGACCCCGAGCTGGCCCGCTGGGTCGGGCATGCCGTCGCCTTCCCCAACGGCATGGTGGACCGCATCACGCCCGCCACCGGCCCGCGCGAGCGGCAGTTGATCGCCGATCAGTTCGGCATCGCCGATGCCTGGCCTGTGTTCTGCGAAAGGTTCAGGCAATGGGTGCTCGAGGACAATTTCCCGCTCGGCCGCCCGGCGCTCGAGAAGGTCGGGGTGCAGTTCGTCAACGACGTCGCGCCGTTCGAGCTGATGAAGATCCGTATCCTCAACGGCGGCCACGCCACCATCGCCTATCCAGCCGGGCTGATGGACATCCATTTCGTCCACGAGGCGATGGAGGAGCCGCTGATCCGCGACTTCCTCGAAAAGGTGGAGCGCGAGGAGATCATCCCGATCGTCCCGCCGGTGCCCGGCACCAATCTCGACGACTATTTCAGGCAGATCGACCGGCGCTTCTCCAACCCCAAGATCGGCGACACCATCCAGCGCCTCTGCCTCGATGGCAGCAACCGCCAGCCCAAGTTCATCCTGCCCTCCGTCTCGGACCGCCTGGCGCAAGGCAAGCCCATTACCGGCCTCGCCTTGGTCTCAGCCCTCTGGGCCCGCTACTGCTACGGCGAAACCGACAGCGGCAAGCCGATCCCCCCCAACGACCCGAACTGGGACCGGCTGACGGCGCTCGCAAGAAAAGCGAAGGACGATCCCGTGGCCTGGCTGTCGATGACCGATATCTTCGGCGCGCTGGCCAAGGACCCGGTCTATGTCGGGGCTTTCACGCACGCGCTGTTGACGGTGTGGCAGGTGGGGACGCGGGAGACGCTGGCGCGGTATCTGCGGGGGAAGCTGTAGGCCTCGGAGCGCGGGCGACCCCCACCCTTTATCCCTCCCCACAAGGGGGAGGGAGACGACTGATGCACCTGTGAACGCCCAACTGCTCCGGCTTTCGCACCTCCCTCCCCCTTGTGGGGAGGGTAGCGAAGCAGGCCTGGGCCAGAGCCCGGGCCGTCGCGCAGCTGGGTGGGGTGGCCCCACACTCGGAGCGGCCCGACTCCCACCTCCGCCTAATTGACTCCGTCCCCTCAATCAGTACCCCTCTGCACCAACCGAGCGGGAACACCCCGCCGTTCGAGGGAGCATCCGAATTGAAGATCACTGCCATCAAGCCCTATGCCGTCTGGGTGGGCATTCGTAACCAGCTCGTTGTCAAGATCGAGACCGACGAGGGCATTTTCGGCTGGGGCGAGAGCGGCCTCTCGGGCCGCGAAAAGGCAGTGGTCGGCGCGCTCGAGCACTACACCGAGATCCTCATCGGCATGGACCCCTTCCAGATCGGCCACATCTGGCAGCTGCTCTATCGCAGCCAGTATTTCGAAGGCGGCCGCGTGCTGCAGGCCGCGATCTCCGCCATCGACATCGCGCTCTACGACATCAAGGGCAAGGCCCTCGGCGTCCCCGTTTACCAGCTGCTCGGCGGCAAGCAGCGCGACAGGATCCCCACCTTCGCCACCACCTCGGGCGAGCCCGGCCCCGAAATGATCGAGCAGGCCAAGATGCTCATCGAGCACGGCTGGAACGCCATGCGCCTCTCCCCCTCGGGCCACGGCGAAACCATCTACGAGCCGCGCGAGCACATCGGCAGGACCGCCAAATGGATGGTGAAAGCCCGCGAGGAACTGGGCGAGGACGTCGTCCTCGGCATCGATTTCCACCACCGCCTGTCGGTCGCCGAAGCCGCCAGCTTTTGCCAGAAGATGCCCTCGGGCACCCTCGATTTCCTCGAGGAGCCGATCCGCGACGAGACCCCGGAAGCCTACGAATCGCTCCGCACCCTTACCGACATCCCCTTCGCCATCGGCGAGGAATTTGCCTCCAAATGGCAGTTCCTGCCCTACATCGAACGCGGCATCCACCAGTTCAACCGGATCGACGTCTGCAATGTCGGCGGCCTCACCGAGTCGATGAAGATCGCCGGCTGGAGCGAGGCGCACTATGTGGACATGATGCCGCATAATCCGCTCGGGCCCATCTGCACCGCCGCCACAGTTCATTTCGCCGCCGCCGTACCAAATTTCTCCTGGCTCGAAACACGCTCGAGCCCGGCCGAAACACATCTGGGCTTCGACAATTCCGACTTTTTCCCGGTCCAGCCACGGCTCGAGGGTTCGCACTATCCGGTGAGCGATGCCCCAGGTCTTGGCGTCGAGGTCAACGAGGAACTGATCAAGCAGCAAAGCTTCAAGTTCTGGCAGGCGCCGATGTTGCACCGCCGCGACGGCTCCGTTACCAACTGGTAATGCGATGGCGGGTTGACGGCCCGCCACGCATCCCCACTAATATTTGCGGACGCAGGAATCATACCTTGGCCCCTACTGGGGCCGGGGTCGTATTGCTTGGGCGTCAATTGCGTCGAGGCGAGGTTTTGGAATTGTCGGACTTCTTCGAGCCCGCGGGACGTGGCGTGCAGCATGCCAGTCTGCGCGCCGCCAATCGCCGCGCCGTGCTGACCACCATCGCGCTCGGCCCGGGCCTATCCAACGCCGACGTGTCGCGCCGCACCGGCCTCGCCCCGCAGACCGCCTCGGCCATCGTCAGCGAGCTCGAAGCCGACGGCCTCGTCACCCGCGGCGAGGTCCTGCGCGGCCGCCGGGGCCAGCCGGCGACGCCGCTGTTCCTCGATTATTCCGGCGCCTTCGCGATCGGCTGCGAGATCTCTTGGCAGCATGTCGACATCACGCTGATCAGCCTCGGCAGCGAGGAGATCGGCCGCTATCGGCGCGCCTATGCCTACCCCGATGCCGCAACCATCGTCGCCGAGGCGGCAACGGCGATCAACGAGCTGATCGGCAAGCTGGCCCCGGCGCAGCGTCCGCGCCTTGCCGGGCTGGGGCTCGCAACGCCCTCCGCTATCTGGCGCAGTATCGGCCACCTCGGCGCTCCGGCGGAGCAGGTCCCGCTCTGGCGCGCGCTCGACCTCCGCGCCGAGCTCGAGGCCGCGACCGGGCTCCCCACCGCCTGGTTCAACGATGGCACCTGCGCCTGCTGGGCCGAAATGGTGATGGCGCCGCCGCCGCGCCCGCCCAACTTCGTCTATCTCTTCGTCACCACTTTCCTTGGCGCCGGCATCGCCGCCGAACACACGCTCTGGGCAGGCCCGACCGGCAATTCCGCCAATCTCGGCTCGATGCTGGTCAACACGGGCGACGACAGGCGCCGGTTCGGCCACGACGTCGCTTCGACCAGCGCGCTCAGCCGGCGGCTCGCCGCCTCCGGCATCGACGTGCCGCCCGGCGATCCCTCCGATTGGCCGTGGGCCGATTGGGAGCCGCACGTCGCCGCATGGATTGCCAATGCCGGCGCGGCACTCGCCGAGATCGTGTTCAACACCGCCGCCGTGATCGAGGTCGAAGCAGTGGTCATCGATGGTATCGTTCCCACCCCGATCGTCGAACGTATGGTCGCCGCCACCGACGCGGCCCTCACCAGCCTGCCCGAACTGAGCCACAACCGGCTCCGCATCGCCGCCGGCAAGCTCGGCCTCCGCGCCCCCGCGCTCGGCGCCGCCCAGCTGCCGCTGTTCCGCAAGCATTTCTCCCGCGAGCTCAACGACATGCTGGCCGAGGAAGCATAGCGCCCTCGCGGACTACCTGCCACAGTCCGCCCCACGCTCGATGTCGACGGGGCGGATGAATGATCCGATGTCAGTCCCGCGCCAGTTCGCGCAGCATCGCCGTCGCCCGGTCGAAGGCCCGCCCCTGCCGCCCGATCCGCTCCGCCCGCTCGGACCGCGGCCGATACACCCTGCCCTGCGCCGCTACGCCTCCCGTAAGCCCAAGCGCCTTGGCCGCCACCCGCCAGGCCCCGAGGCTCGCCGCCAGCACCGGATAGGCCGGCACTGTGACCTCGCGCCCCAGCACATCGGCAACGACCTGCGGCCACACCGCACTCTGCGCCCCACCGCCGACCAGGTAGGCCGCCCCGCCCGCCCCCATCGCCCGCACATTGGCCGCAAT
>NZ_JAQGJL010000106.1 GCF_028290645.1 Devosia sp. | reverse complement strand
AGTCGAGCTATGACGAGCAGTGGTCGATTTTGCGGGACGCGACGCGGTCCCTTACGTCACTATGCGTAAGGCTCACCAGTGACGCCCGGAAAATCCGACCTGAAGCACAAAAAGACTTTTTCACAGTATCGGCGCAAAGCGTTAATAAAGCTTTTTTGCGCCGACCGACTCTTGCCGAAACTAAGCGTTCCAGTGTCATTGCATTGAACCAGCGGGCCGACCGGCCCTATAGGCGTCGAGAAACTTCGTGGATGAGACGCCGTCTGCAAGGGCCCGAAGTTGAGTGGCCGAATCGTGTCCGAGTACCAACTCAGTGCGGCGATTTGCAGTGTTCCACAACTTGACCCCTTCAGCCAAACGCTTTCTGCCGAGCGCTGTTAGCGATGCGTGTTTCGTTCGTTTGTCGTGTACGTCCTGCGCAAGCCTGATCAAGCCGTCGCGCACCAATGGACGCAACGCATAGGTCAGTGACGAGATGCTGAGTGCGAGACGTTCGGCAAGCGCATTCATCGTAGGACCATCAACTCCACCGAGACGATCCGCCTGGAGAAGCAGGGCAACCTGCGTAGCCTTCAGGCCGGTTGGCGCCACAGCCTCGTCATAGAGATGGCCGAGCCGCCGGGCAGCCCGGCGAAGCGCTGTATGCGTGCAGGCGAGCTCGTCCAACTCATAAGCCGACGGAATCTCAGGATTTTTCTCGTGTTTCATGCCCTCAAGATAGTTGGGCACCGTAGCATTGAAAAGGTCCAGCGACCACCTAAATGCTTGTGTGCCCAACAATTGGGTGCCCAAGTATGGAGAAAAGCCATGTCTGCACGAAAAACCGCTGTTATCACAGGGGCGTCATCCGGTATCGGCGCCGTCTACGCCGATCGTTTCGCCAAGCGGGGCTTCGACCTTGTCCTTGTCGCGCGGAGGCTTGATCGCCTCGAGAATTTGGCCGATCAGATCCGGAAAACTCACGGTGTAAGTGTCGAAGCGCTTCAGGCCGACCTCGAAAAGGATGGTGACCTCGCTAAGGTCGAGCGCGTTCTATCAACCAATCCGACAGTCCGAGTCCTGGTGAATAACGCTGGTCTTGCTCGGCTAAAACCGCTTGCACAATCTCTGCTTCAAGATTCGCTCGCGCAGATTGCGCTCAACGTTACGTCTCTGACGCGCCTGACCCACGCCGTTGTGCCGGCCTTCGTGAAGGCGAATGATGGCTTGATCATCAACATTGCCTCGGTGCTCGGCATTCACGCACTGCCTGTTAGCGCTGTCTACAGCGGCACCAAGGGTTTCGTGATGAATTTCACGCGCGGCCTTCAAGAAGAGTTCGCGAACACCGGCATCAGGGTTCAGTTGGTCAACCCGGCCACAACTGCCACCGAGATCTGGGACAACTCCGGGATTCCCCTCTCGGCACTCAACCAGGAAACCGTGATGACGACGGAAAACATGGTTGATGCCGCTTTGTCGGGTCTGGACAACGGCGAGAGGGTCACGTGGCCTTCGGTCGCGGACGCGACTCTCTGGGACAGGTACGACGAAGCGCGCTCGTTACTTTTCGCCGCGACGCAAACCGGCAAGCCAGCTCCCCGTTATAAAATCGCCTGATACGAGAAAAGCAGAGACGCGCGATCTGTTGGCCGGAGCGTCGGCGGCGCGCGTCTCTCAGGGAGTAAATTCAAGATTTCCATGTCCGCTTGTGGCGGATTCTGTTGAAAAACTCCTTGTTGAAGCGGAGCGCGATCGCTGATTCATTGTCGGTATCGGTGGAGGCTGAATCGATGAGGGTCCCCAGCAGACTGATCAGGCGGCTCTTACAAATTCTCGCTTGAGCGCCATGTGCCGGCCTCGCACCTTCTGAGGTCTATCGACCGGTTCGTCGACCTTTCGGGTATTCGGAGCGAGTTGGCACCATTCTACAGCTCGACCGGCCGGCCTTCGATTGATCCTGAGCTGCTCGTGCGGATGCTGCTGGTCGGTTATGGAGCAAGTTATCAGTCGATATGAAACGGCCGCCGGGTGGGAAAGTCCAAATCAACTGTTATTGACGGCCGCAAGAAAATCGTAGGCCCCTCCATGAGGGCCAACGGTCGTTCGTTTCATACGGCCGCTTCTGGCGGATACTGTTGAAAAAGTCGAAAATTGATCGACCTCAAAATTTTCGCCCAAACACGCGTTCAGTCTAATCCATCGTTGGACGCTGCTTCTGCCAACTCTCGATGACCGTGATCGATTTTGCGCGATGCGATGCGGTCCCTCAGGTCACTATGAGCGAGGCCCACCAGCGAGGCTAGGAAATTTCGACCCGGAGCGGAAAGCGACTTTTTCAACAGTATCGGCGCAAAGCTGCCATCCAGTTAGCGAGCTCTAATGTTACAAGCGCAGGGTGCGTTCGGTGGACGCAGTGGTCTGTGAAGATGGCGAGCTGCATTCACAGAATTCACGGCCGTCCACAGCATTGAATCTTCCATAACTGTTGATAGACGCGAGCTGGCAACTTACGCATTCATGGCGGCAGACGCGCGTAACTGAGCGTCACGAACTTAAGAGCGCGAAGCTAGAGCATGACAGAAGCCGGTCCAAATGGAGCTGCCGATGACAATTTTGGCGAAGCGCAACCGTGTTCTCTATTGAATCATTGCGGTCGAGTGAAAAAGCGGCTCTGTTGCACGTGCTATTTCAGATAGGGGCTACCCAAGCCGAGCTCAGGTACGTTTAGCCGGACATAGCACGCATTTGCGATCATCGGTGAAGCGATCTTTAATGCCTGGATGACATAACTCGCTCCTCTGGCTGCCGCTAGGATCCCTCAACGCTCGCGGAAGGCGCGGGTCATCTGGTCGGTGAAGGGCTTGGCCAGATAGGAGGCCGCGGTCCGCTCCTGGGTGGTGATGAACACCTCCGCCGGCATGCCGGGAACGAGCTTCAATCCCTTCAGCTGGACCATGGCGTCCTCGGTCGGGAGCAAATGCACGTAGGCGATGTAGTGCTCCTGGCCGTTGGAGGGGTCGCGGGCCGAGGCCGGCGACACCATCGCCACGGTGCCCCTCAGTTCCGGCGTGGTGGTACGGTTGAAGGCGGTGAGACGGATGCGCGCTGGCAGTCCGGCCCGGACCTGATCGATGTCGGCCGGCGAAACTTTGATCTCGAACTTGAGGTCGGCGTTCTCCGGCACCACGGTGGCGATCTTGGCGGCCGGGGTGATGACGCCGCCCACCGTGTAGGCGAATAGTTCGTTCACGTAGCCCGAGGCCGGTGAGCGGATCTCGGTGCGAGACAGGCGGTCCTCGACGGCGAGCTTGCGCTCCTGCAGTTCGGCGATGCGCGCCTCCACGGTGCGCAGGTCCTTCTGGGCCTCGGTCGAGGCGTTCTGGTCCACGGCGATGATCTGCACGCGGATCTCGCTCGTTCTTACTTTGGCGCGAGCGATGCCAGCCTGGATCTCGCCCTGTTCGCCCATGATGCGCGCGTAGTCGCGCTGGGCGGAGTAGACGCGCTGGTACTCGACAATCTTGTGGTCGAACAGCGATTGCAGCTTCTCGCGCTCGGCGCCGACCAGCCTGATCTCCTCCTCCTTAGCCGCAAGGCGAGCCTTCATGCCCCTGATCTCCTCGCCGGTCTGGCCGATGCTGAGCTCGAGTTGCTCCTTCTGGCTGTCGCGCGCGGTCTTGTTGCCCGTGAACAGCCGGGTCTCGCCGTGAATCACCGCCCCGGCGGTCGAGGGGAACAGCGCGTGCATCTCGGCTGGAAAGTCGGCGGAGAGCAGGTTGTCGCGTTCCGCCACCAAGCGGGCGCGGCGCCCCAGCGCCTCGACCATCTGGGCGCGGACGATCAGATGCTCGGCCTTGATCTGGACGTCGTCGAGCGTCGCCAGCACCTGGCCTTCCCGGACTTGGTCGCCCTGGCGCACCGAAAGGGTCTTGACGATGCCGCCGTCGCGGTGCTGCACCTCCTTGAGGTTTTGGTCGACCTTGACCGTGCCAACGGCGACCACCGCGCCCTCCAGCATTGCCCAGGCCGCCCAGCCGCCGCAACCGGCCACCAGCAGCGCGGTCAGCAACAGGCCGGTCAGGATGCGCGGCCACAGGCGCAACGGCCGTTCGCGGGGCAAGTCCCGGGCGGGGGCCGGCAGCGGCGCGAACTCGGATGCATCGACATGCTTCATAGCTTCTATCCCTCAAGAATGGATGGCGGCGAACTGCAGATGGTGGTGGCCGGCGAGTTCGATCGTCATGATGTCCTCGGCGTGAGTGCCGTTGGCGACGTCGATGGCGGTGTACTGGCGGTCCTCGAGTTCCTCGAAACGGAAGCGCACGGGCCGGTCGTGGCCGCCGCCGTCCCCGTCGAGGTAGATCTGCTCGAACAGGCCGGCGACCTGTTCGACCGCGTCGTCGCCATCCTTGATGGTAATCTCGTAGGTGGCGGCCACGATCCTGTCGCCGACGGTGAAGTCTGTGATCTTCTTCACCACGTTCTGCTCCGAACCGCTGTCGTCGCACTGGAATTCGAAGCGGTCGTTGCCGGCGCCGCCCGTCAGGACTACCGATCCGCTGCCAGCATGAATCACGTCGTCGCCCGAGCCCGCGATGATCTCCTCGAAGCCCTGAATCAGGTCCTCGCCGATCTCGAGTCCTTTCGCGGTGCCGTTGCGCAGGTCGATGGTGACGGTGATGGTGGTTGCCGAATAGTCCAGCGTATCGTGGCCCGAATTGCCATCATAGCGATCGTCGGCGCCGTCCACGGACGCCAGCACGACGTCGTCGCCGCAGCCGCCGTCAACCGTGTCCGATCCGCCTCCGTCTGCGATGGTGTCGTTGCCGGCGTTGCCCGCCAGCACGTCGCCACCCACCCCGCCCGTCAAGGTATCGTCGCCGCGGCCGCCGGCGATCGAGGCCGAGATTGCGCTTGCGGCGATCGTGTCGTTGCCGGCGCCGCCGAGCACGATCTCGAATTCCGCAATCTGGTCGTCGCCGATGTCCGCGCCGAAGGCGCGGCGGGCAGCGAGATCGATGGCGAGGCCTCGGACAGCCATGGAGTAGTCGAGGGTGTCGGTTCCGGCGCCGCCATTGAGGCTGTCGTCCGCGGCATCGGCCGATGCCATGACCACGTCGTTGCCGGCGCCGCCGGCGACGGAATCGGATCCGCCGCCGTCCGCGATGGTGTCGTTGCCGGCGTTGCCGACCAGGGTGTCGTTGCCGCAGCCGCCGGTCACGACGTCGTCGCCGTTTCCGCCGTCGAGCGAGGCGGAGGCCATGCCGGCCGTCAGGGCGTCGTCGCCCTCGCCGCCGACCACGGACTCGATCTCCGAGACCGTGTCGTTGCCGATGTCTTCGCCGTAGGCCTGGCCGGTGGCCAGGTTCACGTCGACGGCACGCGCGGCCGAGGAGTAGTCCAGCGTGTCGATGCCGGTGCCGCCGCTGAAGCTGTCGTTGGCGGCATCGGCCGACGCCAGCAGGCGGTCGGTGCCCGCGCCGCCGACGACGACGTCGGATCCGCCGCCGTCTGAAAGGGTGTCGTTGCCGGCGTCGCCGGCGATGTTGTCGTTGCCGCCGCCGCCGGTCACGATGTCGTCGCCGTCACCGCCGGACAGCCGGTCCGCGCCGTCGCCGCCATCGAGCGTGTCGTTGCCGGTGCCGCCGTCGAGGGTGTCGTCGCCGGCTCCCGCCAGCAGGATGTCGCGGCCCGCTCCGCCGGCGAGCTGGTCGTTGCCGTCCTCGCCCAGCAGCGTGTCGTCGCCGTCCTCGCCGAACAGGCGGTCGTCGCCGGCACCGGCGAACACCACGTCGTTGCCCGCTCCCGCGAACACGATGTCGTTGCCGGCCCCCGCATAGACCACGTCGTTGCCCGCGCCCGCCAGGATGTGGTCGTTGCCGTCGCCGCCCGAGATCCGGTCGTTGCCGCCGCGGGCGTCGATGTTGTCGTCGCCGCCGAGCCCTACGATGGTTTCGGCGCATTGGGTGCCGAGCAGGATGTCGTCGCCCTCGGTCCCGAGGATCGGCGGCGCCTCGACCACGTTGAAGTAGGCCGTCTGCATCACGATGTGGGAGCCGTCGCTGATCGCATAGGTCAGCCTGACCTCGCCAAGCATGCCCGCGGCGCGGTCGAACTCCCAGCCGCCATCCTCGGTCCGGGTCAGCGTGCCGGAGGACGAGGAAATGCCGACTACGGTCAGATTGTCCCCGTCGGCATCGGTGGCGCCGGCGAGCAGCGCCGCGAGCGATATCGCCAGCCCCTGGCAGGCCACGGCGTCGGGCAGATAGACGGCGCCAGAGACGCGGGGCGCGCGGTTGCGGTGGTCCGGTGCCGGTGGGTCGCGCGGGTCGCGTGGATTCGGGTTCGTGCCGTAGCCACCACCGCCGCCGCCGCCGCCGCCGCCGCCACCGCCACCGCCGCCTCCGCCTCCGCCTCCGCCTCCGCCTCCGCCTCCGCCTCCGGCCCCGCCGGGGCTCTCTTGGTGCGGGGGCGGACGGTTGTCGTTGGCGACCTTCGGGCTCTCGCCCGAGCCGGTGTCCACTTTGGGTTTGTCGGTGCGCGCCCTGGCGCTGAAATCGGTTGATCCGCCCGGGGCACGGCCCTCGTCGTTGGGTGCGGAGATCCTGACATGTTCGGGGTGGCCGGACGATTTGGTGGCCACCGGCTGCTCGGGGTCGGGCTCGTCGGCCGCCGCGAGCACGTCCTCCTTGACGGTCTCCCCGTTCTCGCCGGAGCCCTTGGGTTCGCGGACGGCCTCGCGGGCCTCCAGCTTCACGGGCAGGAAGCTTCTGAGGTAGGCGGTGCATGATCCAACGAACAGCAGGAAGAACAGCGGCACGAGACGGCGGCGGCGGCTGTCCTTTTCCTCGTAGTCCTCGCGGCGGGGGGCGGTCTCGGTGGTGGACTGTCGGGTGGCCTGGATGTTGATGGTCATGCCGGCCTCCGCAGCTGGGTCTCGAGAAGCGTGTCGGCCGAGGCCTGCGCGGCGGGCTGCAGGACCGGGGTCATTATGTCCTGCTTCTTGCCGAAGGCGACCATGCGGCCGGCCTGGACGATGGCGACGAGATCGACCGCGACCAGCGCGCTCGGCCGGTGCGCGATCACGATGGCAATGCCGCCGCGGGCGCGGATGCGCTCGATGGCCGCGGTGAGCGCCGCTTCGCCCTCGCCGTCGAGGTTGGAGTTGGGCTCGTCCATCACCACCACGAACGGATTGCCGTAGAGCGCCCGCGCCAGCGCAATGCGCTGCCTTTGTCCGGCGGAGAGCGCGCAGCCCTGCGGCCCCAGCCTGGTCCGGTAGCCTTCCGGCATCTTGACGATCATCTCGTGGACGCCCGCCGCCTTGGCGGCCTCGATCACCTTGCGGTAGTCGGGTTCGGGCTCGAGGCGGCAGATGTTGTCCTCGATGGTGGCGTCCATCAGGGCGACCTCCTGGGGCAGGTAGCCGATGTGCCTGCCGACGTCTTCCTCGCGCCATTGCGTCAGGTCGGCACCGTCGAGCCGGACGCTGCCGCGCAATGTGGGCCAGATTCCGGTCAGCGCCCGCACCAGCGTGGTCTTGCCGCCGGCGCTGGGACCGATGATGCCGAGCGCCTGGCCGGCCTCGATCTCGAAGGCAACCTCGCTCAGCACCACCTGGCCGGATCCCGGGACCGCCACGGTGATCTTCTCCACCGTGAGACGGGCGGCCGGATCGGGCAGCCGCATCGGTTCTTCGGCGCTGACGAGCGCGATCACGGTGTCGCGCAGCCGTTGGTAGGCCATGCGCGCGGCGATGAAGGCCTTCCAATTGCCGATCGCAAGATCGACGGGAGCAAGCGCCCGGGCCGAGGCGACCGAGACCGCGATGATGGCGCCGGCCGAAAGCTCACCCTTGATGGCGAGGTAGGCGCCGAGACCGAGCAGGGCTGACTGCAGCACCATGCGGAGCACGCGCGAGACCGCGGCGAAGCTTCCTGTGATGTCGTTGGCCCGGGTCTGCAGGTCGAGATGCTCGGCATTGGCCTCGTTGAAGCGGCCGACGGCGCGGTCGGCGAAGCCCATCGCCTTGAGGACCTCGGCGTTGCGCGCGTTGCAGTCCGCAATGCCGTTGCGGGTCATCGCCGCCTTGCGCGTGGCCACGATGAGGCGCCGGGTCATGATCTCGCTGACGACGGTGAGCACAACGAGGACCAGGGCGCCGGCGAAGGTCAGCGCGCCCAGCATCGGGTGAAGGAAGTAGATGAAGGCCAGATAGATCGGCATCCAGGGCAGGTCGAACAGCGCCGAGGGGCCCTGGCTGCCGAGGAAGCCGCGCACGGTGTCGACGTCGCGCCCGCGCTCCAGCGCCTCGGATGTGGAGAAGCCGAAGCGCGGCATGTCGATGGCGACGCGGTGCGCCAAGGGGGCGATCTTGCGGTCGATCCGGGCGCCGACCCGCACAAGCACCTGGGAGCGGACGACGTCGAAGGCGCCCTGGAACAGATACAGTCCGATCGCCAACGTCGACAGCACCACCAGGGTCGGAACGCTGCCGCTGGTGAGGGCGCGGTCGTAGATCTGCATCATGTAAACGGAGCCGGTGAGCGCCAGCAGGTTGATCATGCCGGAGATCACGAACAGGAACAGAACGATGCCGCGGAAGCCCTGGGTCAGTTCGGCCAAACGCCGGCGCTTCGCGGGGGTGAGCTCTTTCGATTTGGCCATTTTTTGGGGTGCCGTCTGGTGCGAGGAAAGCGGGTAAGGACTGGAACGGGAGGAGCATCTCCCGTTCCAGCAGAGGTCGCGGCTAGAGCGTGACGTTGGCGCCGAGGGTCTGGTGGCCCGCGATCTCGATCTTGAAGTCGGCGGCGTTGTTGCCGTCGATGTTGCCCTGGACGACGGTGAATTCCTGGCCGCCGTGGGTCTCGTAGGTCACTGCGAGCTGTCCCGCCGCGGTGAAGGCCGCGTCGGACACCAGCGTGAAGCTCTGGTTGCCGTCGCTGGCGTAGTTCGCATCGATGCCGCTGAGGTCGATCCGGTCGCCCGGTTCGAAGCCGACGATGGTGTCGCCCTTCGCCGCTTCTACCGAGTTGAAGCGGAAGGTGTCGTCGCCGAGCCCTCCGTTCATCACGTTGGCGGCGGTGCCGGCGACGATGACGTCGTTGCCGGAGCCGGTGTTGACGTTCTCGATACCCCAGAGGGTGTCGTTGCCGGTCTGGGAACTCGACGCGCTGCCGTTCAGCAGCGGGCCAGAGCCCAGATTGACGGTGGTGGCGGCACTGATCGCCGACATGTCGAGCGTGTCGATGCCGGAACCCCCGGTGCCTTCGTCGCCGAAATAGGCGTCGTTGCCGTCGTTGACCTCGGCCACGATCAGGTCGTCGCCGGCACCGCCGAACACCGTATCGTCGCCGTAACCGGCATCGATCAGGTCGTCGCCCTGATCGCCGAAGATGCGGTCCGCCCCGTCATCGCCGTAGACCATGTCCTCGCCCGCTCCGGCGAACACGTGGTCGTCGCCCGTTCCGGCGAAGATCACATCGCGGCCGCTGCCGCCGCTGACGAAGTCGTCGCCCTCGCCGGCCGAGATCGCGTCGGCCCCGGCATCGCCGATGGCGATGTCGTCTCCGGCCAAGGCAACGATGGTGTCGTCGCCTTGGGTGCCGACCAGCGTGTCGGTCTGCGGGGTTCCGGTCCGGAGCACGCCGTTTGTCGTGGTTTGCTCGTCGCCGATGACGGTCGGTGTCTCCTCGTCGTTGCAGTCGTCGTGCGACCCGTTCTCGTTCTCGTCGTCGTCCTCGTCGCCAGGCTGATCCCCGTTGGTCACGAACTGGGGCGGCACGACGCCGGTGAAGGTGACCGAATGAGTCCCGTTCGAGATGGTCCGGGTGCCGTTCGGGTTCTCGGCCAGGTGGTAGGTCGAGAGATCCGTCCCTTCCGGGAGCTCGATCACGTCCTCGGCCTGCAAGGCGCCGATGATGGTGTCGTTGCCGCCGTTGGACTTGAACACGATGCGATGGGCCGAAGTCAGTGCCGAGATGTCGATCGTGTCATTACCCAAGTCGCCATCGATCGTGATGGTGTTGAGGCGCAGGCTGGTCGGCGTGAAGTCGCCGACGACAGTGAATGTGTCGCCCGGTCCCGCGCCGACCGGCGTAGTGGTCGGCGTCCCGTTGGGCTCGACGCTGTTGATGCGGATTTCCTCGATCTCGCTCAGTTCCGCGATCACATTGCCAAAGCCGGTGCCGTTGCGGGTGATGACGATCTCCGGAGTCCGCCCGCCGAAGCTGGCGAGGTCGTTGCCGGCGACGGCATCCCAGGCGGCCAGCGTGTAGATGGTGAAGGCCTCGCTGGAGGTGTTGCCGTTGATGACGAAGGTGTCGCCCGCGTTGCCTTCGGTGCCGCCGTTGACGATGTCGCGGCCATCGGTCGGAGCCGCCGCATTGGCATTCCAGATAATCGTGTCGTCTCCGGCTCCGCCGTTGACCGTGTCCGCCCCCGCGTTGAGGCCAGGCACCGTGAAGTTGACGGCAAGATTGTCGATGTTGACGCTATCGCCGTTTTCCAGGCTGGATGCCACGAAGCGAATAGCGGCGTTGGCCGTGAACGCTCCTGCGCCGAACAGGCTCAGGTTGATGTTACGGGCGGCGGCGTTGGTCGTATCGTTGATGGTGTCGATCTGAACGAAGGTCGACCCGTCACGGGAGAAGAACACCCCGATCGAGTCGTCGCCCGCGTCCAGGCCGGTTTCGGCGATGGAGTAGCTCAGGGCTGCAGCCGTCGCGCCGGCGAGGTTGATGCCGCGCTGGATCTGCGCACCATCGAAGCCTGCGCCTGCTCCGCCGAAGAACTGCAGCACGTTGTTGCCGTTGTCGATGCGGATCTGGCCCGCCGTGATGGCCCCGCTGTCGCCGGTCTCGATCCAGGACGAGGTCCAGGGTACCGAGCCCGTGCTGTTGTTCAGCGCAGCGTTGTTGAAGTCGTCGACATAGGTGCCGTTGTTGCTGCCGGCACCGCCGCTCAGCGTATCGTTGCCGTCGTCGCCGTTGAGGGTGTCGGTGCCCTCGCCGCCGATGATGACGTCGTCGCCGGCGCCTCCGCTCAGCGTGTCGTTGCCGCCCTGGCCGTCGATGAGGTTGGCCGCGCCGTTGCCGGTGATGATGTCGGCGTTGGCGGTCGGGGTGCCGAAGGTTGCCGGGGCAGCCGCCGCCAGGACGTAGTCGGTCGCCTCGATGGCGCCGACCGTGGTGTTGGCGACCCGGATCGTGCCGATCGTCGCCAGGGAAGCGTCCCTGACGGTGAGCACCGCAGTGGTGCCGTCCTGGCTTTCGAGAACCCGGGTTGCAAGGTTGGCGGCGGTGATCCCGAGGGCGCTGAGGTTGATCAGGTCTTGGGTTGCCGCGGTTCCCCCCGTCGCGTCGAAGCCGATGATGGTGTCGGTTCCGATGTCGGCGCTGTTGTAGAGGATGACGTCGTTGCCGTCGGTGACGGTGATCGCATCGTTGCCGGCTCCGCCGATGATGGTATCGTTGCCGGGACCGCCGTTCAGCGTGTCGTCGCCGGTGCCGCTGTCGATCAGGTCGGTGCCGTTGCCGGCATTGATGGTGTCGTTGCCGCCACCGCCGAAGATCTGGTTGTTGGCGGCGTTGCCGGTGATAACGTTGGCGAGCGCGTTGCCGGTGCCGTTGATGGCGTCGCCGCCGGTCAGCGTCAGGTTCTCAAGTTCCGCACCGAGGGTGTAGGAGATCGAGGATTGGACCGTGTCGGTGCCTCCGAGGGCCAGTTCGGTCGCCACGTCGCCGGCGTCGTCGACGACGTAGGTGTCATTGTCGAGGCCGCCGACCATGATATCGGCTCCGGCACCGCCGTTGAGGGTGTCAGCCCCGATCCCGCCGTTCAGCGTATCGACGTCGTCGCCGCCGTTCAGGATGTCGGCGCCGTCGCCGCCGTTGAGGGCGTCGTTGCCGAGTCCGCCGTTGAGAGTGTCGTTACCGAGCCCGCCGGTGAGGGTATCGGCCAGGTCGCCGCCAGTGATGACGTTGTTCAAGGCATTGCCGGTGCCGACGAACTGGTTGGCATCGACGCCCCGGTAGGCCAGGTTCTCTACGTTGGCCATGTTCTCGATCGAGAGAGCGGCCAGGAAGGTTTCGACGGTGTCGGTGCCCTCACCTATCGCCTCGAGCGCGACGTCGAGCAGGTCGTCGACGCCGTAGGTGTCGTCGCCGGCACCGCCGACCATGGTGTCGGCGCCGATGGCGCCCTCGAAATCGTCGCCCGCAGCGTTGAGCCGGGAGTCGAGATCGTCGCTGCCGCTGCCGCCGACCAGGAGGTCGTCGCCGAGCCCGCCAACGAGGTCGTTGTTGCCGGAACCACCGAAGATCAGGTCGTTGCCGCTACCGCCGACGATCTCGTCGGAGGTAGTGTTTTCGCCGGCGATGAAGTTGTTGGCGAGCGAGGCCGTCAGGTCAATGACACGGTCGTTGTTCGGATCCAGGCGGCTGATCAGGTAGTCGTCGGTTCCGAGCGCGTAGCCGGCGAAGGTGGCGCCGTTGAAGTTGATGCGTTCGATGCCGGTCTCGGGATTGGCCCCCGTGAAGTGCCCGGCCACCGTGATGGTCTGCTGGGTACCGGCGGGCAGGGCGTAGTTGATCACCAGGTCGCCGGTCTGGGTGCCGGTGCTGCTGTCGATGGCGCTGAGGGAGGTGATGGTCAGGATCGGCAGGCCGGTCACCGGGTCGATTCCGGTGCTCGGCGCAAGGATCGAGATCCGATCGGCGGTTCCGCCGCTGGTGGCGGAGACGCTTTCGTTGATGACGTCGTTACCGTCGCCGAGGCCGAACGCGTAGGTGTCGTTGCCGAGGCCGCCGTTCAACGTCTCGGCGGAAGCATACACGATCTGGAGATTGTCGACCTCGACATTCTCGGTCGTGCCGTCGATGCCCGTGACTTCGAAGCGAATGCGCGCCGTCGTCGAGAACGGCCCGCTGACGACGTGGTTGCCGCTGCCGTTGTCGTCGGCGTCGATCGTGTTGAGCAAGGTGTAATTCACGCCATCGGCCGCGAACAGCACCCGTACCTGCTCGGTGCCATCAAGGCCGTCGGCGTCGAAGTCGTAGGTGATGGTCGCCGTGTTCGCGCTGGAGAGATCGAACGCCCGGGTGATCTCGGCGCCGTTCATCCCGGCCCCGCCGTGGAAGCGGAGAAGATTGCTGTTACCGTCGTCGATGCGGACCTGGTTGGTCGCTCCGGCGCCGTCGTTGGATTCCACCCACGCCGCGTTGATCGTGGTGAAGGGGTCCGCGAAGGTGCCGCCGGTGGCCGGGCCGTTCGGTCCGCCCACCAGGATGTCGTTGCCCGCGCCGCCGTTGAGCACGTCGTTGCCGGCCAGGCCGAGCATCAGGTCGTCCCCCGCCGTGCCGTTGAGCACATCGTTGTTCGGGGTCCCGACGATGATCCCGAGAGTGCCGTCGGTGAACTGCAACCTTTCGATGTTGCGCAGCAGGTCCGTCCCATCGAGCGGAGCCAGGCCGCCGGTGTTGGCGACCACGAGCGCGCCGTCGGCGCGGGCCGAGAACGAATATTCGGCGCGCAAGCCCGAGTAGGCCGCGGTATCGACGTCCGGCGTCGCGTCGCCGGTTGAGACGATGTCGCGGACAATCTTGAGCTGGCCGGGATTGATAGTGCCTGCGAACACCCCCTGAACCAGGGTGGTCATGCTGTCGTGATAGGACAGCACGGTGGTGCCGGTCGGGCCATTCTCGTCGAAGGTTGACATCACTGCGATGCGCACCCGCAGCCATTTGTCACCGTCGATGATGTCGTCGCCGCCGCGGCCTTCGATGAGGTCGCTGCCGTCGCCGCCGAGCAGGATGTTGCCGCCGACGAAGCGGCCCTGGGCATCGAACGAGTCCGGTCCGGCACCCGCCAGCAGAGCCGGCAGGCCGGCGATGAGGGCGAGACCTTCGGCGTCGAGCGCGCTGCCGCGGAATCCTTCCGTCGGCATGTCGGCCGCGGTCACGTCCGAACCGCGGATGACGTCGTTGCGGGTCGAGCCGGAAGCGCCTTCGACCTGGGTGAAGCTGTCGAGCGCGGCGTCGGCCGGAAGCACAGGGATGCCGGGCAGGATCTGGGTGGCGAGGTCGACGTTGACCGCGAAATTCGAGTTGGCGTAGGTCGTCCAGTCGAACCCGGACATGCCGTCGAACTTGCCGCGGCCGAGGCTTCCGAACCAGATATCGTCGCCGCCTTCGCCGATGAACTCGTCGAACCCGCCATCGCCATGGAACACGTCGTGTCCCTTGACCGCATCCTGCTGGAACTGGTCGTCGAAGTTGTCGCCGATGGCACCGGTCCAGGCGCCGATCTCGATCCAGTCGTCACCCTCTCCGCCCATCGTCTGTTCGGTGGTCTTGCTGCCGTAGACGAAGTCGTTGCCGACGCCGCCGAACGCTTCGTCCAGACCGTCCGCTCCTAGCACGATGAAGTCCTGGCCTTCGTCCGCGACGACCAGATCGACGCCCTGGCCCGCGTTGACCGCGTCATGCCCGCGTCCGGTGCGCATGATGTCGTCGCCGAACAGGTCGGTGATGATATCGTCGCCGTCGCCGCCGATGTACTGGTCGTTGCCGGCGCCACCTTCCATTCGGTCGTTGCCGCCGTCACCGTAGAGGGTGTCGTCGCCCTCGCTCGCAATGAGGGTGTCGGCCTGGTCGGTGCCGCCCAACAGGACGTGGTCGGCGCCGGTGTAGCGCAGGTAGTTGGCTTCGACTCCGACGGTCGCCGGGTTGTCGCGCAGCACCAGTGCGGTGAGGATGCTGCCGCCGACCGGATCGGCGCCGTCAAGGCCCGGGTTCCACTGCTTGGTCTGGTCGACCTCGAGGATCAGGCCGGGCGTGGAGAACACGTCCGAGGGCAGATGGCCAGCGTCGGCATTGAGGCCGATCACCTTGGCGAAGGTGTTGTTCTCCATTTCGGACAGCAGATGCAGTCCGTCGAGACGCTGCAGATAGTAGAAGCGGTCGCCGTCCTGCAGCTTCTCGAGCTGGACCTCGAACACGAAGTTGAAGGTCGAGCCCAGCATGCCGCCGAAGGGCATGACCTTTTCGGCGAGGCCGCCGATCCAGAGATCGACGTTGTCGAGCCCGCCGAGCGCGCCGCCGCCGTAGACGCCGGTGGCGTTGAGGAAGGCCACGCGGTCGGCGTGGAAGGCGGCCAGTGCCGTCGGGTCGGTGGGAACGATGGTGTCGCCGAAGCTGGTGCCGAAGATCAGCGCCATGGCGGCGTCGCGCTTGCCTTCGATGGTGGTCTCGGCGGTGATCAGCGCGTGCGTGCCATAGGCGGCGACGAAGTTGATGATCGAGGCTTCGTTCTTGAGATGGCTTGCGAACTCCACCCAGCTAGCATAGGGCCGCAGTTCCTCGGCGTGGCTTGAGGCCTCGAAGAAGTCGCGGCGCGCGACGTTCAGCGAGGGCACGCCGGCATCGCGACCGCGGGCCAGGTTGATGGTGGCCAGATCGAGCGGCAGCCCGAGCAGGTTGTTGCGCAGGGCGCTGGTGACGAATTCGTCGATCTCGTTGCCGACCTGTCGCGTCATGCCGCGGATGATGTTGCCGGCGGCGACGCTATCGGCCACGGTGTGGCCGGCGTCGAACTCGATCGGATTGAGGAAGGCCTCGATCAGCCCGATCTGATCGTTCGTGAAGGTCGGATCGAGCCGGTCGATGGTCTCGGTCAGCATCGAGTGGCCGAAGCGGTACACAACGTGGGCGAACTCGGCGACGATGCTGGGATTGATGTCGGCGTGGTAGCCGTCCGGCACCACGAAGAAGTCGATGTTGGGCTGCACCTTGCGGGCGAAGTCCTCGAACACGAGATGCTGATACTGCATCTCGGTGCCGAACTTGGCGGCCTGGAACAGGCGCTCGCCGTCCCACACGAGGGTGGCGAGCTGGGCCGGCGTCGGCAGAGCGGCGAGATCGACTTCGAGCCATTCGTTGATGAAGGCCAGGTCGTTCGAGGCCAGCACGATCTCCTTGGTGTGCTCGACCAGCCGGTTGTGCTCGGAGTGGAAGATGTGGTGGACGGCGGTCAGGCCGATGTTCTCGTTGGCGCGGCCGTCGCCGGCGATGAAATGGGCGTCCAGCAACTCGTTGTCGTACACCGCCAGCCCGTTGCCCGGGTTGGCGAGGCCAATTTCGATGTCGCCGTCGGCGAGGCCATTCGGCACCGCGTCGTGGGCGATATCGGCCAGGAATGCCGCATTGATGCGGAGCGCCGTGGCGACGCCGACCGGAGCTGCCGAGGTGCCGGAGATGACGATGTCGTCCGCCGTGTTCGGAATGCCGTCGGCTCCGATGCCGGTGATGATCTGCGCGAAACCCTGGGCATTGGGAATGAAGTTGCCGTACTGGTCGGTGCGGAGCAGCGGAACTGCGCCGACATCCTGGTCGGTCAGCAGGATACCGAGCATCCTGGCCTGTTCCTTAACCTCGCCCCAGGTGGCCATGCCGCCTGGCTGGTCGCCGCCGCCCTCGATCAGCTTGCCGGTGGCGTGCGGGACGCCATTGGCGTCGAGCGCATACTGGCGCAGGAACACCTGGTGGGAGGCGTGCGACGTATAGGTCTGGTTCTGGTCGACGAACGGAGTCGTGGTGTTGACGGGACGCACGTCGTCCGCGGTGCCCATGAGGCCATCGGCGCCCGGGGAAACGGTGGCACGGGTCAGCACCATGAAATTGGTCTGGCTACCCGGCACGTACAACGGATCGTCCGGCAGAAGCGGTACGAACACGGTGCCGCTGCCGCCCTTGTTGACGAGATCCAGGCCGTGATCGAAAAACTGGCCGAACAGCGTGAACCAGGAGTTGAAGGGGGCCGAAAGCCCGACGTCTGGGGAGACGTTGGTGATCTGGACGTTGTCGCCGTCCATCGTGAGGCCGTACGGCTCGAGAGCCGCATCGCGGACCACGCGGGCGGCTTCCAGATCGGCGAGCATGAGGGCGTGCGCCGAGGTCGCGGTGGCCAGGGCGTCGAGCGCCGCCTGTTCGGCGGGGCTGGGAGCCGTGGCGGGGTCGCCGTCGCTGAGCGCGTTTGCGGCGGTCTTGGCGTTCTGCATCAACACCCGGGACTGATACTCGGAGTCGGACGCGGGCTTGAAGGCGTTGTAGATGTCCTGCACCAGGGCGACGTTGGCCAAGGTGGCCTCGGCGACCCCGCCGATTTCCAGACCCTTCAGGATCGCGGCCGGATTGGCGAGCGTCTGGTCGACGATCAGGTTGGAAATGGTGCGCAGGCTCGAATCGAACACCATCGAGCCGGGGTTGTTTGAGGGCGCATACGACGTCGGTACGGCGGGCGCGCCCGGCGGCAGGAAATTCGCCGGCACGTTTTCTCCGGGCCGGAAGGTCGGATCGAGCAGTTCAGGGAACTGCATGTCCGCAGCGCCCCACTTTTCCTGGCCCTGCAGCAGGTTGTTGTACTGCCCGTCGACGGTGCGCAGGCCGATGCTGAGGGTATAGGTCGGAACGGAACCGGCCTGTCCAGCTGCGCCCACGCCGTAGAGCGGAGCCGCATTCGGATCCAGCGGGTTGGCGGTGTAGGCGGCGTGCTTCTCCGCGACCTTGATCTGCGCGAGAATGAAATCCAGATCGCTTCTGATATAGGCAACCATGACGCCCTCATCTGTTGTTGCACCCGACCGCAATGGCGATCGGGTTGTTAAAACTAATGTCGATCACAAGGTTGGAATTGATGGGCGGGTCCGCATCGACGCCCTCTCCCCGGAAGTCGTCGCTGCCTTGGCCAGCAAGACGAACTCAAGATCACCTTTGATAATGGTCTCGTGGTCATCACAACTTCCCCCGCTCAATCGCGCTTCGCCGCTATTGTGATGCCGACCGTGGCTCACGCTGCATCGAGGCCCGCTCTATGATGCCATCTGAGATCTATCGAAGCGCGCGGATAAGGGTACAAGGTCCCGAGAAGTGCGAGGCACAAGGTCCCCCGATGAGCGAGGGACAAGGTCCCGCAAACACTCGGGACTAAAGTCCCGAGACATCGTCAGGCAGACGTGCTCTCTTTGATCGACTATGATCGGTCTCATTAGCGTTAATGGCCGTATAGATCAGTCGGATGTACTTCATGCCGCTGGACGTGCTACACATAGGTTCATATTGCTCGGCGATGGATTTTTACGAAGAGCGCTTGTCAGGCGGCCGCGGAAGTTCAAACGCTGATCGTCGCTTTTGGCAAGGATACACGACTATGACTTGGTCGTTTGTTAAGACCGGCCTCAAGACTCCTTCGTTCGGACTTACTCACCAATTTGTCGTAGCTGCCGCGATAACGATAGCGGTCTCGATGGGACTGCTCGCGTTCGCCATCTCGGAACGCATCGAAGCAAGCATGATGCAGACGGCCGCCGAGGAAGGCGCCCTCTTCACCGAAGTCTTCCTCGGTCCATCAGCGCAAGAACTTGCCACTTCCCGCAGCCTGTCTCCCGAGAGTGTGGAAAAGCTCGATGACCTCCTCGCTGGAAAGCTGGGCGAGCGCGTAAAAATGATCAAGATCTGGTTGCCGGACGCCACGCTTGTGTACTCGACCAATAAGGAAGCCGTCGGCGAGAGATTTCCCTCGCATCACATCGCCTCAGCCGCCGAAGGCAAGGTAACCGGCGAGTTCGATTTTCTGGACGCCGTCGAGAATGCCACCGAGAGGCGCTTGCATCTTCCCCTCGTCGAAATCTATGCACCGCTATTCCGCGAAGGAACAACGAGGATCATCGCCGTCGGCGAGGTCTATACTGACGGCAGAAGACTTGCGGGCGATCTGGCTTCGATTCGTCTCATATCGATCGGGATCGTTGGTGCGGTCACCGCTCCGATGATGTTGATACTGTTCCTGATGGTTCGCCGCACCGCGAACCTGGTCACCGAGTACCAGTCAACCCTTATGAGAAGTGTTGTCGAAGCGAAGGCACTCGCCGCGCAGAACTACCGGTTGCGTCGCGTGGCAGATGATGCCCGTCTGGAGGCAGCGAACTCCAACGAGAATCTGCTTGCCCGGATTGGACAGGACTTGCATGACGGCCCGATCCAACTCGTGAGCCTCTTGGTGCTTAAGCTGACCGACCCGGCCAGCAAGAAGCGGGCCTACACCTGTGGCGGTCCATACGATACCGGCACCGAAGCCTTGACTGCACGGATACTAGACGAGCTCCGCCAAATCTCGACCGGTCTTGTGCTGCCGCAGCTGGAGGGCTTGACGCCCAATGAAATACTGCGCCTGGCCGTGCAAAACCACGAGGATGCGACGGGGTCGAATGTCCGCCATCAAATTGATGAGCTGCCCGCAGACCTGGCGCCGCCTCTAACAATCTGCCTTTACAGGATCGTGCAGGAAGGACTGAACAATGCTTTCCATCACGGCAAAGCTGTAGAACAGCGCGTCGAGGTTTGGGCGGATACAGAATTCGTCGTCATCACGGTGAGCGATGGCGGCCCGGGACTTGTCGAAAGCAATCCCGCGAACCCACGCAGCAGAACCGGACTTGGCATCGCGGGTTTGCGCAACCGTGTCGAAGCCCTAAAAGGCACCTTTGAAATGATATCGCACTGCGGCATAGGGACTCAAATTCGAGCTAAGCTTCCCGTCACCCGAACAGGAAACTAGATTTGCGATCGATCGGCGCCTAAGCTTCATCCGCCCTCGTTTTCTCTAACGTACACTGCAAGGCTGGGATCATTCGCTGACACGCTTCCTACAGTTAATGATGTATTAGCATTGATGTTTACATTTTCCTTTTTATTGAGCTAAGTTTGCTGCCATTCTCTCGACTTGCTAGCGCAATTTTTTTTGTAGCGTTGCATTGCAGGGGGCCATATGCGTACAATTTCCATTGGTTTGGTAGATGACCACCCGTTATTGATTGAAGGTATCGTTGCGCTATTGTCGCGCGCTCAAGGTCTCGAAATATTGTCGACGGGTTCGACAGCGAAAGACATCATCGACATTTCATTGCGGTTCCGTCCAGACATCATCATCGTCGATCTGAGTATGGCGGGGGATGTCTACGAGGCAATTTCGACGTCCATCAAGATCTCGCCGAACACAAAGGTAGTCGCGTTCACTGCTGCTACCGGCGTCGACTCGGCAATCCGAGCACTGGATGCTGGCGCAACCGGATATGTCCTGAAAGGCAGCAGCGCGAAAGAACTCCTTCAGGCGATTGAAGCGGTTCGGCATGGCGAGACGTACATTACACAGAGCTTTGCAAGCCAGGTCATCGCAGGATTGCGAAACGCATCGCTGCGGCGAGTGGCAGCCGAAGCCGTCAGATTGAGCATTCGCGAAGATCAGATCGTTCGGCTCTTGTTGCGCGGCTTCACCAATAAAGCGATCGCCGCCTCGCTAAAGATCAGTGAGAAAACGGTCAAAAATTACATGACGATCCTAATGCAAAAACTTAACGCTCGTAACCGCCTCGAAGTTGTCATTGCTGCACAAGCGCTGACCGATCGTGAGGCAGACGACCCATTCGGAGATGCACGTTCGCAACCGCGTCAGCCCTCCCATTGGAGCTGATGAGGCCCAGCTTGCGCAACTTGTTCGTGAAACGACTGATTCGTGATCGCGTAGTGCCGATCATCACTGCCAGAGTTTTTTGATTTATAATCGAGCTGATCGGTTGCGGTTGCCTTCCCGGCCGAAATTGGCAAGCAACAAAAGCAGCCGAGTAAGCCGTCGCTCGCTCAATGGAAAGGCTGGTCGATAAGGTCTTCCTCTCTTCGGCTGGGGGCTCGCTCGGGGGCTGAAACGAGAATAGGCGCTCGGACGCCGATCTGGCAGCCGCAACGACGAACCCGTCCGCTTAAAGTGTCGGGCGCTGTGGGCGGTCGAACGGGAGCCACCTGGCCGAAGGCGGCCGTAGGACCGCCCTGGGCCGTCGCAAGGGCGGCCGAACGGGGGCGCAGCGCAGCCGGAGCCCTGACCTTGCAAGGGGCCTGCGCCCTCCGTGGGGCCTTCGACCGGCGCGCAGGGTACCCTGATCGTGGCGGCCGGATGAGAACCATATTTCCGAAAAGGTGGCCCAAATGGGGACCACCCGCCGCGCCGAATAGCGATGGTCTTTGGTGAACGCTTATCTACCGCCAGGCACACTGATTTACGCGGAGAAGGTTCGACCCCAGCTCCTCTCCCTCCGCCATTGCATCGAAATTATATAGCTATACCATCTATATAGGTTCCGAACTGAAGAATAACCTACATCGCGCCCCACATTTTTGTATTGGTTGGGGGCGAATGCTGTCCTTTGATGGACCCGCCTCCTACTCCATATCCCCCAAAGTGAGCAAGCGGACGAATTGCCATAGACGAGCGAGGTATCATAATGTTCGGTCTAAAATCGCGCGCTTACGGGCGCGGTCCTGCCGTAGATCTCGTGAGCGTTGATGGTGCAACCCGGAGCCAGCGCTTGGCCTCCAGCCGATTACTTTGGATTTGGATAGATGCGAACGGCCAAAAGTTCGGCATCGGTCGCCCTTATCGCGACAAAGACCCGCCGCGCGCCGCTCCGGTCGACGGCAAAGAATATGCCGATCATCATCGTCCTAATCTGAAGAATCCCTCAGCCGATTCAGGGGCCAAAGCCGTGTACGAGCTGGCCGTGCGCGATACTCGCAGGTCACCGTAATGATGCAACGCAACGGCACCGCCTGCGTTTGGCTGAGATCGAGCCAAACCCGCCGCGAGTGCTGCCCGGCACGAGCTATGTTCGCTGATCAATCTGGTGAGGTCGATGTTGCCGAGACATTGTATCCAATACGTCGCTGTGACCCGCAAGAAGAGTTGACGGCTGACACATATAGACTTTTCTGCCGAGTGGTCAAAACAGGACGGCGGCCGCGCCGATCTTGTGATGGAATAGGCGTTGGTGTTTCCGGGGTAAACTTCGTAGCCCGCCTCCCACAACCCCAGCAGGGCTGCGTGGAGCCGCGTCATCAAACGGTGACGCGGCTTCTCTGTAGCGAAATGGATGTGAGCTTACAAAGTGAGGTACCGATTTTCACAATTCGACGGAGGAACAAGAGGCTATTCGTATCGTGTAGCGACCATTTGAAAGAAAGCTGAACCGTCGAAATATATCCAACGAGCCAAGGGTATGTACGTTTCACCATCGGGCAATCCTTCGGACGCTCGGCTTGCAAATGCCTCTGATAGACGAGTTTTGAATTAAGTCGCGTCTTGGCTTTCCCAAAGGACAAGACGACCTATGGACGTGCGCGACGGATCGTCGCCACGAAAGCGCAGGTGTATAGAACGAACTGTCCAGTCGTAGCGATCTCAAAGGGACTGCCAACGTGTTGGGTACTTCAGCTACAACAGGCGCCATTCGACATCAGCGACACCATTCACTTGCCAGACTACGTGGCACGACCAACAGGTGTGAAAATTGTCGAAGCTCAACTCAAAATCGACAGGGAGACAGGAAAACTCGGAGGAATTGAAACTGACGCACGCATTCTGAGCATCAAAATTATTGACGACGCAATCATGACAAGCGTCGGCCTCTTTCGATAGCCACTTTGCGGGGCGAATGATTCTTGTTCGTTCGCTTCGATGTAAAAACATGTCGGCCTCCAACTGCAATTGTCAGGACCATCAATGCTGCAATGTTGCTTCAGATCTGCTGCGCAATTCCTAAGCCGTGCAGAAATTTAGCGAGATAAACATTTACCCAATGGTAACCGTTATCCTTCGCCGCTAGGCTGTTAGCAAGCGATCCCTCCACCTCTGGACGCCTCGCGACCGCGCCTTCCAAAGATCAACTTGACGCTTCCCTAGCGTCTTTGATGCAGGATGCGTCGGACGGCAGGCTGTTTCATATGTTGCGACGGAAGTAGCCCTCGTGAATTATGTCGACTAGCCGACATTGCCAGTTCATACTCTGTAGATCACCGTTCCATCCGTGGCCTTCTTCACCCGGTGACTGAGAGCGCTTCATGCTCCCACCCAATAGGGGGGGCATCAGATGCCCAAATCTCAACTTACCTCGTGTTGCTCATCACCCTCACTGATCGACCGTCCGGCATGCCCCAAGTGCGCAGTCAGGATGAGCTTCGTGCGCGCCAGATCGGGGACAAATGGCTTCGACCTGCTATATTTCGAATGCTCCAAGTGCGTGCAGGTGCTCACCCTGTCTGTTAGCAACGATCCTATCAGATCAAATGCAGCGCGATGGGTAGAGAGCGCCAACCTCACCCCACCACGATGAACGTCATGAAGGCCATACTTCACGCTATACCAGCGAGGGCACGAGCTGCCTAAGCAGTTCTCATTGCTTGGTTAGGTCGTCCAGTTCTCGCCTTCGTCGAAGCGCGTCAACCGCTTGGGAACTATTGCGCTTCGGTCTGAAAAAATCTTCAAATGCGAGTCCGTCGAAACGAAGTGCCCTCCGTGCCGGGGACCGGTGGCGGCGATTGTGCTTTTCTCTCTGTCGCAGTTATTAGAGCGGGGACGCTGATTGACCGGCCAGACAGCAGTCTGCCAATGGTCTCTCGGCGCGTGCGGTGCTCCTAGGTGCAGTTAATGGGAGAGGTTATGGTAACGTTGTTGAGCCGCAGGTTAGCAGGCCTTGAGATCGAAACCTGTGCTTCAACTTCACTGCTTTATTCACGTGACACAGTGGGTCTTCAATTTCAACGCGACTAATATTCCGTCTAAGCCGTAGTTTGCATGCGCGCAGACCCTTTGCGTTGGTACCGCGCGGTGCCGAGCAAACTCGTGTTTTTTACTCTTAGCCGCATTTTTAAGCTTGGCAGTGTTGGTCGGTTTCTTTTGCTTGGCGTACAGGCGTGAGGCCTGCTTGCTCAGTTCTGTTGTGTTGGTAGGCGGACTGCTCACTTCTGCCGGGGAAGGATCATCGACAGGTGTAGGGCCAATGACAGGTGTAGGGTCGGGAGGCGCATCGTGATCCACAATGGCTTCTTGCACATAGGCTACGCTTAATTTGTCAGTCTTCGTCAAGGTATCGACAGCCTGCAGTGACGCCACTGCGGACGAGGCAACAGGCAGTTCGGCGACCGAAGCGGATTTGCCAGTGCTGGCTTTCGTCGCAATCAACACACCGCCGCAAATTAGCGCTAAAATCGTTATCCAGACTAACCGCATGGCCAATCCCACATTGTCTAGGACAAATTGAGCTAAGTCAGGCTTTGTCTTGATTGCGGCACGAGCGGGGCGACAGGGGGGCGCTCTATAGGAAGTCCCGTTAACGTAACCAAGCTGTAAACCGAAGCGGAATGCAAAGGCCTGTGACTATTTCCGTGGCTGGAAATCGAATGCTCTCGCTGCAAAACGCCAAGTTCTGTGGACCTCTGCGCACTTCGCCGCTCGGTCACCACTTTCATCCACGACCTGAGCAGGCGATTGCGCTGCAGGAAATGCGAGCACGCCGGAAACCGGCCCTCAGCCTCTCTGAACCGCCCCGGTTTTGCCGGAGGCCATTTGGTTTAAGTTACGCCGCCATGGCCGGATTTTCCAGCATGGCGTAGTAGCGTTGCTCGGCTTCGGCCGGCGGGATGTTGCCGATGGGCTCCAGGAG
>NZ_JAQGJL010000104.1 GCF_028290645.1 Devosia sp. | reverse complement strand
ACCCCTCTGGTCGCGCCCGCCAACACCCCCTTCATGCCCTTCAACCCCAACCCGCCGGATTTCTCCGCCGGCCTGCGCTTCAACCTCCACAACAACAAATGGGGCACCAACTTCCCCATGTGGTGGGGCGCCGACCGCTTCGCCGCGAGGTTCGTGCTGGAGCTTTAGCGGTCGGCCTCAAGGCCTTCGAGGGCGCTTTCGCCGCCTCCTGTATTCAAGCCAAGAAAGAGCCGGACTGCAGCATTCATTTGGCTCACGCTCGTGGCATCGAGCTGACCGATGCGTTGGCCAAGCTTTGCGCGTGGAACGGTCGCGACCTTGTCGATCATCATCTGGCTCTGGAGCGTCAATCCGTTGTCCGCCGTGGGCACCACCGTGATCCGCAGCCAAGGAGTCGGATTCAATTCGCCCGTCAGCGGACAAATCGTCACTGAGTTCGTGTCACTGAAGCTGTCGTCTTGAATGATAACCACGGGACGAGGTTTGCGGCCATATTCCGTGCTGTTGGCAGAAGTCCAGATTTCGCCGCGCTTCACTTCTCGTTCCGCCAAGTCTCACTTTCCTGATCATTCCACTCCTGCAACGAGTCGATGAAGGCCTGATCCTCGGCCTCAAAGGGACTATTGGCGATGAGCTGAGCCTGGCGCCTGGCCTCGCGCTTGAACTCTTCCGAGCTTGTGTCCGGCACCCAGATTTGTATCGGTCGCAGGCCCTGCGCCCTGAGCCTTGCCCGATGCTCGCGCACCCGTTCCTTGTTCGACTTTGCTGTAGATGCCATCCCGGCCTCCGTTACATGTAACGTAGGCGCGAACTGCTCAAATGTCCATTATCCGAGCACCGACGCCGCGATCACCCCGGCGAATCCCACCAGCGCCACCGACGCCACGCGCCGGATGATTCCCGCATTCTTCGAAGCCGCCCCGATTGCCCGCCCAACGAGGATCCACGCAAACCCCACGCTCGGCACCGCTATGGCAAATGCCCCCACGAACCATGCAAGGGCAGGGTGCTCCGCCGGGATGATGCTCAATGCAAAGATCAGCGCCTTGGGGTTGAGTAGCGTGGTGATGAACACCGCCCGGACGCCGACGGTCTCAGTCCCGGCCAGCGCCGCATCGTGCCGCCACAGCCGGAACGCGATCCAGCCCAGATAGACCACCACGGCGATCTTGAGCCCGATCCCAACCACCGGCCATTGATGGATCACCGGTCCCAGCACCATGCGGATCGCCGCGACTGCAATGAGATAGCCCCCGAGCTCGCCGATCAGCAGCGGCAGCGAGCGCCGCACGCCGACCACGGCGCCAGAGGTCGCCAGCAGCGTATTGGTAGGCCCGGGCGTGCCGAGCAGCGTCAGCACGGCGAGTATGAACAGGATCGGGTCGGTCATTGCAGCTCGGCGGCTCCACGCGTCACGCGCGAGTGAAGCGCAGGACGCGGCCGCGGCGCAAGGGGCAGCATCTGAGCCGGTGGCTGTGGGGGAGGGACACCAAGACACCGCCGCCTGTGAGAGCGTCTCCCTCCCCATACTTAGGGGGAGGGGACAGGGGTGGGGGTCCACAGCCACCGGCCTCACTATCCGCACCCCCTACCGCAAATAATGCGCCCGCATCTGCCGCGGCGTCAGCCCGTAAGCATTCCTGAACTGCACATAGAACTGGCTGAGCGCGGTGAACCCGCTCTCGAACGCCACGTTCTCGATCGACAGGCTCCCCTCGAACAGCAGCGAGCGCGCCCGGATCAGCCGCATCCGCACCACGAACTTGTGCATCGGCACGCGCATCACCTCGGTGAACAGGTTGAGCGCATAGTTGGGATGGAGCCCCACCACTTTCGCCACGTCCTCGGCCCGCAACGGTGCCGACAGGTTCTCGAGAATGTGCCGGATCATCGCCACCACGTAGCGCAGCGGCGTCGCCGCCCGCGGCGATGAGCCGACGCTCTCGATCCACGGCTCCATCAGCAGGTCCCAGCCCGTCACCGCCGCCCGCCGCAGCATCAGCCCGATTTCCTCCTTGAGGATGTCGGTGCGCTCCGCGTCGCCCGACCGATAGTCCTGGAACCAGCGGGTGAGCGTGTCCGCGCCGATCGTCTCCGGCGGCAGCATCACCACGCCCCCGCCCATCATCGTCTCGGTGAGCTTGCCCAGGTTCGGCATGTGCAGGAAGCTGTCGAGCGGCAGGTAGACATTGCATTGCCGGCTGTCCGATTTCGGCCCGGTATCGAGCCCCACCGTCTGGTGCGGAATGCCGGCCCAGAACAGCACCAGCCGCTCCGGCGGGATTCTGAGCGGCCGCCCGTCCATCACATAGTCCATGCTCCCGGCCGTCAGCCAGTTGAGCTCGATATGCCCGTGATAGTGCTCCTCGGGCATGATCTGGGGGTTGAACCAGCGGATGCCGAAGCGGCCGAACGCCTGCGTCTGCGCATAGAACTGCCGGTCGGGGCGGGGCACCGGGGCGGTGGCCTTTTCCCTCGGCTTGCCGGGCAGGAAGTGCGCCGATTGCTCGTTCATCGTCGTTGCGGCTATCTGTAAAAACCGGAAATACTCATTCAGATAACGGGATTGCCCACCCGTTGGCAAGGTCTACCATTTTGAGGCTGGGACAAAAGGCGTTGGGTTGGAGGCCTGCCGCCGGGGTGCGTGTTGCGCCGGTCCCGAGCTTAGGGAGGAACCATGCGTAAACACCTATTTGCCCTTGGCGGGGCAGGCCTTTTGCTGGGCGTTTCGATCATAGCCGCGCAGGCTCAGATCGTCCCGCCGACCACGCCGCCGGACCCGCCGAAATTCGATGCTCAAGGTACGCCAAACTTCGTTGGCGCCAAGGATCTCTACGAGTACGGCACCCTGCCGGAGTACCACGAACCCGACTTCGTCAAGGCCTTCGTCGATGCCGAGCGGCTGCCGCCCATCGAGGAGCGCCTGCCCAAGGAGCCGCTGATCTTCAAGTCGTCGAACATGCCCGACGGCATCGGCGTCTATGGCGACGTCATGCGCCACGTCATCGGCGGCCGGCCGGAAGGCTGGAACTACATGGCCGGCCAGTCGCAGGGCTGGGGCGGCATCGACATGGGCACCATGGAGTGCCTCACCCGCACCGGCCCGCTGTTCGAGATCAAGGCCGACGAACTCGCGCCGCTGCCCAACCTCGCCAAGAGCTGGGAATGGTCCGAGGACGGCCACCAGTTGACCATGCACCTGATCGAAGGCGCCAAGTGGTCGGATGGCGTACCCTTCACCACCGAAGACGCGATCTTCTACTGGGAGGACAACGTCCTCGATCCCAACGTCTCGCCGCTCAACGGCGCGACCCCGGAGACGTTTGGCGAGGGCACGACCCTCACCGCGCTCGATGACTACACCCTGCTCTGGACCTTCAAGGAAGCGTTCCCCAAGCAGTACATCTACCAGATGGCGTACGGCACCTTCTGTCCGGGCCCGGCCCACATCTTCAAGCCGCTCCATCCCAAGTACAAGGCTGGCGCCACTTACGACGAGTACAAGAACGCCATCCCGCCCGAGTACCTGAACATTCCGGTGATGGGCGCCTGGGTGCCGGTCGAGTACCGCCCGGACGACATCGTCGTGATGCGTCGCAATCCGTACTACTGGAAGGTCGACGATCAGGGCAATCAGCTGCCCTACCTCAACGAGGTCCAGTACCGGCTCTCCACCTGGGCCGACCGCGACGTGCAGGCCGTGGCCGGCACCGGCGACTTCTCCAACCTCGAACAGGCCGAAAGCTATGTCGAGGCGCTGAAGCGCTCCGCCGATCCCGCCGCTCCGGCCCGTCTCGCCTTCGGTGCCCGCACCATCGGCTACACGCTCTTTCCGAACCTCTCCGGCAATGGCTGGGGCGAACCGGACGAGCGTCAGCAGGCGATCCGCGAGCTCAACCGCAATGATGATTTCCGCAAGGCGATCAGCTACGCGATCGACCGCCAGCGTCTCGGCGAAGCCCTGGTGAAGGGGCCGTTCACGGCCATCTATCCGGGCGGCCTCTATGCCGGCACGACCTACTACGACAAGGATTCGACCGTGTACTATCCGTACTCGCTCGAGTCCGCCAAGGAACTGTTGAAGAAGGCAGGGCTGGAAGACACCGACGGCAACGGCGTCGTCAACTTCCCGGCAGGCACTGCAGGCGGCGCCGATGTCGAGATCACGCTGCTCGCCAACGCCGACTACCAGACCGACAAGAACCTGGCCGAAGGCGTCATCGCCATGATGGAGCCGCTGGGCATTCGCGTCATCGCCAACTTCCTGACCGGCACCCAGCGCGATGCGACGGAACAGGCGGGCAAGTTCGACTGGCGTGTTGCCCGCAACGGCGCCGAACTCATCGCGGTGGTCCAGAACACCGTCGCTCTGGCACCCACCGGGCCGCAGATCAGCAACTCGCATCGGGCCGGCACCGACGGCACCTTGGACCTGCTGCCGTGGGAGCAGCAACTGGTCGACACCGTCAACGCGTTCATCGCGACCGATGATGCCGCCAAGCGCAAGGAGCTGATGAAGCAGTACCAGAAGCTCTACACCGAGAACCTGTTCGGCATCGGTCTCACCCAGTATCCGGGCGCACTGATCATCAACAAGCGCTTCGCCAACATCCCGGCCGGTGCGCCGATCTTCATGTTCAACTGGGCTGAGGACAACATCATCCGCGAGCGCGTCTACGTGCCCGCCGACAAGCAGCAGAACTACGAACTGCATCCCAACACGCTCCCGGGCGCTCCGGGTTCTGCAGGAGCGGAATCCCTGTAGCCCCTGCTGCACAGAGCCTCAGGCAAGGGGGCGCTCTCCCGTCCCCTTGCCACCTGACGTCACGGGAGTTCGACCGACATGCTGCAATTGCTGCGCTTCCTGGTGATGCGGATCCTGGCAGCCGTGCCGATCCTGCTGGTGTTGAGCGTCGTCACCTTCGCCATCATCCAGGCCCCGCCTGGCGATTACGGCGATTACATCCGCTCGATGCTGATCAACCAGGGCGGCGCCACCTCCGAAGAGGCGGAAGTCCAGGCCGAGGCCTATCGCCAGGCCAACGGGCTCAACGATCCGCTGCCGGTGCAGTATCTCAACTGGATGGGCGGCATCGTCACGCGCTTCGATTTCGGCCACTCGCTCTACTACAACAAGCCGGTCGGCGACGTGGTCGCCGAACGCCTGCCGCGCACCATCCTCCTGGCGCTGACCTGCCACCTGTTCGCGTCCGTCATCGGCATCGGCATGGGCATCGTCGCCGCCACCCGGCAATACAGCTGGGTCGACACCACCTTCGGCGTCATTTCATTCCTCGGCATGACCGTGCCGCGCTTTCTGTTGGCGCTGATCATCATCTACATCCTCGCCTTCAAGCTGAACGTGCAGGAGATCGGCAGTTTCTTCTCCTCGCGATATGGCGGCGCGCCATGGAGTTGGGACAAGTTCCTCAACCTTGTCTCGCACGTCTGGCCGGTGGTCTTCATCGCCACCTTCGGCGGGCTCGCCTACAACATGCGCGTCATGCGGGCCAACCTGCTCGACGTGCTCAACTCGCAATATGTCGAGACGGCGCGAGCCAAGGGCCTGCCCGAGAGCGCCGTGATCATGAAGCACGCCGTGCCCAATGCGCTGCATCCGCTGATCGCCTACCAGGGCGTCGCGCTGCCCTACATGCTGACCGGCGAAATCGAAGTGGCAATAGTCTTTGGCCTCGCTACCGTCGGGCCGGCCATCGTCGGCTCGATGGCGGTCGGTGACGTGTACGTCACTGCCACCTTCGTCCTCGTCCTGGCTGTCACCCTGATGATCGGCAACATCCTGGCCGACCTGCTGCTCGCCGCGGTCGATCCGCGCGTCCGGCTGGGCGGGGAGAACCGCGAATGACCGAGATCGCCGACAAACCCCTGTTGCCCGATACCGCCGCGCGTCCCGCCGACCTCGCACCGCCTGCCGTGGTGCAACCGGTCATCGCCGGCCGCTTCGCCCACGGCAACGAGACCTACATCACCCTGGTCTGGCGCCGCTTCCGCCGCTCGACCATAGGCATGATGGGCCTGGTGCTCACCCTGGCGCTGTTGCTGATGGCCATCTTCGGCGATTTCTTCGCCCCGATGGACCCCAAGCGAGCCGAGATCGGCTTCGCCCCGCCCGACCATGTCGAATTCACCGCCCCCGACGGCAGCTTCAGCCCGATCCCGTTCGTCTATCCGATCGTCGAGACCGGCGAGTTCGATCCCGTCACCTTCCAGCCGCTGACCGGCCCGGACAAGACCAACCCCACGGCGCTGGGCTTCTTCGTCAAGGGCCACCGCTACAACCTGCTCGGCCTGATCCCGTCCGACATCCACTTCTTCGGCTCCGTCGATGGCCGCCCGATCCACTTCCTCGGCACCGACAAGTTCGGCCGCGATATCCT
>NZ_JAQGJL010000096.1 GCF_028290645.1 Devosia sp. | reverse complement strand
CATGATGATCGGCTCGCGGAAGATCACGCCGCCGAGGATGTTGCGGATGGTGCCGTTGGGCGACTTCCACATCTTCTTGAGCTTGAATTCTTCGACGCGCTGCTCATCGGGAGTGATGGTGGCGCATTTGATGCCGACGCCGTGCTTCTTGATGGCGTAGGCGGCATCGACCGTGACCTGGTCGGCTGTCGCATCGCGGTTCTCGACGCTCAGGTCGTAGTATTCGATCTTGAGGTCGAGGTACGGGAGGATCAGCTTGTCCTTGATCGCCTGCCAGATGATGCGGGTCATCTCGTCGCCGTCGAGATCGACAACGGGGTTCTGGACTTTGATCTTGGCCATGCAAAAGCTCCTCGGCGCGCGGAAAAATCGATGCCGGCGCTCATAGCATGAAAACGGCCAAGCGGAAGCGTCCGACAGCCTTTCGGCTTCGGGGTTCAATAGGTCGAGCGGGGTCCGGGGAGGCGTCGGCCACGCGGGTGGTCCGCAAATGAACAGGCCGTCGCCTCGCCGGAACCGTCAGGATTTTCTGGCGGGGGATATGAGGGAGCGTCATTCACCCTGCTCCAAGGAGCAGGCGTGTCCGGTTGCCCATATCCGCGGCCGCCATGGGACGACTCCCCCCACCGTTCGTTGGTCGCGAGTGCCGCTCGTGTGAAGGACGGGGGAGTATCGCATGCGGCCGGAGGGGGCGGGGATAGGTGGGGGACGGTTTACTCGATGCCCCTCTCCCCCTTGGCGGGGGAGAAAGCGAAATCTTAGGTTTAGCCGTTTGGCTAAGCCTTAGATTTCGCAAGAGAGGGGGTCGTTTTGGGGCACCGTGCCTCCGCACCCCCTCTCTTGGAATTTCTAAGGCTTAGCGAAGGGCCAAGCCCAAGAAATTCCATTCTCCCCCACCTAGGGGGAGATGGGCCGGTGGTGGGGCGAGATGGTGCCCAGCTCACTGGCTTCGGCTTTGTTACCATGCACGTCGCGGCTGTGGACCCCCAGCTAAGGGGCAGGCATCATCATGCAACTGCCATGGGGTGGGGGCATTGTTAGTGGAGCGTCAGGCGCCGCTGGCAGTGCGAGGACAAGATGAGCTTCCCTCCGATCATTCCGCCGACCGTACCCAATCTCGAGATCGAGAAGACCGATGAGGGGCCGCTGGGGCCGAGCAAGGTTCCGCCGGAGCCGCTGTTCGAGACCGATGACAGCGTGCTGCCCGATGATGATCGGCCGGCAGACGGGTCGGACAAGCCGACCGGAGAAAAGCCCCGGCGCTGAAGGGCCGTTAGTTGTCGGCGTTGCGGGTGTTGAGAGCGACTTCCTGCAGGGCGTCGGCCTGCCGCGCGTCGGTGCCGGCGGCGTCGATCATGGCGAGGAAGGCGGCGTGCGCGATGGCCTTTTTCTTCGCCTTGGGATGCCGCATCAGGGTTTCCTTCAGCAACTGCTTGGGGGTGCGGGCGGTCCTGGCCAGTTCGCGCAGGGTGTTCCCGATTTCGTCGATCTCATCGGCCATCAAAACCTCCTGCCCAGGATTGGCGCCAATGAAGTGGGTCACGCGCGCTTCGTCAACCCCCAGCATCCGGATTGACACCGTGCATATACACACTAAGTATCGCGCCATGGATGACTTCACGCAGTGCATGGTTTCGAACAGCCGGATGGCGGCGCGGGCGATTACGCGGCGCTACGACGCTTATGCGCGGCCGTTCGGTATTACCTCGACGCAGTTCTCGCTGCTTGGAGTGATCGTGGCGGCGGGCGAGCAGACCGTGAGCGAACTGGCCGAGGCGCGGGGGTTCGAGCGGACGACGCTGACGCGGAATCTCGACCGGCTGGAGAAGATGGGGCTGATCGCCTCGCGCCCGGCGGAGCACGGCAATGGCCGGATCTGCGGCCTGACCGACAAGGGACATGCGCTGGTCGAGCAGTTGCTGCCGTTCTGGCGGAAGGCGCAGGCCGAGATCAAGGAAGAGCTCGGCGCGGCCGGGTTCGACGACACATTGAAGACCCTGAAGCGGCTCGCGGCCGTTTGATCCTCAAACGGCGCGCCGGAGGCATCGGCTGCGCCGTGTATCTACACTGTTGAATGGAGAACTTGATGGCCACGCAACTCAATTCGCCTGCCGATCCGATCGTCGTTACCGGCATGGGCGCTGTCAGCCCGTTGGGGACGGGCGTAGCAACCAACTGGGCGCGGCTGGTTGCCGGCAAGAGCGGACTGGTGCGGAACACGCGCTTCGACGTCACCGAGTTCGCCGCCAAGGTGGCGGGGCTGGTGCCGGTCAAGGCCGACGATCCGGAGGGGTTCGATCCGCTGGTGGCGATCGACCCCAAGGATATCAAGAAGATGGACCTGTTCATCCAGTACGGGCTGGTCGCGGCGCAGGAAGCGCTGGCGCAATCGGGCTGGGTGCCCAGGACCGAGGAAGAGCGCGCTGCTACGGCGACGATCATCGGCACGGGCGTGGGCGGGTCGCCGGTGATGGCGCAGGCGGTAGAGACGATCATCGAGAAGGGGCCGCGGCGGCTCTCGCCGTTCACGGTGCCGAGCTTTCTCGCCAATCTCGCCGCCGGCTGGATTTCGATCCGCTACGGCTTCAAGGGGCCGATCGGGGCGCCGGTGACGGCCTGCGCCGCGTCCGGGCAGGCGATCGGCGACGGCATGCGGCTGATCCTTACCGGCGAGGCGGACGTGGCGGTGGTGGGCGGCGCCGAGGGCTCGATCGATCCGATCTCGGTGGGCGGGTTCGGCGCGGCGCGGGCCTTGTCGACGGCGTTCAATGACGATCCGCAGGCGGCGTCGCGGCCGTTCGACCGGAGGCGGGACGGGTTCGTGCTGGCGGAGGGCGCGGCGGTGCTGGTGATCGAGCGGCTGAGCCATGCGAAGGGGCGCGGCGCCACGCCGCTCGCGATACTGTCCGGTTACGGGACATCGGCGGATGCCTATCACCTGACGGCGGGCGAGCCGACTGGGGCAGGGGCACAGGTGGCGATGCGCAATGCGCTGAAGATGGCGGGGGTGTCGCCGGGCGAGATCGACTACATCAATGCGCACTCGACCTCGACCGGGGTCGGAGATGCGGCGGAACTCGCCGGCATCGGCGCGGTGTTCGCCAACCGGGGCAAGGATCTCGCGATCTCTTCGACCAAGTCGGCCACCGGGCACCTGATGGGCGCGGCGGGGGCGATCGAGTCGGTGTTCTCGATCCTCGCGCTTCGCACCGGCATGCTGCCGCCGACACGGAATCTCGAGGATCCGGATGTCGGCGAGCAGTTCGACCTGGTGCCGAAGGTGGCGAAGCCGAAGATGGTGCGCCACGCCCTGTCGAACTCGTTCGGCTTCGGCGGCGTCAACGCCTCGCTGGTATTCTCGGCGCTCTGACTATTTGGGCGGCAGGGCGGCGACCCAGCGTTCTGCCGTCTCGACCCAGCTCCGCAGGTCGTCATCGTCCTCGATGGCATCAGGGTCGATCCAGATGAAACCGCGCATCGGCTTGCCGCCGTGCACCATCTGGGTTGCGCCGGGACGGGCGAGAGCCTCGTCATTGTGGTCCTTGCCGACGCTGAGGAGGATCCGGCCGTCCTTCTTGGTGCCGACGAGGATGTGGCCGTTGAGCAGGAACGTCAGGCCGCCGAACATGGTCTTTTCGGTGACGCGTGGATCGCCATCGAGGATGTTCCGGACGCGTTCGACGAGATGGGCCATGGTGGTGGAGGCGGTTTTCATTTCGGCGGAAGCGTCGCGGCGAAGTTTATGGCGTAGGCGATCCACCCGGTGAGCGCCGTGTCGTCGGGGGTACCGGTTTCGTTGACGGCGATGAAGCCGGTCATGGGGCGTGGGCCCATGTGCATCTGGTAGGCGCCGGGGCGCTCGAGGGCCTCGGCCTGCTTCGCTGGATCGACGCGGACCAGGAGGTCGCCCTTGGCGGTGGTGCCAATGACCATGTTGCCACGGAGCATGAAGCCGATGCCGCCGAACATCTTCTTTTCGACGATGCCGGGCGTGGCGGCGAGCAGTGGGCGGAGACGGTCGCCCAGGGCGTCGGAAGCGGCAGACATCAGTGGCCTCCTTCGTTGCGGTAGGTGGAGTGCATGCGCAGGCCCTCCGGCATCACGTCCCAGTCGCGATGGCTGCGGGCGAAGATCAGCTGATTGGGGACGTACCAGGTCGTTTTGGCGCCGAAGAGGCCGACGGGAAGCATGAGGGCCTCGGGGGCGCGGCTTGAGCGGGCGTAAAGCGGCGTGCCGCATTCGGGGCAGAACCAGCGGGTGAGGAGGGCGCCCGAATTGGCCGGACGGGCGAAGCTGCGGGTCGGGCCGGTGATGGTGACGTCGCCGGGGCTGGCGAGCGCGACGGTGGCGTGGCCGGTGCCGCTGGCGCGCTGGCAGTCCTCGCAGGAGCACATGAACATCGCGTGGATCGGGCCCTTCACCGCAATCGAGACAACTCCGCAGGCGCAGCGGGCGGTGAGATCGACATCGGGTCTTGCGTGTTGCGGCATGGCGCAAGCTGACATCAGCCGCCATCGATCCGCAAGCGCTCCGCTTGATCGGCCGGCCTGCTGCCACTAGAGGGGAGGGATGATGTATGCGCCGCAGTTCCCCATCGAGACTGAGCGGCTCCGCCTCCGGCCGTTCACCCGGGGCGATGTCGATGCGGTGTTCACCTATCGGCAGCGCACGGACGTGACGCAGTATCTGTCCGACGGCCCGATGAGCCACCAGAGCGTCACCGAGGTGGTGCAACTGCGGGTCGGGCAGCAGGCGTTCCTCGCCGAGGGTGACAAGATTTTCCTCGCCGCCGAGCTCAGGAGCCCGCAGCGGGTAATCGGCGAGGTGTCGCTGATCCTGCGTGACGCGCCCTCCCGGCAGGCGGAGATCGGCTACGTCTTCCACCCCGATTTCCACGGCCGGGGCTACGCCACGGAGGCGGCACGGGTGCTGCTGCAGATGGGATTCGAGGGTGCCGGGATGCACCGGATCTACGCCCGGTGCGCGGCCGCAAACGAGGCGTCGTGGAAGGTGATGGAGCGGCTGGGGATGCGGCGGGAGGCGCATTTCCGCGAGCACAGCTTCGTCAAGGGCGCCTGGGACGAGGAGTTCGTCTACGCCCTGCTCGAAGGCGAGTGGCGAGACGGCGCTGGTCGCTAAGTGAGGCTGCAGCCTCATGATTTCCCGCCCGGCGGGGCGGATTTAGCAAACTATTTCAACGTCTAAGCCGGAACCGCCATCATGGCGTCGCGTTCTGCAGGTAAACCTTAAATCATTGGAACAGCGGAGATGTCGATGCCTGACTTTCCCATTGAAACCGCGAGGCTTGCCCTCAGGAACTTCCAAAAATCCGACCTCGACGCGGTCATGGCCTACCACGCCCTTCCGGAGGTGCAGCGCTATCTCGACTGGAAGGCGCGCGACAGGGTGGAGGTGAAGGCGGCGCTCGACGCCATGTGCGCGCAACAGCGGCTGCACCGTCCGGGCGACGTCATCACGCTGGCGGTGGTGAAGAAGTCGGACGGCCTGCTGGTCGGCCAAGTGTCGCTGAAATGGACCGACGCGACCGCCGGGCAGGCCGAGTTGCGGTTCATCCTCAGCCCGACGCAGCGCCAGCAGGGCTATGCCCGGGAGTCGGTGCGCGCCGCGCTCGATCTGGGGTTCAACGAATTCGGGCTCCACCGGATTTTCGCCCGCTGCTCGGCACGCAACGAGGCCTCTGCAAAGCTGCTGAAGGAGCTCGGCATGCGGCTCGAGGCGCATTTCCGCGAGCACGCGCTGTTCCAGGGCGAGTGGGATGAGGAGCTGCATTTCGCCATCCTCGATCGCGAATGGCTGCGCGGCAGCAAGGTGAAGGAACTCAAGCGCAATATGGTGGCCTGACGCCGCGCTTGATCTCGGAACGGCTTAGGCCCTATCTCCCGGCCGAACGGGAGCTTTGCCTATGGCCGGAACCGACAAATCGCAGGAGTTCACCTACCGGCCGAGCCCGGCGATAATTCTGTGCGAGCCGCAGCTGGGCGAGAATGTCGGCACCACGGCGCGTGCCATGGCCAATTTCGGGCTATGGGACCTGCGGCTGGTCAACCCGCGCGACGGCTGGCCCAACGAGCGCGCCATCGCCGCGGCGTCGCGTGCCGATCATGTGATCGAGAAGGTGCGCGTGTTCGCTACCGTCGAGGAGGCAATCGGCGATCTCTCCATGGTTTTCGCGACGACGGCGCGCCGCCGGGACATGCAGAAGCCGGTCTATGGCCCGGAGGAGGGGGCGCAGCGCATCATCTCGCATATCGCGGGCGGCGCGAAGGCGGGCCTGCTGTTCGGGCGCGAGCGCTGGGGGCTTTACAACGAAGAGGTGGCGCTGGCCGATGCCATCGTGACGTTCCCGGTCGAGGCGGCGTTCGCCTCGCTGAACATCGCGCAGGCGGTGCTGCTCATGGCTTACGAGTGGCGGCAACAGGCCGACAAGGGCGAGGTGCTGCCGTTCACCGGCGGGCTCGATCCCATCGCGCCGCGCGAGGAACTGGTGGGGCTGTTCCTCCATCTCGAGGAGACGCTCGACCGCACCGGCTTCTTCAAGACCGCCGACAAGCGGCCGACGATGGTCGACAACCTGCGCGCGGCGTTCAGCCGGGCGCAGCTGTCGACCCAGGAAATCCGTACGCTGCGCGGCGTGATCTCCTCGATCGACCGGGCGCACCTGCGGCAGGGGCGGCTGGCGAAGAAGGAATAGGTGCCTGGCGGCCACGAACTTTTCCCGGGACTCGGCGGGCCCTGCGCTCGGCACCTGGAGGTGGCTAGCAACAAGTAGGCTTTGACGGCTTACTGCTCCGCATGGCATCTCACGCCACCATGACCACTGACATCTTGGCTGCGCCGTCCCGCCTGGCCTTCAGCTACCGCAATTTCCGCTTCTTCTGGCTGACGACGCTGCTGGTCAGCTTCGCGGTGCAGATCATGTCGGTGTCGATCGCCTGGCAGATCTACGACGTGACGGGCGAAGCGCTGCTGCTCGGGCTGGTGGGGCTGTCGCTGTTCCTGCCGTCGCTGCTGCTGATCCTCGTCACCGGGCTGACTGCCGACCGGTTCAACCGCCGGGTGATCATGGCCATCTGCCTCGGCGTCGAACTGCTTTGCGCGCTCGGCTTCCTCGCCTTCAGCAACGCCGAGGCGCATGAGGTGTGGCCGATCTTCGGCATCCTCGCGGTGCTTGGAACGGCGCGGGCGTTCTGGGGGCCGTCGGCGCAATCGCTGGCGCCGAACCTGGTGCCGCCCGAGGCGCTCGCCAACGCAATCACCGTCAATGCTTCGGCCTGGCAGGCCGCCTCGATCATGGGGCCGGCGGTGGGTGGGCTGCTCTACGGGGTCGGGCCGTCGGTTGCCTTCGGCACCGGGGCGGGGCTGCTCGTCCTCGCCATGATCTCGGTGCTGCTGATTTCCAAGCCCTCGATCCGCGAGTCGCACCAGGCGACGAGCCTCGAAACCATGCTGGCCGGCTTCCGCTACATCTTCGCCAACAAGGTGGTGCTGGGCGCGATCTCGCTCGACATGTTCGCCGTGCTGATGGGCGGCGCGGTGGCCCTGCTGCCGATCTATGCCAAGGACATTCTGCATGCCGGGCCGGCCGAACTCGGCTTCCTGCGCGCTGCCCCGGGCATCGGCGCGATCGCCATGGCGCTGTTCCTGACGCGGTTCCCGATCCGCGACCATGCGGGAAAGCTGCTGTTCCTGTTCGTGGGCCTGTTCGGGGCCTTCACGGTGCTCTTCGGACTATCGACGACGATCTGGATCTCGGTGCCGGCACTGGCGCTGGTGGGCGCTTCGGACATGGTCAGCGTCACCATTCGCGAGACCATCATGCAGCTCTGGACGCCGGAGCAGGTGCGCGGCCGGGTGAACGCGGTGAACAGCGTCTTCATCGGCGCCTCGAACGAACTGGGCGAGTTTCGAGCCGGCACGGTGGCGCATTTCATCGGCCCGGTGCCGGCGGTGGTCATCGGCGGCATCGGTTCGATTGCCATCGCAGTGCTGTGGAGCCGCATCTTTCAGGGGCTGCGTGAGCAGCGCTCGCTGGACAGGAAAATGGTCGAGGGGTAGCGGCGGACAAGGCTCCGCCGCCCCGATATCGAGGCGGCGGAAGTATCGTCGATGCTGGCGGGCTTAGCCGGCCGTGGTCGACGCCTCGATATAGACGGTGATCGCGTCGCTGGTGGTGGTGGCGCCGAGCACGTCCGAGAGATCGGCGTTGCGGGCCTGGATGGCCCGCATGGCTGCCGTATTGGCGGCCAGCACGGTGCGGATATCGGCGGCGCCCTGGGTCTTGAGCGTGGCGCTCACTTCGCCGGCCTGGCAATTGGACACGCCGACCACGGTGACCTTGCGGGCCGCAGCCAGAACGCCCATGTCGGGCTTGCCGAAGCTCGAGATCATGGCCTCGAGGCCCGCCTTGCCGCAGGCGATCACGGCCATGTTCACGCCGCCGCCGCCGGAATTGTTGAGCAGATCGTCGGCAGCCGCGACTTCGTCGGGGCTGATGACGCCGTCGCCGTTGAGGTCGATGATCACCGAGGCGCCGAGTGCGACCTCGAGGGCGGCGGTGGCCGCGGCGAGTTCGCCGGCGCTGATGGAGCCGTCGCCGTTGATATCGATCGAGGCCGTGGTGGCGCCGTTGCCGCTGCCGACGCCGACGTTGACGGACAGCGCCGCATCGGCCGCCGCCTCTTCGGCGGTGCTGATATTGCCGTCCGCGTTGACGTCGACGGTCGAGCCCGGCCCGAGGCGAACGGCGAGGGCGACGTTGGCCGCGGCCAATTCATCGTCGCTGATGGTGCCGTTGCCGTTCGCGTCCACACGGACGGTCAGCGCAGCATTGTTGCCGAGGGTGACGTTTGCGTTTGCTGCGGCGGTCTGCTCTTCAGTGGTTATATTGCCGTCGCCGTTGAGATCCACGGTAACGGAGGCATTGCTGCCCGAGCCCGAACCGCCGACACTGACGCTGGCGCCGGCGTCAGCTCCCCCGACACTGACGGCCCCCGTGACACTTGTCTGCGCATAGGCCATGCCGCTCGCCGATAGTGCGACAGCAGTTGCCAGTGCAATGAGTGACGTGGTTTTCATTTATCGATCCTCGCTGAAATCTTACATGGATAAATGAAACGGCCATGAATGTACTTGGTTGCATCAACTATGGGGTGGTGTTTGTGCTTAGAGCTTTGCATTAACGCTTTCGCTCTATCTTCTGTAAGATGCGATCTTGCAGCTGGGACCATAGCGGCAGGCCGTTGTCACCTGCGATGTCGTGAGCAGGTCGGGTTGATGCCGTGCCTGGCGCTCGCGGCCTTGACTTCGCAGGCCTCCCCCTCTATCACGCGCCAACTTGTCGAGCCTTCGGGTTCCTCGAGCGCACCCGGGATTGCCTGAACCATCAGGAATCTGTCGGTCCGTTCCGCAAGGTCGGGCAGAGGAGGGCGCAATCACTTTCGACGATCTTTGAAAGGATTCCGATGTCGAAGCGCGATTCAGTTAAGCACAAGATCGACCGCCGTTTGGGCGAAAACCTCTGGGGCCGTCCGAAGTCCCCGCTCAACAACCGGGCCTATGGCCCCGGCCAGCACGGCCAGCGCCGCAAGGGCAAGACCTCCGACTACGGTCTGCAGCTGCGCGCCAAGCAGAAGCTCAAGGGCTATTACGGTTCGATCACCGAGAAGGCCTTCAAGAAGCTCTACACCGAAGCTTCGCGCGTCAAGGGCGACACTGGCGAGCGCCTGATCGGGCTGCTCGAGAGCCGTCTCGACGCCATCGTCTACCGCGCCAAGTTCGTGCCGACCGTCTTCGCGGCGCGCCAGTTCGTGTCGCACGGCCACATCCTCGTCAACGGCAAGCGCGTCAACATTCCGTCGTACCAGGTCAAGGTCGGCGACAAGGTCGAAGTGCGCGAGCGTTCCAAGCAGCTCGGCATCGTGCTCGAGGCCAACCAGCTCGGTGAGCGCGACGTTCCCGAATACGTGGAAGTCGACCACGGCAAGCAGACCGCCACCTACGTCCGCATCCCGGCCCTCGCCGACGTGCCGTACCCGGTCCAGATGGAACCGAACCTGGTGGTGGAATTTTACTCGCGCTAAGCGCAGCGCCCGCCAGAAGTTGTGGAAGGCCGCCCCTCTGGGGCGGCCTTTTGTTTTTCTCGAGCACCAACTAGAGCTAACTCCGACATTCTCTTGCCACATTGACTCAGGGTGGAACCGGGGACGGACATTGAGCTTGCTGGGACGGCTGCAGGACCACTCGGAGCGCATGGGTGAGGTCGAGGCGATATCTTCTGCCGAGCACTCAGCCCTTACGTATCGCGAGTTGCAGGGTCGCGTGGCCGCCGGCGCGGCGTTTCTCAAGTCCCAGGGGATCGCGGCGGGAACCGCTATCGGCATCGCCGTGACCGACGAGGTTGAACATCTGACCGCGACCCTGGCGTTAATGGCCGTGGGTGCGCATCAGGTTACCCTCGCATCGCACGACACTGCGGGGGCGAAGGAGCGAATCGCCCGGCGCCTGGAGCTGACGCATATCCTCGAGGCACCTGCGACAGAGGACCTGCCCGGGCTCGTGCGCGTCAGCTGGCCCCAGCGGGGGGTCGCCCCCACCGTGAACGTCATCGAATGGACCGAGGGCGGCGGCATCATCTACTTCGGCACCTCGGGTACCACCGGAGAAATGAAGCTGTTGCCGCTGACCGATCGACAGATCGCGGCCCAGGCGCAGCGCCACCACGATTATGCCGGCGAGCGGGTGCTGCGGCTTGGTTCGATCGAGCACAATATCTCGAAACGGCTGAGGCTCTATTGCGTCTGGGCCGGGGGAACGAATGTATTCGTTCCCGATGGCGAGTTCGATGTTGCCGACCTGTGCGTGCACCAGCGGGTCACGGAACTCGACATCTCCCGCCTTCACGCTGCGGACCTCGCCGCGCGTGAACTCAGCATGCTCCGCGGGGTAAGGATCAGCGTCGCCGGCTCGCCGCTGCCGTTCGACGTCCGCCGCAGCATCGAGCGCAACGTCACGCCGTTGCTGACAGTGCGCTATGGGGCGACCGAGTGTGGAACCATCGCGTTCGCGGGTCCGGGCGAGCATGACGAGGCCGAGGCGGTCGGTCCGCCGGTGCGCGGGCTCGAGCTGCAGATCGTCGATCCCGCGGGTGCGCCTCTGCCGCCAGGGACGACCGGGCTGATACGCCTGCGGGTCGACGGCATGACTTCGGGATATGTCGGCGACCCGCAGGAAACGCAGGCGCGGTTTCGCGACGGCTGGTTCTACCCCGGTGACGTCGGCATGGTGCGCGCCGATGGCAACCTGATCGTTCAGGGACGCAGCGACGACATGATGATCCTCAACGGCATCAATGTGTTCCCGGCCGAGATCGAGCGAGTGCTGGAGCGGCATCCGGCGGTATTGGCATCGGCGGCACTACCGCTGGAATCCAAGGTTCATGGACAGATCCCGGTCGCCGCCGTCGAACTCAGATCAGGAGTTGCGGTAACGACTGGCGAACTGCTGAGCTATGCAAGGGAACTACTGGCGCTTCGCGCGCCCAGGCGGATTCTTGTGCTAGAGGCGCTGCCCAGAAACAGCCAGGGCAAGATTCTGCGGCGCGAAATCGCGGCGCAATTTGAGACTGCAAGGAGTGGACGTTGACTAACGAGGATATTCGACAGGTGATCGCGGATGCATTGGGTTACGCGTCCGTACCACGCTTCCGCGGGAGCTCGCGCGAGGCTGCGTTTCTCAGCGGGGCCGAGGATGTTCCGCTGGCCACGCTGGAGATCGACAGCCTCGCCGCCATGGAACTCTGCATCGCGATAGAAACCATTGTGGGGGTGTCGATCCTTCCCCAGCAGCTCGCCGAGATAGGCTCTCTCAACGCGCTGGTGACTACTATCAGCGGGGCCCTCTAGTGCTGGAGGACTACGATCGGCTGATCGCGTCCTGCCGGAGCATGAACGGCGTCAATCGCGTTCACATCGCATTTGGCAACACCCTTACCCCCGTCGAAGTTCTCGCGTTATCCGAGGCCCTGTTCGTGAAGGGAATCCACGACGGACCGACGCTCAGTGGCGAGCAGAGCTTTTCAGCAAGGGAACTGAAAGAGGCGGCCCGGGAGTGGGTGGATGAGCTTTTTCAGGATCTCCGGCCTGTGGGCAAGGTAGACCCCGAGCCGTTCGTCCGCCGCGACATACGCAAGAACGTAACCCTTTTCACCGACGGCGCCGATGCTCGGGAAAAGGCACTGCTTCTTGCGTTTCCGGGCGGGAACCACCGGATAATGATGCCCATCGCCGCGTTCTTGCAGAACCTTGCGGCCGCTGCGACGGATGTGGTCGTCATTCGCGACGGCACGCGCACGAGGTATATCAATGGCATAGAGGGGCTGGCGGACAGCATCGAGGAACTCGCGGATGCGTTGCCGGCCCTGTTGCAGGTGCAGCGCTACAAGCGCGTCTATGCCCTCGGGGTAAGCGCCGGAGGCCTGCCCCTGCTTATGGTCGCACTGCAGATCGGCATAGAAAACATCGTCATTTGCGGGGCGATCAGCCCGTTCGCCCCACGTATCGAGCGCCCGGGGGCGACGCCGATCGCGGATGTGTTAAGGGCGGCCAATGCCAATGGCAAACCAAAGCACATCGTGGCCGTCCACGGGGCGGACTCCCCCGAAGACAAACAGGCGGCCGCCGACATCGCCAGTTGCATCGACGCCAAGGTCGTCGAGGTTTCATCCCCAAACTTTGCGGTGATGCACAACACGCTCCACCGCCTCCACAAGGACGGCGACTTGCCGGCCTTTCTAGACGCGCACCTGTGGCGGCGCGCGTAACTGCCGGAAGATAGGGGCCGCTTTGAACAGCGGCCCCTCCGGCCTCATGTCGACGTGGCGATGCTGGACACCGACTCCTTGATCGGCTCCTGTTCCTGCGGGATGAAGCTCTCGAACAGGCGCAGGCGCTGGTAGACCGAGAGCAGCTCGACGATCGTCGTCCAGGCGCGGGCGAAGAACTGGAACGAGCCGGAGACCTGGCCGAAGGCGTTCGAGATCTGCTGGTAGAAGCCAAGCGTCAGCGTGCCGGCGAGGATCGACGGCGACATGGCGAGGAGCGGGATGTAGGCGGCGCCCTGCAGGTACGCGTACCGGGCGAGGTTGAAGTAGGTGTAGTGGAAATACAGCCGGTAGTAGTTGAGCTGCACGTTGGCGAAGAGCTGCTTGGAGGTGAGGGGCTCGGCACGGTCGGCGCTGTCTTCGCCGTAGACGAGTTCCTTGCGTAGGGCGGCTTCGACGCGCTGGTTCTGGAAGTTGAGGCCCGGGAGCTTTATGCCGACGAAGGCGAGCAGCACGGTGCCGAATGCCGCCGAGATCAGCGCCACCCAGACGAGGCTGCCAGGCACCTGGCCGAGGATCGGCAGTTCGGTGATGTGCTGCGAGAGCTCCCACAGGATCGGCAGGAACACGACAAGGGTGATCAGCGAGGAGAAGAAGCTTGTGCCCAGGTCCTCGACGATCGAGGCGAAGCGCATGGTGTCTTCCTGGACGCGCTGCGCCGCGCCTTCGGTAGTGCGGATCGCGGGCCAGTAGGCCATGTAGTAGGAGTTCATCGCCTTGCGCCACCGGAAGACGTAGTGGGAGGTGAAGAAGGCGAGGATCACCAGCGCGAGGATGTTGGGCAGCAGCACTGCGAAGATGACGAAGACCTGGCCGTAGAAGGTGACCGGATCGACCGATCCGGGCTGCGACAGGGCCTGCTGCAGGAGGTCGAAGAACGTACCCTGCCAGGCATTGACCCAGGCGTCGACCTGCACGTTGAAATAGATGGCGAGGAGGATCGCCGTCGAGCCGACCACCGACCACCGGTACCATTCGTTCCGCTTGTAGAAGTACCAGAACACGCAGAACACCACCGCGATCATCAGGATGTACTGGTATTCCCAGATCTTCTCGCCGTTGAGGAAGCTGGTGTCCTCGGCAACGCAGTTGCCTGTGGCGGCCGCGGCCGGCGGGGCGCTTTCGGTGGTCGAGGGCGCGTTGGGGTTGGTATCGGGGGCGCCCGCAGCCGGCTGGCCGGGGGTGGCAGGCGTGGCGCCCGGCGTTTCGGTGGTCGGCTGATCCCCCGTCGGCGCAGCTGCAGCTGGCGCGCAGATTGCGGGGGCGAGGAAGCGGTCGACACTCAGGACGGAGCGGATCGGTTGGCCGGCGACGAAGAACAGCAGGGTAGCTGCCAGCATCAGCAGCACCGCCGACGAGAAGAACAGCTTGGGTTCGGGGAAGAATGAGCGGAACAAGGGAGACTCCTCGGGGTTCCGTGAGGTTGCGTCATCTAACTGACTAAATCTGGAGCCGGCAAGAAATCCGGCACACCTTGCCATGATGTAAATTCGCAGCAAGCTTCCGGTAAGGCGCGTGGTTTGGTATCAGCTCACCCCATGAACCAGATCGTCAGTCCCGCCCGGCTCGAGGCCGATGCCGAAGACCTCTCCGGCACGCATCCGCTGTTTGCCGGGGCGCCGCGCAGCGTCGAGTTCAACAAGCTCAGGAAGCGCCTCATCCGCAACATGCGGGAGGCGATCGAGAAGTTCGGCATGGCGCGGGCCGGGGAGAAGTGGTTGGTCGCCATCTCGGGCGGCAAGGACAGCTACGGGATGCTGGCGCTGCTGCTGGACCTCAAGTGGCGCGGGCTGCTGCCGGTCGAACTCACCGCCTGCAATCTCGACCAGGGGCAGCCGAACTTTCCCAAGCACATCCTGCCGGACTGGCTGAGCAAGCACGGCATCGCGCACCGGATCGAGTACAGGGACACCTACTCGATCGTCACCAGCACACTGCCGGCGGGGGCGACCTATTGCTCGCTCTGCTCACGGTTGAGGCGCGGCAACCTCTACCGCATCGCGCGGGAGGAGGGCTGTTCGGCGCTGGTGCTGGGGCATCACCGCGAGGACAGCCTCGAGACGTTCTTCATGAACCTGTTCCATGGCGGCAAGCTCGCGGCCATGCCGCCGCGGCTGATGAACGACGACGGCGACGTCGAGGTGCTGCGGCCGATGATCTATTGCGGCGAGCCGGACCTCGAGAAGTTCGCCGAGCACATGGCGTTCCCGATCATCCCGTGCGACCTCTGTGGGTCGCAGGAGGGGCTCGAGCGCAACGCCATGAAGGCGATGCTCAACGACATCGAAAAGCGGATGCCGGGACGCAAGGACATCATGATACGGGCCTTGGGTAATGTGCGGCCGAGCCATCTGCTCGATCCGAAACTGTTCGATTTCCTCGGCCTGCAGAAGGCCGCGACGGGCGACTGATCATCCCGTTGAACCGCCCCCCTGGATCGAACCAACCAAGAGCGAAAATGAGTTCATTCGATATCGACCGCCTCGCGGTCATCCTCCGTGATGCGGCCAAGAGCGAAATCCTGCCGCGGTTCCGGCACCTCGAGCCGGGGATGGTCCGCGAGAAGGCCGACGCGATCGACCTCGTGACCGAGGCGGACGAGCAGGCTGAGCGGCGGATCAAGGCCGAGGTCGTGGCGGCGTGGCCCGATGCACTGTTCGTCGGGGAGGAATCGGTGGCGGCGAGTCCGGCGCTGCTGGATGCGCTCGATCGCGCCGACTTCGCCATCGTCGTCGATCCGGTCGACGGCACGGCGAACTTCGCTGCGGGTCTGCCGCTCTATGCGACGATGGCGAGCGTGGTATCGAAGGGCGAGACCATCGCCGGCATCATCTACGACCCGATGGGCGACGACTGGGTGCTGGCCGAGAGGGGCGGCGGGGCGTGGCAGCGACGGCCCGACGGTACGCAGTGGCGGCTCAAGGTGGCGACGGCGCCCGGGCTGGCCGATCTCGTCGGCCATGTGTCGATCACGTTCCTGCCGGCGGACAGCAAGCCAAGGGTGCTGGCGAACCTCGCCAAGATCCGGGTGGCGGCGAACTATCGCGTCGCAGGGCACGACTACCGGACGTTCGCGGCGGGGTTCTCGCATTTCGTCGCGTTCAACAAGCTGATGCCGTGGGACCACCTGGCCGGGTGCCTCATCTCGGAAGAGGCGGGCGGGTATGTGGCGCGGTTCGACGGGTCGCCGTACCTGCCCAGCCATCGGGAGGGCGGGTTGCTGATTGCCAGCGATCGCGACACCTGGAATTTACTGCGCGCAGAGGTGTTTACGGTATAGTGGCGGTCTGAATCGTCGAGGGGAGGCGCGATTTGGACCAACTGAACTACTGGGCGATCGCCGAGCGCGATATCGAGATCCAGAACCCGATCACCGACCGGAAGCTGCGGCTGCTCGACGACTATTGCGACATCCGGGATGGCCTCAGCGTGCTCGACATCGGCTGCGGCAAAGCCTGGCTGATGCGGCAGTGGGCCGACAAGCACGCCATCGAGGGCGTCGGCATCGACATCAATCCGCGCTTTCTCGAGGTCGCCCGGCGGAAGCCGCCGGCGCGGGGGCATCTGACCTTTCACAACGCCTCGGCCAAGGGGTTCCCGATCTCCCCGGCCTCTTACGATATCGTGCTCTGCCTGGGGGCGTCCTTCGCCATCGGCGAGGTACCGCAGGCGTTGGAATGGATGGCCGCGGCAACCAAGCCCGGTGGCAGCGTGGTGCTAGGCGACATGGTGCTGAGGCACCATCCGGAGGTGCCGAAGGGCGATATACTGCCGCCCGATACGGTGAGCATGATGGGCGTGGTGGAGCGCCACGGCGCCGAGGTATCGGCGACGATCAGCGCCTCCGAGGCGGATTTCGAGCGCTATGTCAGCCACCACCGGCACGCGACGCTGACCTGGGCGCGCGAGAACCCCAAGCATCCGGACCATGCGGAAGTGCTGAGCAAGAGCCGGCGCGACTGGATGTATTACCAGCGGACGATCCGGCCGCTGCTCGGCTGGACCATTTTCGTGGGGCGGAAGAACGGGTGACCAGAAGAGCCGCTGCCACCTGGCCGGCACTCACACTGGATGTCATTCCGGCGAAGGCCGGAATGTGGATTCTCGTTTGAAGTGCAACAGTTGGTCTAAGAAGGCTTCGGCCGGGGTACGCCAGTCAAGGCATTTTCTGGGGGTGTTGTTGTAGGCGGCGATGATTGTGACGAGGTCGGTTTGGCCGAGTTGCGCGAGGTCGGTCTTGCGCGGCAGGAAACGGCGCATACGGCCGATGGCGTTCTCGACGCCGCCCTTCTGCCAGGGCGCATGGGGATCGCAGAAGTAGGTGCCGATGCCAAGCGCGCCAAGTTCGTGGTGGCGGGCGAACTCGGTGCCGTTGTCGAAGGTGACGGTGCGGCGGAGCGGCGGCGGCAGTTGCGCGAGGACCGCGCCGATCGCCTGGGCGATGGGCCCGGCATGTTTGGAGCCCAGCGGCAAGCCGATCAGCGCCCGGCTCATGCGCTCATGCAGGATCAGCAGGTTCTGCCCGTACCGGGCGAAGCCCATCAGGTCGGCCTCCAGTGCCCCGGGGTCCGGCGGCCGGCGGCCTCCTCGGGCCGCGCGCTGAGCGGTATTCGGTGCAGCATATGCAGCGCCGGGCTGCCGCCCTTGCCGGGTCGCCAGCCACGCTTGAACTTGCCCCGGGGCAGATAGCGGCGCCAGTCGAAGTCGTTGTGGCGCCGGATCTGGGCATGGATGAAGCGATAGATGGTCTCCCCCCCGACCGGCGCCGTTCCGGTCTGCCGCGCGCGACCGACGATCTGCTCGGGCGACCAACCTTGCTCGAGCTGGCCGAGCACCTGCTGGCGCAACGCCGCGTCCCGATCCAGCCGGCTGCCGCTCCAGCGCCGCGCCTTGGCCTGCGCCTCGGCGTAGACCGGCTGGTAGGCCACCTGCACACCGCGGTTGCGCTTCAGCTCTCGAGCCACCGACGATGGCGCGCGATCCAGAGCTGCAGCGATCTGCCGGATCGAGCGGCCCGCGCCCGATAGCCGGGCAATCTCACACCGCTCCGCAACACCGAACTGTCGATATCTCTGTCCCATGCCAACACCCTAACCAGGTGTTGCATTTCGTTTGAGAACTCAGGGGA
>NZ_JAQGJL010000084.1 GCF_028290645.1 Devosia sp. | reverse complement strand
TCTGGGGATCTGGGTGCTGTCGGTGATGCCCGCCTTCGCGCTGGTGCCCGTCATCGATGCGGCGACATTGAGGATGACGCAGCGGCACGGCACCGACTTCAGCGCGGTGCGGGCCTGGGGCACGGTGGGCTTCATGGTCACCACCGGGCTCAGCGGCCCGCTGATCGCCTGGCTCGGGGATGGGGCGTTCGTGCCGGTGTTCGTCGCCTTCGCCCTGCTGCGGGCGCTGCTGTCGTTCCAGCTGCCGCAGTTTCGTGCCGGCGAGGTGCGGATCAAGCCGGAGCATCGGCTCGGGGCGAAGAAGCTGCGCGAGGTGATGAGCCCGTGGTTCCTTATGGCGCTGATCGGGGTCGCCATCCTCTATTCGACCCACGGCGTGCTTGGCGCGTTCGGGGCGGTGCTGTGGACCGAGCAGGGCATCCCCGAGGGCCTGATCGGGCCGCTGGTCGCCACCATGGCCGCGGCCGAGGCGGGAATGATGTTCATCTGGAAGCGGCTGAACCTCAAGGTCTCGGCGCGGCATCTCATCATCTTCGCCTGCCTCGTCGCGGCGTTCCGCTGGACGGCGATGGCGTTCTCGCCGCCGGTCTGGGTGCTCTTCCTGCTGCAGACGCTGCACTCGATCACCTTCGCCATGGGGTACTTCGGCGGCATCTACTTCCTCGCCAACTGGACCAGCGAGGATATCGCCGCCGAAGCGCAGGGCTTCTCCTATGTGCTGCAGCAGGCGATGTCGGTGGTGGTGATCCTCGTCATGGGCTGGTGCGTCGCCGCCTTCGGGCCATGGGCGTGGCTGGTGGTCGGCGGCTACGCGCTGGTGGGGGCGCTCTGCGTGGTGCTGTCGCTGAAGCTGCAGCCGCCCAATGCCCACCCGATCACCACCGACCAGCTCACCGTCGCCGATCCCGCCCCCTGAGTCCCTAGATGACCACCCTCGCCGTCCCGGAACCCCGCATCTCGCCCGAACTGCGCGCCAGCGTCTATTATTTCATCCAGTACATGTCGGGCGCGGTGGTCACCGTCTATGGTGGCATCTGGTTTGCCGGGCAGGGCCTCAACTCGGAGCAGATCGGCATCATCAATGCCGTCCCCGTGCTGATCATGCTGCTGCTCAACGTGGCGGTGGGGCGGATCGCCGACCGCGCCTCGGACTGGCGGCAGGTCATCGTCTTCGGCTCGGTGCTCGCCGGTCTCATCCCGATCGGCCTGTTCTTCGTCAACGGCTTCTGGGGCATCCTCATCGTCTGGACACTGCTCTCCCTGCCGGCCGCCGCCGTCGGTCCGGTGACCGATGCCGCGACCATGCGGATGACGCGGCGACGCGGTACGCATTTCGGGCCGATCCGCGCTTGGGGCACGGTCGGCTACATGCTGATGCTCATCCTCACCGGCTTCATCATCGCGCAGCTCGGCGGTGGCATATTCCTGCCGATGTTCGTCGGGCTGTCGCTGCTGCGGACCCTCGCCGCGGTCGGGTTGCCGCGCTTCCGCGGCCCCGAGAGGCAGGACGCGCCGGCGCCATCGGGCGCCCGGCACCTGCGCGAGGTGATGAAGCCGTTCTTCATCCTGCCGCTCATCGGCTTTTCGATGGTGTTCGGCACCCACATAGTGCTCAACGCATTCCAGGGGCTGCTCTGGATGGAGCAGGGCTTTTCGGCCGATATCATCGGCCCGCTCCTCGCCGTCGCGGCGTTCTCGGAGGCCGGGCTGATGTTCGTCTTCGGGCGCTTCGCCAAGCGGTTCTCGGCCCGCAGCCTCATCCTTGCCTCCGCCGCCGTCGCGGTTTTCCGCTGGAGCTGCATGGCGTTGCAGCCGGGCATTGAACTCCTGATTCCGCTCCAGGCCCTCAACGCCATCACCTTCGCGCTCGGCTACATGGGCTCCATGCACTTCATCGCCAACTGGACCGGCGACGAGATCGCGGCCGAGGCGCAGGGCTTCTTCCAGATGCTGCAGCAGGCCATGAGCGTCATCGCGCTGGTCGGCTTCGGCTGGCTCACCGGCATGATGGGCGCCAAGGCCTACTTCGTCGCCGCAGCCTTCGCCGGCCTCGGCGGCCTGCTGATCTGGCTGTCGATCGCGATGCAGGGGCCAAAGCAGGCGGCAGAGGCGCGGCTGGGGTAGGCGGCCGCGGCCCCTCGCACCGGATTGCCTTCTCCCACAAGGGGAGAAGGCGACTACCGCAACACCGCACCCAAAGGAAAAGGCCCCGCGGTTTTCCCACGGGGCCCTCAATCAAGGTCAATGGCTAGTCGCTACCCCAGCCGGCCGCTCGCGTGGGCCAGCATCGTATACACCCGGCCGCGGTCGCTGAGCAGGTACTCGCGGGTCTCGCCGGCCGGGTTGGGGCCGGTGGCGGCGCGCTTCAGCAGTTGCTCGAACTCGGCCATGTAGGTCGCGGCGGTCTTGCCGAAATCCGGGTCGCGCTGGATGCGCTTCCTGACCTCGTCATAGGTCGCCTGGCCGCCCAGCGTGTAGATCCGGCGCGAGAACACGTTCTGCTCGCCCGACTGGTAGCGCTGCCAGGCATCGGCCAGTGCTGCCGGCTCCATCGACTGGGCGATCTCCTCGGTGAGGGTCGAGAGGTTCTGTCCCTGCGACGGCGCGGGTGTTGGGGCTGGCGCGGGCGCCGGTGCAGCCGCGGGGGCGGCAGCGGCCGGACCCGAAGCGTTGCGGAGCACGTCACGGAGCCAGCCACCACCTTCTTCGGACTTGGCTGCGGGCTTGGCCTCGGCAACGGTCTGCGGACGCGGCGCGGTGACCACCGGTGCCGGAACGTCCGGCATCGGCACGTAGCGCGGCGTGGCGCGGGCCGGTTCGGCCGGCTTCGGCTCGGCGGCGCGCACCGGCTCCGGACGGGCCGGTTCCGGACGCGGCTCGGGCCGCGACGGGGCTTCGTCACGGACATAGGACTGGCGGGTCGGCGCCGACGGGCGGCGTTCGTTGAGGTCGTGCGTCGCCGGCTGGGCGCGAACGATGGCGTTGAGTTCGGCCAGCGCTTCGATCTGTTCGGCAACGACGCGGCGCATCGCGGCGGCGCTGGATTTGGTCTCCTCGGGGAGTTCCATGACGCCACGGGCCAGTTCCGACCGCGTGTTCTCGAGCTCGGCGCCCACTTCCTTGGCGGTGGCGCGCATCGCGGTAGCCGTCTCGTTGAAGCGCTGGGTGGCCTCTTCGAGCGCCGACTGCATCTCGAGGATCATCGTTGCCTGCGTCTGGCGCAGGGCATCGGCGGCGCGCTGGCTCTCGTTCGCTGCGGTATCGGTGAACGAGCCGAGCTGGGTGGCGACACGATGCGAGGTGCCCTCCAGCGCTTCCTCGAGCAGGTTGGTGCTCTTGCCGAGCACCGACTGCATCTCGGCGGTGGCGCTGGCCAGCGCACTCTGTACCTTGTCGGTGGTGCCGGTGAGGGCTTCCTCGAGCTGGCCGGTGGTTGCGCCGAGGGCAGTCTGCACCTTCTCGGCCGTGTTGGTCAGCACGTTTTCGAGCTGGCTGGTGGTCTCGCCCAGGGCGGCCTGCACCTGCTCGGCGGTGTTGGTGAGGACGTTCTGCAGCTGGCCGGTGGTGTCGGCGAGGGCGGCGTTGATCGTGCCCGACGTCGCTTCCAGCGTCTCGGCGACGTTGGAGGTGGTGGTGGCGAGCAACTGCTCCATCGACTCGCGGGCAGCGACGAGGCGGTGCTCGGTCTCTTCGACGGTTTCCGAGATGGAGTGGGCGAAGCCGCGCATGCGGCCGTCGATCTCATCGGCGCGGGCGGTGAAGGCCTGCGCCAGTTCGTCCATGGCAGTGCGGCGATCGTCGAGATTGGCGAGGGTGAGCGTACCCGAAGTGCTGAGGTTCTGCGCCGCCGAGTCGAGGCTCTTGGCCTCGGCGTCGAGGTTGCCGAGCATCGAGCCGAACTCGTTGACCATCGAGGAAATCGAGGCCTGCAGGGCACCGACATGCTCGGTGACGAGCCGGCCGGCCTCCTCGGTCGAGCCGATGGCCTCGCGCACCGTGGTCGAGTAGGTCGCGGTCTGCTGGGCGACCGAGGTCTCGAGGTTGGCGAGGTTGGCGGTCGAGGCGTCGAGCACCTTCTGCAGCAGCATGTTGCTGTCGTTGAGCTTGCCCAGCGCGGTCGTCACATCGGTGAGGATGCGCGAGGTCGACTGGTTCATCAGGTCTTCGGCGTTCGAGGCGTTGGTGATCAGCGCCTGGGCCAGGACGTTGCCGTGGTTCTGCAGCGACATCTCGAGCTGGGCGGAGCTGTCGGAGACGAGCGCCGAGAAGGCGTCGGTCTGTTCCGAGACGACCCGGTTGATCTCCGCGACCTTGCTGCCGATGGCGTCGGCGGCGGCCACGGCCTTGATCGAGATCAGCTCGTCGATATTGCTAGAGGCCTGGTGGATCTGGGCGAGAGCCCGGCCCACCGCGACGTCCATGCGGTCGGCAGTGGTGGTGACGTCGTCGGCGATGCCCTGCGTCGCGGACACGATGCGGCGGGAGATGGTCTCCTCGATCCGGTCGGCGCCGGACTCAAGGTCGGTCATCGATTGCACCAGCGCGGTGTTGATCGCGGTGTTGAGCGAGGCCAGCCGTTCGGCCGTGATGTCGGCGCGGGCGGTGATCGCCTCGGGCAGGGTGCCCAGCCGCTGGTCGACCATGTCGGTGATGGCCTTGCGGGCCGAGTTGACGCCGGTCTCGATGATGTCGGCGGCCTTGCGGGCGCTCTCGCCGACGGTAGAGGCGGCGCCGTCGATGCGGGCAGTAACGCCCGACTCGGCGTCGGCGATGCGGAGGATCGCTGCATCGATGCCGCGGCCCAGGCCCTCGCTGACTTCGGCGACCTTGGACTCGAACAGCGTCGAGACGGCCGCCGCGCGCTCCGACATCACGTCGGAGACGTTGCGGAGGCTCGAGTCGATCCGGTCGCGCGCCGTGGCGCCCTGTGCGTCGATGGTGCGGGCGAGCTCGGCGGTACGGTCGCCGATCGCCGCAGCGATGCCGACGGTGTGGCTGCCGAGCGTCTCGGCGAGCTGCTGGGTGCGGCTGTTGAGTGCGTCGGCGAGTTCGGCCGAGCGGCTGGAGACGGTTGTTGCCAGTGCCTGGGTGCGCTGGTCGAGGCTGTCGCCGATCTGCTGGGCATGCTGGTGCAGCGCGAGGTCGATGGCCTGGGTGCGGGTCAGGACCGACTGGTCCAGCGCCTGGGTGCGGCTCGCGACGGCATCGTCGAATTCCTTGGCGCGGCCGGTCAGCACCTGGTCGAACTGCTCGACCCGGGCGCCGAGAGCCGTGTCGATGGCCTGGGCGTGGGTGATGATGTTGGTGTCCATGGCCCGGGCGTGCCCGGCAATGGTCACGTCGAAGGCCTTCACGTGCTCGTCGAGCGCGGCGCTCAGTTCGCCATGGCGGCTGTTAAGCGTTTCGTTGAGCAGCTGGGTGCGGCCGTCGAGGGCGTCGGCGATGATCTGCGTGTGGCCTTCGAGCGAGTCCGAGATTTCGCGCGAACGGTTGGCGATCGACTCGGTGATCTGCTTGGTGCGCTGTCCGAGCGTCTCGGTCATCTCGCGGGTGCGCTGGCCGACGATCTCGTTGAAGTGCTCGGCCTTCTCATCGAGCGCCATTTCCAGCACGTTGGCCCGGGCCGAGAAGCTGGCATTGTTCTTGTCGAGCGCGACGATGAGCTTCTCGCCCTTGTCGCCAATGACGCCGTCGAGGGTCGAGAGGCGGGTGTCGATGGCCGTGGCGATCTCGTCGAGGCGCGCATCGAATTGCGCGAGATTCTGCGAGCCGGCACCGGTCAGGGTGACGCGGGCGCGCTCGGTGGTGTCGTCGAGGGCGCCGGACAATTCGATCATCGCTGACTGCAGGCGCGATTCCATCGAGTTGACCTGGATCTGCACCTGCTCGTCGAGCTGGTGGCTGAGGCCGGAAAGCAGCTGCTCGGCCTCGCGGGCGCGGCCGGTGATGTCGGACGCGATGCGGGTGCCGATCATGTCGAGCGCGCTCGACACTTCATGGCCGCGGTCGCGCAACTGGTCGAGCAGGGTGATGCCGCCCTGGCTGAGGAGCTTGGCCAGCGACGAGGTGCGGTTGTCGATGGCGTCGGAGAGCGTGATGGCGCGGGTATCCAGCGCTTCGGTCAGCGACTGCATGCGGCCGTCGATCACCGAGCTCAGCTCGAGCGTGCGGTTCTCGAAGGCGCCCGAGATGGTCCCGGCGCGGTCCTCGAGCGTCATGTTGAGGCGCGACGCCGAATCGTCGAGCGCCAC
>NZ_JAQGJL010000038.1 GCF_028290645.1 Devosia sp. | reverse complement strand
CCCCCATCCGGCGGAAGGGTTCAGCATGCGCGTCATCGTCATCGGCGGCCACGGCCGCACCGGCCTGCTGATCGTCGAAAAGCTAATCGCCGCCGGCGACAGTGTCGTCGCCACCATCCGCAACCCTAGGCACATGGCGGACCTGGTGAAGCGCGGCGCCGAGACCATCGTGCTCGATCTCGAAACCTCCCCGCTCTTCGAGTTCACCACCGCCATGAAAGGCGCCGACGCCGTGGTGTTCGCCGCCGGTTCCGGCGCGGGCCAGACCAGCGAGCTCGACCGCATCGGCGTCCGCCGCACCCTCCACGCGGCGCAGAACGCCGGCGTCAGGCGCTACGTCGCCATCTCCTCGATCGGCGCCAGCACCGGGCTGTCGACCCGCAAGATGAGCGACGAGATGAAGGACTATTATAAGCAGAAGCGGGCCGCCGCGAAGTTCATCCACGCTTCCGGCCTCGACTGGACCATCCTCGAGCCCGGTGAGCTCACCGATGCCCCCGGCACCGGGAAGGTCAGCCTCAGCGAAGCCGCGATCGAGGGGGGCTCGATCCCGCGCGAGGACGTCGCCGCTACCATCGTCGCCGTGCTCGCTGAGCCAAGATCCGCCGGCCACACCTTCCAGCTCGTCTCCGGTGACACCCCGATCGCCGCCGCCCTCAAGGCCGCGCTGCGCTAGCCGATGGCCCAGCAGGAGATCGGCCCCCGCCTGGGCTCCGGCAAGATGGCCGAAGCTTTCGCCTATGGCGATGCGGTCCTGAAACTCTATCGCGCGCCTGGCGCCCGGGCCCAGGCATTCGGCGAGGCCGCCATCCTCGCCATCGTCGCCGAACACGGTCTCCCCACCCCTCAGGTGCTCGAAGCCGGCCGTTTCGCCGGACGCTGGGGCGTCGTCATGACCCGCGCCGAGGGCAAGCCCCTCGCCGAATCCGAGCCCTCGATCGTCCCCGCGGCGCTCGAGGAAATGGTGCGCCTCCACCTCGCCATCCACGCCCGCCCCGAGCCCCGCCTGCGCCCGCTGAAATCCCGCCTCGCCGACCGCATCGCCCACGGCGCGCAACTCGACGACCCAGTGCGGAAAGTCCTCCTCGCCCACCTCGCCACCCTTCCCGACGGCAACCGCCTCTGTCACGGCGACTTTCACCCCTTCAATATCATCGGCCCGCCCGGCGCCACGACGGTCGTCGATTGGCCCGACGCCACCTCCGGCCCCCCGGCCGCCGACGCCTGCCGCAGCTATCTCCTGATGCACGGCCCCCGCCTCGACCTCGCCGACGCCTATCTCGCACGCTACGCCGCCCGCAGCGGCCTCGCCCCCACCGAAATCCTCGCCTGGCTCCCCACCCTCGCCGCCGCCCGCCTCACCGAAGACGTGCCCGAGGAGGTGCCGAGGCTGCTGGACCTGGCCCGCGGCGTTTCGCCCGCCGTGGCGTGATAGCGACACCTGAGCGTGTGGCCACCCCCACCCTCAATCCCTCCCCACAAGGGGGGAGGGAGGCGCAAGAACTGCTGGGCTAAGCTTTGGCGCGAGGTTTCTCAGTCATCTCCCTCCCCCTTGTGGGGAGGGATCAAAGGTGGGGGGGCGGCCAGACGCTCCGGCGGTGCCCTCGCCCATTGACAAGACTCGCCATCCGTTCACTCTATGTTCCCCAGCACTCGGGAGCCATCGATGGACTCCGCCACCATCCTCCACGCCGATCTCGATGCCTTCTACGCCTCGGTCGAGCAGCTGCTTGATCCCAGCCTGCGCGGCAAGCCGATCGCTGTCGGCGGCGGCGTGGTGCTGGCCGCCTCCTATGAGGCCAAGGCCTTCGGCGTGCATGGCGGCATGTCCGGCTGGGCGGCGAAGGAACTCTGCCCCGAGCTCATCTTCGTCGGGGGCCATTTCGACCAGTATCAGCGGCTCGGCGACGCGGCCATCGCCGTGCTCGGCGACTACACCCCGCTGGTCGAGCGCATCTCCATCGACGAGGCTTTCGCCGACGTCGCCGGCTGCGAGCACCTGTTCGGCCCGCCCGCCCGCATCGGCGAAACCATCCGCGCCCGCGTCCGCGCCGAACTGGGGCTGCCGATCTCGGTCGGCGTAGCGCGCACCAAGCATCTCGCCAAGATCGCCTCGCAGGTCGCCAAGCCCGACGGCCTCGTCGTCGTCGATCCGGCGCGCGAGCTCGAGTTCCTCCACCACCTGCCGGTCGGCCTGATGTGGGGCGTCGGCCCGGTCACCGAGGGCAAGCTCGAGGACGAGGGCATCCTCACCATCGGCCAGCTCGCCGAAAAAAGCCCCGCCTGGGTGCAGTCGCTGCTCGGCCGCGCCACCGGCGAAAAGCTCAGCGCGCTGGCCTGGAACCGCGATCCGCGCCCCATCGTCACCAACCAGCGCGCCCGCTCCGCCGGCGCCCAGTCGGCGCTTGGCCGAAAACCCTTTGTCGAGCGCATCTACCGCCCCGCCCTCTGCCACCTCGCCGATCGCATCGCCTCCCGGCTGCGGGCAAAATCCTGGCACGGCCACACCATCACCGTCCGCGTCCGCTTCCGCGACATGCGCGCCGTCACCCGCTCGCTCACCATCGACTCCCCCACCGCCGCCACCACCAGCCTCGCCGAGATCGCCGAGGACCTGGTGCGCGTCGTCGCCGCTGACCACCCCGACGAGCGCACCATCACGCTCCTCGCCATCTCCGTCGCCCGCCTCGAGCGCGACCCGCTAGTGCAGCTGGAACTGCCGCTCGGCCTCGCCGACGAACCACGCCGCTCCGGCAGCCGGCAGGGCCGCGCCCGCCTCGTCGCCGACCACGCCATGGATCGCGTCCGCGACCGCTTCGGCCGCGAGGCCATTGGCTACGGCTCGGTGGCGCTCGAAGCCTCCCGCTCCGTCCCCGACGCCTTCCGCCAGCTCGCCGAGAAGTCGCTGTGAGCGCGCTAGGACCGGTTGAGCCGGTCGATTACCCGGTCGCCCAGTTTGGCGCAGCGTGCGCCGTCGAACGGATAGAGATCGGTGAACGAGCCGCGCATCTGTTCCTCGAGCACGGCCCGCAGCATGCGACGCGCGCGGTGGAGCCGTGTTTTCACCGTTTCGGGCTTCAGCGCCAGTTGTGCCGCCGTCTCCTCGGTGGTGAGCCCCTCGACATCGCGCAACACGAACACCGTGCGAAATCCCTCCGGCAGTCCATCGATGGCAGTCTCGAGCACGTGGCGCATCTCGCTTCGCGCGACCTCCTTGTCGGCGGCGAGCGGGACGAGCGACAGCGGGAACAGCGACACCAGCCCGGCATCGGCGCTCACTGCCGCGTCCAGTGCCTCGAGACCGCTGCGCTTTCGCCGCCGTCTCAGCCGCGATACTGCCTCGTTGAGCGCGATCCGCGTCACCCAGGTCGAAAAGCTCGCCTCGCCGCGAAACCCCGCGAGTGCGGTGAACGCCTTCACATAGGTCTCCTGCACCACATCCTCGGCCTCGCCGTCATTGCGCAGCACGCTGCGCGCCGCCCGGAACAGCCGCTGGTTGTTGCGCTCGATCAGCGTGCGGATGGCATTCTCGCCACCCGCCCGCGCCAGCGCCACCAGATCGGCCTGCTCGTTGGCGAGGATGGTCTCGGCCTGATACGGATCGACGATCAGACCCACCGCCATGGTGGCGATGTCCGCGCCCTGGCGCACCGCGTCTGAAAATT
>NZ_JAQGJL010000005.1 GCF_028290645.1 Devosia sp. | reverse complement strand
CGTCGCGCAGCAGCACGTTGAAGCGCGGTTTTAGGCGCTTGATCAGGTTGGCCTCGAGCAGCAGCGCTTCGGCTTCCGTCTCGGTGCGCACGAACTCCATGTTGCGCGTCGCTTCGATCATCCGACGGATGCGGATATCGAGGCCTTCGGGGCGCGTGTAGTTGGTGACGCGCGCCTTCAGGTTGCGCGCCTTGCCGACATAGACGACCTCGCCGGCCTCGTCGAACATGCGATAGACGCCGGGCGAGGAGGGCAGGGTCTTGACGAAGTTGCGGATGACGTCCGCGCCGTGGATCGGAGCAGTGTCGGTCATTTGCGCCTCGGGGTCGGCCCGCGGCGGGCCGGCCATTCGATGTGCTCGCCGCCATCGAGGGCGAGCATCTGGCCGGTCATCGACGGCAGGCCGAGAATGGCGAGAACGCCATCGGCGATGCCGTCGGCATCGGCGGCGTGGCCGAGGGGCAGTTTGGCGAGGCGGCGCGCGTGGGCTTCGGGCGTGACGTGCGGGGGCGGCACGGTGGGGCCGGGGCCGATGGCGTTGACGCGGATGCGGGGCGCCAGGGACTGGGCGAGGGTCCGGGTCATGGTCCAGAGCACGGATTTCGACAGCGTGTAGCTGAAGAAGGCGGGGGGCAGGTCCAGCACGCGCTCGTCGATGATGTTGATGATGTTGCCGCCGGCGCCCGCCGGAAGCTGGGCGGCGAAATCGCGCGACAGGAAGGCGGGGGCTTCGGCGTGGATGGCGAAATGCGCGTCCCACAGGGCCTCGTCGAGATCGGCGACGGCATCGCGCTCGAACAACGAGGCGTTGTTGACCAGGAGGGTGAGGGGGCCGAAGAACTCGGCGGCCTTGGCAATGACGCGCGAGCGCTGGGTGCGATCGGCGAGGTCGGCGCCGAGCGTCGCGGCGTTGCCGCCGGCGGCGAGGACGTCGGCTGCCAGCGCCTCGGCCTTTTCGGCGGAGTTGCGATAGTGGACGACCACGGCCCAGCCTTCGCGGGCGAGGCGGCGCGCAATGGCGGCGCCGATGCGATCGGCTGCACCGGTGATGAGGGCGACACGGCCGGGATCGGCCGGGGAACGTTTGGCTGTGGATGTCATGAGTCGAAACGGAAGATAGGCGCTCGGGGGCACGGGTTCAATTCTGGACGCGGGCCGCGATGCAGAGGAGTGCGGGGCGGGGAGGCTTGCAATGTCGTCGCTGGGGATGACATCGAGTGCGCGGGAAGGATTTTGGAAACCAAACCTCCCAGCAACACTCACCCGCATCCCTCGCGCCGGGTCAATCCTGCGAAAGCGGACACCTCTGTTTTCGGCCTCTCAACCTGCGCCCACGGGGAGATCGCAATCGGAGGTTCCCGCTTTCGCGGGAAATGACACCGAGTATGCGGAAGCGCCTTGCGGCAACGAGAGACCCACCCAGCCCAACCACGCGTAAGTCCGGGCCGGGCTCTAGTCTTTCCATCTGACAGTAGAGCTGTCGCAACTGCTTTATCCCCTAGAGTTTCGTGGGCTGGGGGATGGGGTTCTACCGACTCTGCCTACTCGCGCCTATGCTCGGTGCTGCGAGTTGGGGGCCACACCCGGCTTCCAAACGCTGGATCTGAGGAGCGTCCAAAATGGAAGCAGTTGTTTCGATTCTCGTGCAATTGATAGGAGGGGCCATCGGGGGCAACGGCATTGCCGCCGTCCTGAAGCAGGTCAACCTGGGACCGGTCGGCAATACCATCGCCGGCGCAATCGGCGGCTGGCTCGGCACCTGGCTGGCGGCGCAGATACCCGGTCTTGCCGGGCTCGTGGGCGGCGCTGCCGTCGCGGCCGGTACGGGCGGGCTCGATATCGGTGCGCTGGCCGGGCAGGGGCTGGTCGGGATCATCGGTGGCGGTATTCTCACCACCATCGCCGGGCTGGTCAAAAACGCCACTATGAAGAGCAGTACATAAGCGGCATAAGTCGCGGCTACCTGCCCCGGGCCGCCGGTCCGGGGCTTCCGACGTGCAGAGATTTCCATGACCGAGCCCACGACCGGGCAACCCCGCCGCCGGGCCGACAATGTTGCGCTCGGAATCGGCCTCAGCGTACTCGCCATCGTCATTTTCGGCATCCAGGACGCGGTCTCCAAGTCGCTGGTGCAGCATCATTCGCCGTTCCAGATCGCGATGCTGCGGTTCTGGGCGTTCGCCGCGTTTTCGCTGGTGCTGGCGAGCCGGCAGGGGCCGTTGAAGCACGCGTTCCGTTCGAAGCACCCGTGGCTGCAGGGGCTGCGGGCGCTGCTGCTGGTGGTGGACATCTGGGCCTTCGCCCTGGCGCTGAAGACGGTGCCGCTGGCGGAACTGCAGGCGATCACGCTGGTCTATCCGCTGCTCGCGACGCTGGTGGCGATCCCGATCCTCGGGGAGCGGGTCGGGCTGTTCCGTATCGTGGCGGTGTTCGTCGGCTTCTGCGGCGCGATGATCATCGTGAGGCCGGGCGGGCTGCCGATCGACGGCGGCGTGCTGTTCGCGCTGGTCTCGGCGTCGAGCTATGCGGTCTATATCGCGCTGACGCGCAAGGTTTCGAGCGTCGATACGACGGCGACGAGCATGGTCTATGTCGGGGTCGGCGGGCTGGTGCTGACCACGGCGGTGGGGGTGTTCTTCTGGCAGCCGATGGACCTGACGGCGATGGTGCAGGTCGGGTTCGTGATGATCACCTCGACGGCGGCGCATGGGCTGATGATGGTGGCGCTGTCGCGCGCGCCCGCCAGTACGCTGCAGCCCTTCAATTATTTCTCGCTGCCCTGGGGGATTTTCCTCAGCTACCAGTTCTTCGGCCATCTGATCGACCCGATTTCGCTGATCGGCGCCGGGGTGATCGCGGCCGCGGGGCTGGTGGTGATGGCGCGCGAGCGTCACCTGAGCCAGCAAGGCAAGAAAGCGGCGCCGAGCCCGGTGGAGGAAGAGACGCTGGCGCATTGAGGGGCGCGGGCATCGGTGTCGCTTCGCTCCGATCGCGCAACCTATGGTTGCGGGCCCCCTCATCCCACCTTCGGCTTGAGACTGCTTTGAAAGCCCGCGCCTTGAATCCTCGCTCTGCCGGGGACATTTGAATTGCGACGGGCGTGGTGGCTCGGGCAAGGGGATGACGATGGTGGCTTTACTGGAAATTGCGCTGGCGCTCGGGCTCATCGGGCTCGTCGGCAGCTACTTCTTACGCGGCAGGCGGGACGCCGAGCGGCAGGAGGTGACTGAGCGGCGCGTCGAGGCCTATATGCACACCATCCGGCGCGAGGGCGGGAACTCGGAGCTGGCGGCGATGAGCGACCTCGAGCTCAGGGACCTGCTGCTGTCCAGCGCCCGGAACCTCAGGGTACAGGCGGAGCGCCGGTGGTACATCCTGATTGGCGGCAGCGCGGCCGCGGTGCTGGCGGCGATCGCCATCGGCACCGAAGAGGGGACGCGCGGCTTCGGCATCGCGCTGTTGCTCGCGGCGGTGGTGCTCTACGGGATCAACGAGTTTCTGGGCCGGCGCATGCGCGAGCCGCTGACGGCGCGCGGGATCGACGTCGAGCGGCTTCGGGTGGAATGATCACGTGGGGCCGCTCGTCGCCGGTCGCCCCGGCACGCGGGATCAGAGCCGGCGCATCTTGCCGATCATGAAGACCAGGGCGGCGGCGATGATCAGCACGACGGGGGCGAGCACCATGAGCGACAGGATGGTGCCATCGATATGCAGGCTCCCGTTCTTGGTGAGTTCGGAGAGTCCGAAGCGCTCGATGAGGAAGATGCCCAGACCCACGCTGGCGAGGGTCGAGGCGAGCTTCACATAGGGTTTCATCTGAGTGGCCATTCGGGGCGCCGGCGCTGTTGACGCGAGTTAGATAAGCCGCGTCAACGCGACCTGCAAGCGGGCTCAGTCGCGAGCGCACACCTGCGCGATGACGCCGGCGATGCAGATCTCGCTGCCGTAAAACTGGGAGTTGCGGTAGCGCTGGTGCGGGCGCTCGAGGAAGAAATAATCGTCGTAGAAGCGCTCGCCGCCGTAGTAGCCGCCGGCATAGTCCCTGTCGGTGTAGTCGGGGTATGGGTAGTAGTCCTCTTCGTCATTGTAGTCGCGGCCGCCGCCGTAGCTGTCGGCGGTGAGGAAGTTGGCGTTGACCCAGCCATCCGGGCCCGACTGCCGGATGAGGCACCAGGCGCCGCGGCAGTAGTCGATCGCGACCGGTTGGCCGGGGCCGAGCACATCTACGACGGCGAAACTGGCGCCGGCGCCGGCGCGGACATTGACCGCGGCGGAGGCAAAGGCCTCTGCGGCAGTGGCCGCCGGGGCGGCGAGAGCGAGGGCAAACAGGGCGCCGGAGGCGCCGAGGGCCAGGCGATTGAGGGACATGTCAGGCTCCTTTAAGAAGCAACGCGCGACATGTCCCGAACGCGGCAAGCCCGCTGCGGGTTTCCTTAACGCAAGATGAAGAAAGCGCCGCCGGGGGGAGGATCCCGGAGGCGCTCGCGGATCGGCCGGGCTGCGGCCGGTGGGATCAGTAGTTGGCGCCGAGGCAGAACTGGGCGCTGTTGCCTTCGACGCAGAAATTGCTGCCGAAGCCGAAGCCGGGGTTGACCGGGTAATCCGGGCCATCGTCGTAATAGTCGAAATCGAGCACGGAGGCCTTCACCCAGCCGTCGGGGCCGGGGATCTGGAGCTTGTACCAGTTGTTCCACTGGCCGACGACCTTGACCTTGTCGCCTTCATCGACGCCGTTGACCACCGGGGAGCCGTTCTGGTGGAACTTGCGGACATTGGCGTCCTGGTCGACATAGGCCCAGGTGGCGGCCATGGAGGCGCCGGCGGTGGCGAGCACGAGGGCGGTGGCGAGGGCGGTCAGCTTCAGCGTGTGGGTGATCATTCGAGTCCCCTTGAGAATGGTTGGTGGCGTTGCTGCCATAAGTGTGACCGTAACGGGGCGAAGCTGAACGCATCCTGAAGCCTGCCTTAATGTAGAACGCGCCCCCGGGAGGGTCCCGGAGGCGCGCTTTGGCTGGAGCGGAGTGCGGTCGGGTAGGCTCAGTAGCCGCCGCTCAGGCAGAACGAGGCGTTGTCGCCGTTGATGCAGAACGAGCCGCCGTAGCCGTAGCCATAGCCAGGGAACGGGCCGGGGCCGGGGGTGAAATCGAGGACGTTGGCCTTCACCCAGCCGTCCTGGCCGGGGATCTGCAGCTTGTACCAGTTGCCCCACGAGCCGATGATCTTGACCTTGTCGCCTTCGGAGACCCAGTTCACGGTCGGCGAGGCCTGCTTGTGGAACTGCTTGACCTTGGCGTCATTGTCGACCCAGGCGTACTGGGCGGCGAACGAGGCGCCGGCGGTGGCGGCGACGACGAGGGTGGCGAGGGCGGCGGTCTTCAGGGTGCGAGCAAACATTTTCTGCTTCCTTCGATTGCGTGGTGGCATCACTGCCTTGACCGCGAAATTAGAAGGACGTGCCTGAACGGTAGCTGAAACCGTTGTTAATGTGGAATTTTTTGGCGCAGCCGGCCGAAACGGTTCATCTCTGTGGCGGCGTGACCCCAAGGTCAGCGGCAGAAGAGACTGTCGTCATCACCATCATGGCAGCGGTCGAGCGGATTGAGCGGATTGAACTCGAGGAAGCGGTGCGGGGTGACCTCGAGCTTGGCGCCCGAGCCGACGAGATAGGAGCCGCGCACCCAGCCGCCGGGTTCGCCGTCATCGGCGATGAACAGGCACCAGTTGGAGTCGCGGGTGCAGCGCACGAGGCGGACTTCGGCGCCCTGCTCGAGCGTGCCGATGGTCTCGTAGCGGATGCCGGGGCCGGCGCGGACCGGCAGATCGGCGGAGGCGCGGGCGGTGCTGCGCGATGCGGCTTCCGCGGGGGCGGCGAGGAGGGCGGCCGACATCAGGGCGATGGCGAGGAGGGCGGTGCGCATGGGCGGCTCCGGATTGGGGTGCGCTGAGCAACGCGGCAATCTGGGCGGTATTGCGGCGGGCCTGTTGTGTCACGGGACCGGCGGCGGGCGTTGGGGAGCTCAGCCATGTGGCGCGGGGCGGGGTGGGAAGAATTTCGGGTGAGACTCGAGGACCAGCCAGCGATTGCCCACCTTCTTCATGACCTGAACGACGTGGCCTTTGAGCGGCGGGCCGGCGGGGCCGGTGACTTCGATGCCGCCCTGCCAGATGGCGAGCTCGGGAGTCAGCAGCCGCACCGTGCCGCGTTCCTGGTGCAAGGCTGCGCCGGCCATCGGCCCCTCGAACAGCTTCCTGTAGGCGGCGGCGAGTTCGGCGCGGCCGCGCTGCTGGTCGCCGAAGGCCCCCACCCGGACACCGTCCTCGGTGAAGAAGGTCGCGGCGCGCTGCGGATCGGCCAGGTTCCAGGCTGCCGAGAACGCCTCGACCTCGGCGATGATCGCGTCTTGCACGGTGTCCATCGGGCTCTCCCGTCGGGGGGTTAGCGGGCGGTTACGGTGCCTTTCATCGAGGGGTGGATGCGGCAGATATAGGCGTGGGTGCCGGCGGCGCTGACCTTGACCCTGGCGCTCTTGCCGCGGGACAGGCGGCCGGTATCGAAGGCGCCGTCGGTGGCGGTGGCGGTGTGGGGGGCGCTGTCCTTGTTCACGAAGGTGATGGTGTCGCCCTTGGCGACGCTGAGCCGCGCGGGCAGGAACTTGTGCCCCTGGATGACGACGGTGTGCGCGGCCGCCTCGGCGGGCAGGGGGGCGAGGGCGAGCGTGCCCATGGCCAGGGGAAGGGCGAGGGCGGCGGCTACGAACGGGTTACGCATGCAGAGCCTCCTTTCGGGTGGATGCCGGAAGGCTAGGAGGCGGCGGGCGGGGGTGCAATGCGGGATCGCGGACTGGTGAAGGCGTGCGATCACATTGCCACGGACGGCTGGACTCGGGCGGGGCGGCGGCGCTAGAACAAAACCAGAACATATGCAGGAGCCGACCCATGCCCAGCCACACGCTGCCCCTCAACGACCGGACCGGCCGGCATCCGAAGCTGACGGCAGCGGAGGCGGCGGAGCTGGCGGGCAAGGGGTTCCGATTCTCGATCTTCAGGCCGGAGGAACAGGAGTTCCGGCTGAGCCTGCCGCTGCAGACGATCGAGGACCGGGTGCATGGGACGCTGACGATCGAGCAGGGGTGAGCATGGCCGGGCTTTCGGGCGGATGAGGGGAGCGATGGGCGTAGCGGGGCGCCCGATCGCCGGGGGCCTCGGGGGTTTGTGGGCAGTGGGACGTTGGCCGGCGAGGCGTTTGCCCCACGCGGGTAGTCCGCAATGAATATCGAGGCTCACGCCTCGCCGGCCGACCGGGGTTTTGGGCTTATGCCACGGAGGGCTCGGGGCATCCCGTGCCGCATCGCGAGGACGAAGGGTTTTGGTCGTCGGCGACCCAAAGGGGTCCGGCCCGCCGCCGCTGCCCGCTGCCCTTGCCCGGCAGCTTTCGTCCCTCGATGGCGCCGGCAAGGCGCCACCCCGCGTGCATAGCGGCTCCCCCGCGCTACCGGGGCGACCGTCATGGTTTCAGCCTGGAGCGACGCGACCATCGCTCCACCCGACCATCTCCAGCCCAGACCGTTCGTCGCGACCCCGTCCCATGCGGGAAGACGAGGGGGTTATCGCATGGGGGGAGAGGGCGGGGATAAGTTGGGGGGAGATTTCTTGTGGGGGGCCTGGTCAGGGGCCGAAGCGGGCAAGTGCGGCTATTGCCTTGGGGTTGCCGGTGGCGGCGCGCTCGCGCAGCACGCGGAGGAAGGGCGTTGGGTCGGTGCCGGAACGCTTCATGAGGTCGAAGGCGCGGGCGTAATCGACCTTGACGCAGGGCTCGCCCATGAAGATGCCGTAGAAATAGGTGCTGACGGCGCGGGCCATGCCCGCCTTGCTCTGCTCGGCATTGGCAAGGATCGACTTGCAGCTTTGTGCCTCTTCGCCGGTGGGCGTGAGCAAGGTGACTTCGACGGGCGGCTTCTTGCCCGTGACGCGGGCGATGAGCTTGTCGAAGCGGACACGTTCCTTCCGGAGCTTGAACGGCACCTTGGTGGCGCCCTCGAGTTTCAGCGGATCGCCCTCGACGCGCTCGTCGATGGCCCACCACCAGAGCCGGTATTCCATGCACTCCCAGTCGCCGCCCTTATGGCCGGTGACCGGGTTGTAGCTGTTGGCGGTGTAGGCAAAGCAGATATCGGCGCCGGAGCGCTTCCACTTGCCGGGCAGGATGACCGAATTGCCGGGGTACCACAGCCAGGCCCCGCCACCGGGCGACAGGTACTCGACCTGCGTACCGTGGCCGGCATCGTGGCTCATGTTGGTGTAGCCGCCGATTTGAGGCGCCGCGACGGCCGGCGCGGCGACGAGGGCGAGCAGCAGGGCAATGGCGGGGAGGCGCATCGGAGGCTCCGGGTTGGCGGGGCAATGTGCTGTGGCGTCGGCTGACGGGCAAGCGGGTGGCGCGGCTATGGTTAGGGCGATGACGGCGGGCATCTTCCGCGCGTACCAGCGGCTTGACCGGCGAACCGTTCCGACCGTCGTGGTTTCAGTCTGGAGCGACGCGACCATCGCTCCACCCGACCATCTTCCGGCGCAGACCGTTCGTCGCGACCCTGTCCCATGCGGGAAGACGGGGGAGTTATCGCGGGGGAGAGGGCGGGGATAAGTTGGGGGGAAATTCTGTGGGGCGGATGTGAGCCTCGGCATCGTCTGCATGGACACATCAACAAGGATTGGGCGATCGCGCGTGCGAGACATGGGCATAACTCCGTAAGCGGCCCTTCACTCGGCGTCCCTGCCACAATAATGGTTTGGAGAATCTGGGGCGATAGCGGTGCCAATTACGAGGAACATAGTTCGGGTATTTCTCGCTTCTCCGGGAGATCTCTCAGACGAACGAAGACAGGCAAAGGTCGTCGTTGACGAGTTCAATCGAACTTGGGCGAGTTTCCTCGGATATGAGGTGGAGCTAATTGGATGGGAAGATACCGTCACCCAACTGGGGCGCCCCCAAGAAGTAATTAACAGGGACATGGATACCTGCGAGTTATTCGTGGGAATGATGTGGAAACACTGGGGGTCGCCTCCTACGGACGATGGAACCTTCACATCAGGGTTCCAAGAGGAGTTCAGTCGTTCTCTGCAGCGGCATGAGGCGACTGGAGAGCCTCAGATGAAGCTATTCTTCAAGCGCGTTGATCCTCAGTACCTATCCGATGCGGGACCGAGTCTCACCAAGGTGCTCGAATTTAGAAGGAGCGTTGTCGCCGATAGGAAAGTTCTGTTTGAGGAGTTTGGAAGCTTAGATGAGTTTTCAGACAAGCTTCGAAGGGGCCTGTCGAGCCATATTCAAGCACTTGCTGCTGTCAGCCAGGTCAGCACAAAAAAGTCGGCGGAACCTCCACCCAAGGAGGCTACCCCACGGGTGCCGAGTTCGACCACGCCTCCCCCGAGAACGGCCCTGGTAAATTACTTGACTGCGCTTTCAGAAGTCCTTGCCGACAGCAACCAGACTACTGACCGGCCGATGGATGCAGTGCGCCTCCGGCTGATAGGGGGGTTTCTGGCCACTGCCTCGAATGACCGGCTGACACTTGAAGTTCACGATGCGAATTTGGCCTTCCTGCATAGGAACGAGGTCGAGTTCTCGCCCGGGGAGGTGGTGGGACTCCGTAACTCTGGCCTAAGCCACTACGCCGACGAAAACGCTCCGCTTTGGCATTGGCTCTATGACTTCCGGGGTGTGTCGCCAGCACGGCAACTCTCGTTCGTGGCCGCCTATAGCAAGGTTGAGGAAATCCGCCTTGGCGCAATCGCGGCGCTAACCACGATTGGTCTAGAACCAGATTTTGGTTCGAATACTCGGGAAGAGTATCTGAAATCTCTGATTGGAGCTCCCAACTCCACTTCTGTGAAGCTTGCGGCTTTGACCTACATCGGTCGTTTTGGCAAGCCAAGTGATGTTCAGTTGATCTCCGCAGAACTAGCAGAAAACGACTCTGCAACGCAATCGGCGGCACACGAAGCGATGGCAAGACTGTTGTCACGATCAAGCAGGGATAGCGCGGCGGCGTATTTGTTGTCCGCTTCGTTTGAGAGTCTTCCATCTGACCTTATCGATGCTATTTTGCCGGAGAGCACTCGGCTTGATGAGCATACGGCGGAGTCGGCTCTGGCCCACAGATCGCCACGTGTGCGGCTGATTGCGTTACTGTCGCTGATCTCTAGAGGAGTTGCGTCTAGCCAGACCCTTGAGGGCGCCCTGAAGGACTCTAGCTCTCGCGTAAGGGTGACTGCTCTATTGGAGCAAGAACGACGTGGGCGAAAGCTCTCTTCCTTACAAGGCAAAGAACTTCTGAGGCAGAGGGCATCGAGATCGGGACTCCTTGGCGGGCTAGAAGCTATCAATGAGGTCGAGAGGTATGAGCGTTCGCATTTAAAGATGCTTGATGCTAACGATCTTGAAGCAGAAGCGTCCGATTCGACAGTATACAATCAATCGGCAATTCTTGAAAGTATAGAGCGGAATTTTGATTCACGCGGTGATCAGCTACGAAGCGCGTTGCGATCCAGCTTTCAAGAGCTAATTGCTCCACATTTGCCGGCCGAGGGCGAAGATGCTTCTCTCCTAGAGTACGTTCGATCCGGTTTGATACGCGACGCGCTTTCGATTTTGGTTCGGCAAGGATCGAGGAATGATCTTCCGATCGTAAGGGATGTTCTGAAGGAAGGAAAAGTCGCTCTGAGGAAGGAAGATGTTGAATATCTTCGTGAGAATTGTACTAAGGCGGACTTCGAATTTCTGCTTTCGATTCAGAGTATAGAAAAGTCTGGCGGAAGTGGCGGTGATAAATCAGTCTATGGTAGTTATGCAAAGTTGTTGCTCAGCCTTTCTAGCTCAGTGACGGTCCTTCTTGATCGCCTAACGGATGTCAGTACCCTCCAAGGGGTCCTGTTCGAACTTAGTGAGCAGCAGGTAACGAAGCTTCTCCCAGAGGAGTGGGATGCGCT